>DKKP01000314.1:0-19474 GCA_002455335.1 Anaerolineales bacterium UBA6663 | reverse complement strand
TTCACCGAGGACTACATGGTGGAGTTCCTGCTGCACAACACGCTGGGGGCTTGGTGGGCCGGGAAGCTGGCGGCGGCCGAGCCGGAGGTCTTCGCGGTCAGCCGATGTGCGACGGAGGCCGAGGCGCGGCAAGCAGCGGGGCTGGCCGCGCGGGGTGGGCTGCCGGCGATCGCGTGGACGTACCTGCGCTTTGTGCAGGACGAGGCGATGCAGAGCTGGCGGCCGGCGGCGGGCGTGTTCGAGGGCTGGCCGCGAGAGGCGTCGGCGGTGACGGTGCTGGACCCGTGCATGGGGAGCGGGCACTTCCTGGTGTTCGCGTTGCCGCTGCTGGCGCGGCTGCGGATGGAGGAGGAGCACCTCAGCGCCTCGGCGGCGGTGGTGGCCGTGCTGCGCGACAACCTGCACGGGCTGGAGCTAGACGAGCGGTGCACGCAGATCGCGGCGTTCAACGTGGCGTTGACGGCGTGGAAGCTGGCGGGGCATCAGGCATTGCCGGGGTTGCACCTGGCGTGTTCGGGGCTGGCGCCGAGCGCGACGGAGGCGGAGTGGGTGGCGCTGGCGGGGGAGGACGATCGGCTGCGGCGGGGGATGGCGCGGCTGTACGGGCTGTTCAAGGATGCGCCGGTGCTAGGAAGCCTGATCAACCCGCGCGCGCAGACGGGAGATCTGACGGAGGGGTCGTTCGAGGAGTTGGCGCCGCTGCTAACGCAGGCAGTGTCGGCGGAGGTGGAAGGTGAGGAGCGCCACGAGCAAGCAGTGGTGGCGCAAGGGTTGGCCAAGGCCGCCGAGTTGTTGGCCGGGCAATACTCTCTGGTTCCTACTAATGTCCCCTACCTTGGTTCAAGTAAGCAACACGAGAGTCTGAAAGCCTATTGTGAGACGACTTACCCCAAAGCGTCGGCTGACCTGGCAACTTGCTTTGTCTCTCGCGTAGAGGGGCTTCTATTCCGTGGTGGCTCTATAGCCGTTGTTGTTCCGCAGAACTGGCTGTTTCTAAGGACTTATCGGTCTTTCCGCAAAACTTGTTTCGCGAGTCTGCAATGGGATATCGTTGCTCGATTAGGACCGGGCGCTTTCGAAATGATAAGTGGAGAGGTAGTCAACGTCGCATTAATGGCCATTACGAAGTCGATTCCGCTCCACAATCATCAAATCTCCGCGACCGATTCATTTGCGGCCAGCACGGTTGCTGATAAGTCCAAACACCTTCGAGAGGGAGGGCTTGTTACTTTACGGCAGAGTCGTCAACACCAGGACTCGGATGCCATTTTTCAGATTGGTGACGACGACGAGAAGACACGTTTGGGCGCAATTGGCTTTGTTCGCGGTGGGATTACGTCCGGAGATGCTCCACAGTTTCGGCGCTTTTTCTGGGAGGTTGACCTTCGAGACACCAGATGGGCCTTGCAGCAAAGCACCGTCGATGTGACAGTGGAATACGGAGGTCGAGAGTCGGTTCTGCTTTGGGATCAAGGAAGGGGCGAACTAGCCGCCCGGACAGGCGGAGGCGGTGCAACGATCGCTGGTCGTGAGGCGTGGAGTAAACGCGGCGTGGCGATCACGTACATGAGTGATCTGAAAGTTACCCTTTATACAGGTGAATTGTTCGAGAACGTCATTTGTGTGTTAATCCCGCGGCGAGAGGAAGACTTAGTCGCGCTGTGGGCGTTTGCGTCGTCCGAAGCGTTTGTAAAGGCGGTCCGAAGCGTAAATCAGAAACTCAGCGTCGATGTTGGGTACTTTGAGAAAGCTCCTATCGATATTAACCAGTGGAGGGAGATTGGATTCCAGAAGTACCCAAATGGAGTGCCAGACCCATCCAGTACGGACATAACACAATGGCTATTTGGCGGACGTCCGAAAGGATCGAGCAGTCCACTTCAAGTAGCAGTGGCGCGCCTTGTTGGGTACCAATGGCCACGACAAATGGGTAAACCTTCGGCCAAGAGCGATGAGGCAACGTGGAACGACCTGGCGGACTTTTGCGATCAGGATGGGATTGTATGTCTGCCGCCCATCAATCGCGAACAGGGTGGAGCTGCACGTCTACGACAATTGCTTGCTACCGCATTGGGCAAGTACGACGAACGCGCATTACTCTTGAGTGCGGACCCGGCCAATGCGAGCAGGTCAACCACTCTAGAGGATTGGTTGCGGGATGCCTTTTTCGTACAGCATACGAAACAGTTCTTTGGCCGACCGTTTGTTTGGCATCTTTGGGATGGGCGAGCCGATGGCTTTCATGTGCTGGTGAATTACCACAAGCTCGATCACGCCAACCTTCAGAAGCTGACGTACAGCTATCTCGGTGACTGGATCCGCCAACAGGAAGATGATGTCAAGGCCGACGTTCCCGGCGCTGTCGAACGCCTTCAGGCTGCGCGTGGGCTCCAAAACAAGCTGGCCGCAATCCTTGAAGGCGAAGCGCCGCTGGACATCTTCGTGCGGTGGAAGGCGTTGAAGGATCAGGCGATCGGCTGGAACCCCGATCTCAACGACGGCATCCGCCAGAACATCCGGCCTTTTTTGATGGCCGGTGATGTGGGTCGCAAAGGCGCGGGGCTGTTCCGTTCGGTGCCACTCAAGCTGAACGACAAGGATCGCGGCACCGAGCCCATTCGGCCCAAAGACGAGTACCCGTGGTTCTGGTGTGAAGATGAACCTGGCACCGACCCGGTCGGCGGCAAAGAGTATGTGGGCACGCGCTGGAACAACGTCCATCTGACCCTAGAGCGTAAGCGCCAGGCACGATCATCATGACCGTACTCGAGCGATTGGTTCAGGCCCTCCGCGATGCGGCAACGCATAATCCGAGCGACATGGTGCGCCCGCTCGTGATCCTGTGGCCCGATGAGGAAGGCCTCTGGCGCGAGGCCATCCCGCCATTGCGTGACGTTGTCCCAGTGCTTTGGGTTTTGGGCGACTACGCCCCGGATCAAGCGATGGGGCCATCGATCTGGTTGCGCTATCAACTCGAAAAGGTCGAGCCCACGGCTAAGTCCGTTCCGGTGTTGTACCTGCCTGGCGTGAGCCGCTCGGCGTTTCGGAATGCCGAGCAGTGCCCGGCGGCGGCGCGGCATTTGTTTGCGCTTCAGTTTCGCGGGCAGTTCTGGACCCAGAAGAATGGAAAGGACTGGACACCGGCCGCCTTCCTGTCGACCAGTGACGGTGGCCTCGGCCTTGACGTCGCCGGCGATCAGGAGACGCGGCGCGCCATTCAGGAGTGCCTTCCGAAGTTGCTAGCGCTCGACGAAGGCACCCTGCAAGGCCATAAGCTCGAGGCCAACGACTTCCGGGCCTACACCACACCTGATCCTGCTCAAACCCTGCTGCGCTGGATGGGGAATCCCACTCAGGTGCGAGCGACGTTGGAGACGTTAGGCTCCGGCTGGTCAAGCTTCCGCGCGATCTGCCGCGACACCTATCACTTCGATCCTGAGAAGGATGGAGCTCTCGGCGCAGCCGAGAAGCTGGTTGCGGGCAAGGGCGCCTGGCAAAACGTCTGGAACCGCTATCGCGAGGCGCCGCGCAACTATTCCGGCGTCCGCGAACTGCTCGCGAAGTTGAACCGGCAGCCCTCAGTGTTGCCGGACCCGAGTGACGAGTTCTACCCGACCCTGAACATCGCCGCTGAAGAAAACCTGGCACAGGCGCTCAAGACCCTTGAGAACGCCGCGCCCAAGGATGCCGCGCAGGCCATCGCCGAGCAGGCGGAGGCACACGCCATCCGTGCCGATTGGGTCTGGGCACAGCTGGGTGAGAGCCCCTTGGCCCAGGCCGTCCGGCCGCTGCGACAACTCGCCGGCACGGCGCAGTCATTGCCGCATCTGGGCAGCTGGCCGGAGCTGGCGACCTACTACGCCAGCACCGGCTGGAAGGTCGATGCGGCCGTGATCGAGGCGCTCACCTTTGCCCGCCAAGGCGCCGCAAAGAAGGCCGTCGTCACGGCCATTCGCGCCGTCTACCTCGATTGGCTGGAGCGCCTCGCCAAGATGGCTCAGTCGATCG
Source organism: Anaerolineales bacterium UBA6663 (assembly GCA_002455335.1). Taxonomy (GTDB): domain Bacteria; phylum Chloroflexota; class Anaerolineae; order Anaerolineales; family UBA6663; genus UBA6663. The sequence continues at coordinate 15,466 of DKKP01000314.1, read as the reverse complement.
CGGCCGAGTATCCCAACACCGGCCCGCGAACGTGCCGCACGTTCGCCGTCGAGACCGGCACGATCTACTTCTTCGTCGACGGCCTGCGGATGGATGTGGCCCGCCTGCTCGAGGCGCAGCTGATCGAAGCCGGCTACGGCGTGTCGTTCGGAACCGATTGGTCGGCCCTGCCCACCGTTACGGCAACGGCCAAGCGCGCCTGGCAGCCGTTGGCCCGCCACCTCGGCGGCCCCTTGCTCAGTGAGGGCTTTGACCCGGTCGAACAGGAAACCGAGAAAGCGCTGTCTCATGCGCGGTTCAAGCAGTTGCTGGCGACCGAGCGCATCACGTTCATCGACCCCGACACGACCGAACTCGGCGTCGAATGCGCCTGGACGGAGTCCGCGGCCTTCGACAGCCACGGGCACGAAGGCGGGGCCGAACTGGCCCAGCGCGTCAAAGACGATTTGGCCAAAGTGCAGCAACGCATCAAAGACCTGTTCGACGCCGGCTGGTCGAGGGTGCAGGTCGTCACCGATCATGGCTGGCTGATGGTGCCGGGTGGTATGCCCAAGGCCGAATTGCCCAAGCATCTGACTCAGTCGAAATGGGGGCGCTGCGCCACGCTCGAGCCGGGCGCTCAATCTAAGTATCAGGCCACGAGCTGGTTCTGGGATTCGGCCGAGCACGTCATCCTGGCGCCGGGCATCGCTTGCTTCACCGCCAACATGGAATATGCTCATGGCGGCCTGACCGTCCAGGAAGCCCTGATCCCATCGTTGTCGATCACGGTGGGCGGCGGGGCGCCGAAGTCCATCGCCCTCAAGTCGTTGAAGTGGAGCGGCCTCAGGCTGCGGGCCGAATTGGATGGCATCGCCGGCTGTTCGGTCGATATTCGTCGCAAGGCTGCCGATCCAAAATCGAGCCTGGCAAAGGAGCCGGCGCCGGCAAAGGCCGATACACCGCAGATCACGCTGCTCGTATTGGATGAAGAAGCCCTGGGTGATCCGGCGCACCTGGTTGTGCTGGATGCAAACGGTGAAGTCGTCTTCAAGCACACGCTGACGGTTGGAGAGAACTGACATGGAGTTGGATCCGCTCGATCAGATCGCGGCCCAGGCTTTCGAGGGCTATCTCGTCCGCAAGGACCTCGTCCGGCAGTTCAAGGGCCAGTATCCGGTGCCGACCTACGTGGCCGAGTTCCTGCTCGGCCGCTACTGCGCCAGCGTCGATGAGGCCGAGATCACCGAAGGCCTGGCGATCGTCCAGCGCCAGCTGGCGAGCCGCACCGTGCGGGCCGGCGAGGAAGAGCTGTTCAAAGCCCGCGCCAAGGAGCAGGGCCGCGTCAAGCTGATCGATTTGGTCAAGGCCCGGCTCGACGCCAAGAACGATTGTTTCGTGGCCGAGCTGCCGAGCGTACGCCTCAACGACGTCCGCATCGACGATGACCTGGTCCACACCCACGACCGGATGCTCACCGGCGGCTTCTACGCCGAGGTCGATCTGACCTATGACCCGGGCATCGCCGAGGAAAAGAACGGCCACCCGTTTGGCATCGAGTCGCTGCGCGAGATCCAGCTCTCGAAGGTCAACGTCTTGCAGATCCTCAGCCGAGGGCGGGCGCTCTTCACCTTTGACGAGTGGCGCAGCTTCCTTCTGCGCAGCATTGGCCTCGAGCCTACGATTTTGAGCGAGCGCACGCGCGACGTGATGCTGCTCCGCATGGTGCCGTTCGTCGAGAACAACTACAACGTGGTCGAGCTCGGGCCGCGTGGCACCGGCAAGAGCCATCTGTTCCAACAGGTGTCGCCGTACGCCCACCTGGTGTCGGGTGGCAAGGCCACGGTGGCCAAGATGTTCGTCAACAACCAGAACGGGCAACGGGGCCTTGTCTGCCAGTACGACGTGGTGTGCTTTGACGAGGTGTCGGGCATCTCCTTCGACCAAAAAGACGGCGTGAACATCATGAAGGGCTACATGGAGTCCGGTGAGTTCAGCCGCGGCAAGGAAAGCATCCGGGGCTTCGGCGGCATCGTCATGGTCGGCAACTTCGACGTCGACGTCGAGCATCAACAGCGCCTCGGGCACCTCCTCGGGCCGATGCCGCCCGAAATGCGCGACGACACGGCTTTCATGGACCGGATCCATGCTTACATCCCCGGTTGGGATGTCCCGAAGGTCAATCGCGACCAGCTGACCAACCATTTCGGCCTGGTCAGCGACTTTCTTTCGTCGTGCTGGAACCAGCTGCGGGCCCAGGGCCGGGTGAACAGGCTCCAGGGCCGGATCCTGTTTGGCGGCGCGCTCAGCGGCCGCGACACGACCGCCGTGCAGAAGACCATGAGCGGCCTGCTCAAGCTGATGTACCCCGACGCCGAGGCCGACATCCCGGACGAAGCCATCGAGTGGGCGGCGCGGTTGGCCCTGGAAACCCGCCGGCGGGTCAAGGAGCAGCAGAAGCGCATCGGCGCGGCCGAGTTCCGCAACACGCACTTCAGTTTCACGATGCTGCCGGATGGCATCGAGCAATTCGTCTCGACGCCCGAGCTGCGCAATGAGAGCAGCGTCGGCAGCGATCCGTTGCCGGCTGGGCAGGTGTGGGCGGTCTCGCCGGGCGGGCCCGACGAGAACCCCGGGCTGTTCCGGATCGAAGTGACGGTTGGGCCGGGCGGCGGAGTCAAGATCCTGAACCAGGCGCCACCTGGGCCGTTGCGTGAAAGCGTGCGCTGTGCCGAACAGAACCTGTACGTGAGGGCCAAGGAATACGTCGGCGATCGCGATCCGCGGTCGCACGAGCTCACCCTTCAGGTGCGTGCGTTCGATGCCAGCAAGAGCGGGGCGTCGACGGGCGTGCCGATCCTGCTCGCGATGAGCTCGGCCCTGGTCGAGCGCAGCCTCGAGGGCGGCCTGGTGATCGTGGGCGGCCTGAACCTGGGTGGTTCGATCGAGTCGATCTATAACGCCGTCAGTGTCATCGAATTGGCCGCCGACAAGGGCGCGCAGAAAATCCTGATGCCGGTCTCGGCCCGCAAACAGCTTTTCGAGCTGCCTGACGAGTTGGCCACCAAGGTGACGATTGTGTTCTATTCTGACGCGCGGGATGCGCTGCTGAAAGCCCTGAGCGAATAAGCTTCGGCGCCTGAGCTTCAGCATTGGCGATCAGAAGGAGTGGCGGGATGCTGTTTCCTCTCGAGAGCCTGCTCAAAGATCGTGAAGAGCCGTTGTGCGTCCAGGTGGACCAGCGGCTCGCGTCGGCGCTTGACCTCATGCTCAAGCACGACTACAGCCAGCTGCCGGTCGTCGACCGCCAGGGTCGGCTGAAGGGCATCGTCTCTGAAAAGACCATCATCCGCTCGTACTACCACCAGAAAGCCGCGGTGTCGCTGCTCGACCTGACGGTCGATCACTGCATGGATACGGCGCGCCGGATGGATCCCGAGGCCGAGGTCTTCGACGCGCTCGACCAGTTCCGCGATGTGCCTGCGATCGTGGTGGTCAAGAACGACAAGCCCTATCGAATCTTTACCCTTTCTGATGCGACGTTGTTCTTTCGCGAGCTCTCGGAAGGCTTGATGTGGGTGCAGGATATCGAGGTCACGCTGCGCCAGTACACGGACGTGCTCTTCGATGATGAGAAGAAGCGCGAGGCAGCCATGATGCGAGTCTTCGGCCCTGACAGGCAAGACACCACCAAACCGGCTCGCGAATACGACAAACTGTCGCTGGGCGATCAGATCAGGCTCCTGACGCACAAGGAAGTCTGGGGCAAACTGGAAGGCAAGCTCGATCCAAAGCGCAGTTTTGAGGAGTATCTGACCCAGGTCCGCGACATACGCAATCAACTCGCGCACTTTCGGGGCGATCTCGACCCCGTGCAGCGCGATGCGCTCTCTGAGGCGCGGCGTTGGTTGTCGACTCGACCCAAACTGGCCCGGCCCTACGAGTCGATGCCGACGCCGGTGCATCCGATGATTCGCGAGGCGCCGCAAACCTATTCGGCCGGCGAGCATGGCAAGTATGAGCCCCTCGAACGCTTTCTGCGCGACAGCTCGGATGTCTCGCCCGTCTTGCGATTGACCTTTGACGACATCGAAAAGCTGCTCCACGAACCGCTGCCGCCGTCGGCGCGGAATCATCGCGCCTGGTGGGCGAACGACCCGGATACACATCCTCAGGCGGCGGCCTGGGCACGCGCCGGTTGGCGTGTCGACGACGTCGATCAAAACGTGGGCGCTGTCCTGTTCCGCCGGGACACTGGGGCTCTCTACCAGGTCTTCTTTGCGGACGTGATCGAACGCTTCAAGCAGGTGCGGCCCGGCCTGACGCGGTCGACGCGCACCTCACCCCAGAACTGGTGGGACTTCAGCAGTGGCCGCACTGGGTTTGCCTTCGCGTGGGCGTTTGGCAAGGGCAACCAGTTCCGCGTGGAGCTCTACATCGATACGGGCAGCAAAGAGCAGAACGAGCGGGTATTTGAAGAGTTGCTTGCCCAGCGCGAACAGATCGAGGCTGAGTTCGGAGGCCGGCTGGAGTGGGACAAGCTGCCGGCCAAACGAGCGTGCCGCATCTTCGCTGCCAACCAGGGCAATATCAAAGACTCGTCCGACCAGCACGCCCAACTACGTGCCTGGGGCGTCGACGCGATGGCGCGCCTAACCGACGTGTTTCGCATGCGCATTCGTGAGCTGCAGATCAGCTGACGATATGATCGAGTTTTCGGAACAAGCTGCATCTTTTCGAGGCACTGGACATGGATCGTATCGGATACTCTGTGCGCATCTTCGTTCCGCAGGGTGAACCTGAGGGCCTGCGGCTGGTCGAAAAGTCGAATTGGGTGGGTGTGGGATTGGTGTTTCCGCGCACCTTGTTTTCGGAGGCGATGGTGCGCCCCGAAGCCAAGCGTACGGGCGTGTACGTGCTTTGGGGCGATTCGGAGGTCGGTGGCCTGCCGCGCGTGTACATCGGTGAGGGAGACACGACCGAAAACCGCGTGACGCGCCATTATTCCGAAAAGGAGTTCTGGACCCACGGCGTGATCTTCTCGAGCAAGGATCAAGGGCTCAACAAGGCGCACATTCAGCACTTGGAAGCCCGACTGGTGGCAATTGCGAGAGGTGCCAAACGCTGCGAGCTGGAGAACGGCAATGTGCCACAACCGCCTACGCTGTCGGAAGCCGACATCGCCGACGCTGAGAGCTACCTGCGAGACATGCTGTTGTGTCTCCCTGTGATTGGCGTCAGTTTCTTCGAGCCCGCTCAAGTGAAGCCGGCCGTACATGCTCCGGAATTGTTCCTCAAATTGCGTGGCATCACGGCACAGGGGTTTGAGGCCCCACAGGGTTTCATCGTGCGGGCAGGGTCGACCGCCGCGCTCGACGAGACTGAATCGGCCCATGAGTTCATCAAGGCCATGCGCAAGTCGTTGATCGAGAATGAAGCCCTCATCATGGATGGCGACAAATACCGGCTAACACTCGATTATCGCTTCGGATCGCCCTCAACAGCCGCCGGGGTCATGCTGGGCCGCAATTCCAACGGGCGTGTCGACTGGCGGGATGGTTCCGGGCGGACGCTAAAAGAACTCCAGGAGTCATAAGCCGTTTTGCGGGCTACGACGATCCGACATGGCGATACAAGTCCAAAGCGACAAGCTGGTCGTCACGCAGACATTTGATCTCGGTGAACTGACCCGCGTCCGGCGCCTCCGTGTGATGCAAGGCCGTGGCCGTTATGATTTCCCTCCCGATCAACTCTACGATCCGGCCCGATCTTTCTGCGACTACTTTGCGGCGACGGGCGGATATCCGTTTAGCCTCATCGCTCTGATCCAGGTTGCGGCTCAAAAGATGTTGGGTCAGACCATGGGCGTCGGCGCAGGGCTGTTTGCCGCGGGTGGTCTCTATTTGGCGCTGGATTCGAGCCACGCCAACCTGGCCTTTCAAAACACTTTCGGCGACTTCACCTCGGGGTTCAGCCATCAATATGGCGTGGCCCTGGCCACCATGACGATGTCGGGGGCCTTCAACGTGCCTTGGGATCGAATGGTGCCGATCCCAGTCAAGGGCCGCAAAGAATTGGACTACGAGGTGCCAATCGGTGCGAATGCCTGGCTGCGTCTGGAGGCTAAAGGCGTCGTGACGTCGCGCTCGAACGCCAACCGAAATGCGGCAAAGGCAAATGCTTTCAAGAAGAAGCTCGATCCGGACTCACCGGCCGGGGCGCCATCAGTCCGCAGAACCTTCCAGGATCCGACGGCCATGATTGCCGTGGTGACGGAGGCCGGCCGATCACCGTCCGAAAACGGATCGCTCACCGTGATCGATCCGCCACTGGCGACCAGCGATGAGCGCCGGAAACCTAATAACCAGGAAGCCGCCTATTGGTCGCACTATGCACGAATCGCGTCTGCCGCCGGTCTCTTTCGATTGGCGGCGTTTTTCGCTTCCCGGGCAGCTGCAGTCAGTTCCGACCTGGGCTACGAAACGCCGCGGTTTCCGGAACGTCTCCTCATAGCACACAAAAAGGCTATTGGAGCTGGCGATTCTCTGGTCGGCATTCAGTGGCCGCTTCAGCGCAGTGTGACAAAGAGTGCGTCGTTGTGGATCTACCAGGGCATTTACCTCGACCAGCTGCTTCGTTTGGCAATGGCTGAGAAGGCTTTTCCGGCGGAGCCTTTTCGCAACCCAATGCAGCTGGAGCGATCGACTTCCGATGGCGATTGGGCGGAAAGCCACCTGCCAGATGCTGCCTATTTCGGAATCGGGCTGGGCGCTCGCCCTGGTTTTGCCGTGGTTGAACCGGATACCTGGTCCGACAATCCGAGTTATCTTGAACAGGTCGAGAACCAGGTGCTCACATCTTCGAGGTGAAGGCTGCACGCAAGGCCGCCACACGTGAGGTCAATATGAGTTCATCTGAGCGCAGTGTCTGGGGATTTCATGCAGGTCGAACTGGCGACGCAAATTCACTGTTCTTGGAGAACAACTGTGTGGCCATCGGCTGGGACAAGATGGGCGACCTTTCGAAGATCGGGGCCAATCGCGAGGCCTTCAAGAGCGCAATTCTTGAAGCGTATCCCGATACGAAACCGGCTGCGGTTCCACTGGGGGCGGGCCAACCCTTTCGATTTCTGCATGAAGTGAAACTAGGGGATCTCGTAGTCTATCCATCCAAGCTGGACCGCAAGGTTCACATCGGCGAAGTGACGGGGCAGTACGCCCATCGTCCTGATATTTCCGCTGGTTATCCACATCAGCGAGCTGTGAAGTGGCACAAGCATGTCGCGAGAACGGCCTTTTCTCAGGGCGCTCTCTACGAAATCGGCTCGGCCATGAGCCTCTTTCAGGTCCGAAACTACGCACAGGATTTCGTCGCGTCACTCACCGGCAAGACAGTCGAGGCCCAGACGCCTGTCCAGAAGGACGAGACCGTCAAAGCGGTGGCAGAAGACATCGAACAAGTGACACGCGACTTTGTCCTCAAAACCCTCGAACAAGAACTTAAGGGGCATCCGCTCACCGATTTCGTCGCTCAGTTACTGAACACGATGGGGTACAGGACGCGTGTGTCGCCTCCTGGTCCCGATGGCGGCATTGATATTGTGGCGCACAAGGACGAGTTGGGATTTGAACCGCCAATCATCAAGGTGCAGGTCAAGAGCTCGACGGAAAGTGTCGGCGCTCCGGCTGTGCAGGCTCTCTATGGCACGGTAGCCCATGAGAAGGAATACGGACTGTTCGTGACCCTCGGCGATTTCTCATCGGCCGCACGGGCGTTTGCCAAGGCCAAGAACAATCTGCGGCTTATTGACGCCGTCGAGCTCGTTGAACTGGTGCTCGAACACTATGAGCAGCTCGATTCGCGCTACAAGGGCATTCTGCCGCTCCAGCGCGTGTATGTTCCTGCGCCTTCACCCGATGAGGACATTGAATAGTTGCTTCTGAGTTACTGATTAGAGAAGGTATAGATGGCAAAGACCGAAATCGACACCATTGACGGCACACCCGATAAGCGGATGTTCTGGTCGATCATCAGCGACTATGACCTGGCGACCTCGCTGGCCGAGTTGATCGACAACGCCATCGACACCTGGTCGGGCACGGCCGATCGACCGCCTCTGACGGTCGACCTTGATCTCGACACCGATCGCCAGATCATTCGCTACACCGACAATGCCGGTGGTGTGCTCCGTGAAGACCTTCGGTTGCTGGTTGCCCCCGGAGGCAGCAAGAACGCGCCCGATGGGGCCTCAATTGGCATCTTTGGAGTCGGCAGCAAGCGCGCGGTTGTCGCGCTGGCTGAGCATGTCGTCATTCGAACTCGCCACCTGTCCGAAGTCGATAGCCATCAGGTCGAAATCACAAAACACTGGCTGGAGGCTGCTGATTGGGAGTTGCCCGTCTATCGCACAGATGAGATCCAGGCGGGTTCGATGCGGATCGAGCTCAGCCAGCTTCGTCGAACTATTTCGGCCGATGAAGTGCCTGGGTTGATCGAGCACTTCGAGAGTACTTATGGGGCCTTTATTGAAGGCGGGCGGTTCACCCTCACGGTGAATGGGAAGGCACTCGGACCGCGCTCATTCGACGCGTGGGCGTTTCCTCCCGAATTCCCGCCGCGACAGGCGAAGTTTCAGGTCACACCAGACGGGCGTACGGCGCTGAACGTGGAAGTGACCGCCGGGTTAATTCGAGACCGTGATCCCGAACTCTCGAACTATGGCGTGTACATCTACTGCAATGATCGTTTGGTGGTTCGTGACCTCAAGGATCGGTCGGTCGGCTACTATGTGACGTCAGAGGCTGGGGTTCCACACCCGGATGCCTCACTTTGCCGTGTGATCGTCCGACTTAACGGTCCCGCAATTTTGATGCCATGGAACAGCAGCAAGACAGGTGTGAACACCGATCACGCAACGTTTCACCGTATACGCCCAACGATCATCCAGCTAACCCGCCATTTTTCGAGCCTGTCGAGACGTTTCAAGGATGATTGGGAAGGGAAAGTCCTCCGGTTTGATGGCGGCACCGTGGCGCCGATCCCGCCTGAGCAGGTGACTGGCGGTCGCAAACTGGTATTGCCAGAACTGCCAAAGGTTCAGAAACCCTACGCCGAGAAGGTGCGCGCACGCAATCGCGAGCGCACCCGAGATCTGCCCTGGACCATCGGGTTAGTCGAAAGCATCACCGCGGTCGATCTGATCCTGCGGCAGAAACTCGAAACCCGAAACCGCATCGCCTTGATCTTGCTGGATAGCGCCTTCGAGATCGCTCTCAAGGAATACATCACACACAATGCCGCGCAGTTCCCGAACGTCAATCTCAAGCAGCTCTTTGAGCGGCGCGACCAGGTGGTGGCGACGGTCTTCAAGGTGGTGGTAATCGATCAGCGGATCCTGGATCGGCTCAATCACTACAAGGAGCTGCGCAACAAGCTGATTCATGAACGTGCGACGGTCGACGTGACCAATGAAGACATCGCCAATCTGAGGGATGCGGTGGTCTCTGTTTTGCGATTGCTCTTCAGTCTGGATTTGAGTACTGTCTGAGGCAGCGAGGGCGGGCAACCCGTACCGGCGCATGTCCGACGCCTTGAGTCGGCGCGCCACAAAAGCCTAGTAGGCTACAGGAGCTTGAAGTACACGCTCTTCCCGAGAGCGGTCGAAACCTTAGCGATGATCTTGAGGCTGGCGCTGAGGTTGTCGGGGTCGAGGACGCGATCGAGTTGCATCCGTGAAATCCCGGCCTTCTGAGCGAGGGCGCTCTTGGTCAGGCGCTGTTTCTTGCGCGCCTCTTCGAACTGCATTACGAGGTTGCGCTTGGCGGCCCCGGCGATCACGTCCGCCAGCAGGCCTTCCTCTTTGAGGAAGTCGTCGAAACCAGATCCGATGTGCGGATTTTTCTTGGGCATGAGGTTTTGCACGCTCCCCGAGGCGGGTGCCGTTTGCCGAGGGACCTCGCGACGCCGATCTGAGCCGCGCGGGCAGCCGCCACACACGCGGCGGCATTCGGGCGCACTTCCAGCCTCGGAAGTGGCGGGAGCGTAACAAATGAGTTACAGCCTGTCAAGCACACCCGCGCTTGACAATGCACATCGTTTTGACCGTGAGATCTCGCTTTCCTGCGTTTACGGTCTCAACACAGCCCGATAGTCAACCCCTTGCCGAGAGCCAAAGCGACGCGGGCCAGCGCCCGTACGCTGACGTCCGTGTGGTCCGGGTCGAGCAGCCGGCGGAGTTGGATCGCGGAGATCCTGGCTTTTTGAGCTAACGCCGCTCGAGTCAGCCGACGTTGCCGCCGGGCCGTCTCGAGCTGGGTCACCAGGTCACGCTTGGCGGCGATGGCGTCGACGTCGCCGTGGATGCCGTCAGCGTCAAGCCACGCTTCGAGACTTGATCCGATCCGGGGATTGTGGCTTGTCATGTCCGGTTCCTCTTTCGTTCGGCGGCCCGCTCGGCGGCCTGTACTTCCCGAGCGCGGCCCTGCGCCAGGTTGAGATCGGCGGAGGGGGTCTTCTGGCTCTTCTTGAAGATCGCGTGCAGCAGCACAATCACGGGCGCCGTGAGGATCGTGAAGAAGACACGGATCGCGCCGCGCGACGAGTTGCTGCGGATCTCGCCGAGGTCGGGCGAGAAGTGCCGCACCAACGGCATGCCGAGGTCGCGCCCATCCTGGACTCGGCGAATATCGGCGCCGACGCTCTTGCGATCGCGCTTGTTGAGGTCAGTCAGGAACTCGCGCACCGGCTCGCGGCCATCAGGCTTCCGGAAGAACCGCACCTCACGTTTCATGGCGGCTATTGTAACAAAATTGTTACAACCAAGCAACGACGAGTGCAAGCGTTCCTTTGCCCTCAGCGGCGCCAGGGCAAATGGCGTTCGGCGTGGCGCTTATCCTGAGTGGTCGCGCGAAGTGGGGGCTGCGTATCGCGAAGACGTCAGGACCGCGAAGCGCTTCGCAGGCCGTGCGTCGTCGCGGATAGGTGCGCGGCGGGTCCCTGACGGCCTTACGCCAGGGCGAAGGAACGCCGATGTGCGTCGTCGGCTTCATCCGGTAACCGGACGGTAACTTGCACGTGGCCCGATCGTAACTCCGAGCCATTAGGGTCTGGGCATTTAGGTTTGACGGCGCGTCGCGCTGCCGGGAGGGGGGACATGTCAGGTTACTGGTTGCGGTTCACCACCATCGTCTTTGCTGCTATGCTGGGCGCCCTGTCGGGCTGCCGGGCTGAGGCAACGGATACTGTCGGAATGAGTGAGTCGCTCGTGCCCACGAGCACCCTCACGGCCGGGCCGTCGCACTCGCCACAGCCCACACCAGGTCGCACACCGGCGCACTCACCGACACTCAGGCCCACGGCAACGCCGACCCTTGTGCCGACCGCCTGGTGGGGCGCACGGCCACCGCAGCCGGTCGAGGCCTATACGCTCACCACCTGGGACGCCGGCCAGATCCTGGCCTGGGCGAACCACGACCTTAGCCCGTTCCCGACGGATACCGACGGTCCGATTTACACCGACTGGTCGTCGCAGGTCATGGTGACGGGCACGCTGTACAGCGAAATCGTCGGCCGCTATCCGGACTCGCCCGAGGCCGAGTCGGTTCGCCGCCTGTTGTTGAACCCGGATACGCCGGCGTGGACGGCGGGCGTCCCCAGCGAGCCGTTCCGGGCAGCGTTCGATCGGCGTCTCAACGCCGATCGGCAGGCCGTCCTCGTTGGGGCGACGCTGGTCAGGATGGTGCATGACGTCATCGGTCCGGCCGACGTCGTCGTCGGCGAGCCGGTTGCGGCCACCAACCTCCTGGGCGACGGCGAACCGGGCTGGCTCGTCGACGTGCGGGTGGCAAACCGCTCTGCGCTCGTGCTCGGCATCTCCGGCCGGCCCGAGGCGTATCGCGTGGTCGTCGTCGACTCGCAATGGTCCAACCTCTTTCACCACGACCACGATCTCTCCTTCCGCGACCTGAACGCCAATGGACAACCCGAGGTCGTGATCCGAGATCTTTACTGGGGCAGCGGCTTCTCACATTTCTGCGCCAGTTCGCTGGCGGCCCATGAGTGGGCGGACGGTGGGTTCAGGAATCTGACGCCCGGTCTCGCGACGTACGCGGAGACCGACTTCGGCGACTGTCTGCCGATCGAGATCGAGGCGAGCGATGGCGCACCCGCGACGATCACGACAGGCTACGCGCTCTCCGCGGGCTGCACACGGGCCGGCCAGTGGACATCCCATTCGATCCTCCTCAGGCGTCGTTATGCCTGGGCCGGTTCTTTCTTCGACCTCGCCGAGGAGTCGCTGCTTGCTCCTGCCGATTTCGATTTCGAAAGCGTCGACTCCTGCGCGTTGCCCGTGATCACCGAGTTGGGGATCGAAGATACGCGGGCCCGCGCGCTGTTGGCCAGGGTCATGGCCAGCGACGATGAGGAAACGATGACGGCCAACACCGAACGCTATGGTCCGGCCTATCACGACTTCTTCAGGGTCAAGCTCGGGATCGCGCAGGCATTGGCCGGCGACTCTCGCGAGGCGCGTGAGACCCTGATCGCCGTCCGCGATTCGCCACAGGCCGCCGAGTACACGGCGGCGTCACAGCTCGCCGGCGCCTTTGTGGCGGCGTACGATGCTCACGGCGTGGTCGCCGGCTGCCTGGCCGTCGCCGACGTCCTGGATCCGCGCGACTTTCCTCGAGCCGACGAGTTCACGCTTGTGCCGTATGACACAGACGCGATGCGCGAAGTTTGGGGTTTTGCCGACGGCAACTGGGGAATGGGCGGCCGGCCGCCGCTGGATAGCCCCTGGCTCCAGACCGATCCGCTCGACATGTGCAGCCCGGCCGCGGCGCTACGGGTCGACCTGAACGGGCGCGATGTCGCGTCAACGCCGGCGCTGGTCCGTTACCTGGAAGACCGGGCCATCCCTTACAGCGGGTTGCAAGAGGCCGATGTGGACGGCGACGGTCGGCGCGACTGGGTCGTGCTGCTTGGCACGGGCCGGCAGGGGGCGCTCGATCTGTGGGCGCTCCTCAACCGCGCGGCTGGCATCGACGCGCAGTGGGTGGCCGCCACGACCGATGAGGTCGCCATCGTCCCCAGCGTGGTCGCCGCCTTCGCGCCGGACCCGGCCATCGGCTCGTTGACGATCTACCAGTGGTCGGGCGGCATCGCCGCGCTGCGGGCGATCCCGGTTCAGGGTGGGTATCGGGTTGTCGATGCGCTCCACTCGCGCTGGCTTCCGGGGCCGGCGACGCAGCGTGGGTTCGTCATCGCGACGAACTCGGACGGCGCACAATCGGTGACCGTGCGCCTGGAGCCGCACAGCGACTGGGATCCGGCCTGGTATACGGTTGGCTGGAGCGCAGGGGCGCAGGCCGTGGTCGAGGTCGATCGGCAGGGCTCGGCTCAGCGCGCGCGCTTGCGCGAGGTCGAGCGCCTGTTGTTCGATGCTCACGACCCGGCCGCCGCAGCCGCCTTGATCGACGCGTTGTTCGCGGACGGCATGAATATGCCGGCCTCGATCGATCCAGGGTATTCCAACCGGCCGACGTTTCGACCTTATCTGCGCTATCTTCAGGGCCTGGCGGCCGAGGCGTTGGGAGATCCGGCCGGTGCGGTCGTGGCCTACTGGACGCTGTGGAACGAGTATCCGCTGTACCCCTTGAGCGCGATCGCGCAGAGCAAGCTGGGCCCGATCGAACCGATGACGAGCCCGTGACCTGCAAAGCGCCTTGCCGGACACGAGTCTTTGCGGTGAGTTTTGCCTGCGCCGGCGCCGTCCGCCGGCGCGAACAACAGCCACTTTCGTGCGGGACAAGCACAACGCGTATCGTCGGGGCAATCGGCGCTCGCCCCACGCCTCAACCGCCCGGCAGATACCCAAGGTCCTGGCGCCAGAGCGCCGGCAGGTAGAGCCGCAGGGGAAGCACAGGCGTCGCGGTCGGCGGCGTGGTCGTCAGGGTCGCGGTTCGCGTCAGAGTCTCAGAGGCTTCGGCCGTGCTCGTGGGCGGAGCCGAGGTCCGCTCGACGATCCCGAGGTTGATCGCAGCCAGGGCGTGGCCATCGTTCCATTGGCCGGGCACGGTCCAATTCATCAACGCATAGTGTTCGGTGCCGGCGGAGTTCGAGGGCTCGCCCGGGTACCAGTTGGTGTATGTGACGGCTTCGCCGGTTGTCCAGACCCAGACCGTGGCCTGGGCCTCGTCGGTGAACCCGATCCAGTACAGGGTCGTGCCGTCGAACGTGTCGACGAGCCAGGCCTGCTCATCGGCGTTGTTGACGGCGACCAGGTGGCCGCCCTCGGCGACGGCGCCGGCCTCGCAGGCATGCCAGCTCGCGCAGCCTGTCAGCACGGCGTAAGCGTGATTGTTCGCCGGGTTGGTGATCCACGTCAACGTGGCCGGTGTGTCCTGTGCGCGCGTAATCGCAGCGTGGCTAAACGTCAATGCCACGATGAGCCCCAGCGCCAGCGAACCCGCCAGGATGCGGCGCCATCGATCTCTAGATATCGTAGACATCGTTCCTCTCATCGTTATCGACATGCTTGAGGCCCAGGAAAAACCTATGTGGCCGGGCAAACGCCATTTGCCAGCGGGCCTTTACGGGCAAATAGTATTCGATGCGCTGCGTCTGGTTGCGGGCCGGAACACCCATTTGCAGCCTGCATGGTGCCCCGAACCACGCTTTTTCGCCATAGACAATTGTCACAGAGAGCTCGTCCCGACAACCCTCTTCAACCCTGACCAACCTTATGTCGCAGTTTTGGTCCTATACTGAGCGCGTGGCCCGCCCGCTTCGTGCGGGCCGGCCACGCTAATAATGCTGCTCAGGCCGGATCCATCCATGACAGTGTCGCCAGATGCCAACGCCCGGCTCGCGAACTTCATCAGCACGCTCAGCCGCTTCGTCCGGGACGAATACCACGCGCAACGACGCCAGATCGACGTGACCTGGCGCAAGCCGATCCGTGAGCGCGTCGCGGCCGGGCGCGCGATCGAGGGCGTGCGTGTGGTCGGGCTGACTCCAGAGGGCGGCCTGCAACTGGCCTGCTCGCGCAACGCGTCGCGCTTCCGCGAAGGCGACATCCTCTGCCTCAACCAGGGCGATCCCAACTTCCACCCCAAACTCAAGGTCACGCTGACACAGGATCGCGAGACCCAGTTGGGCGTGGCGCTCGCAGAGATCGGCCCCGACCTGGTCGCCCTCGTCGAGCCGGGTAGCATCTGGGCGCTCGACGAAGACACGCTCGATCTCAGCCAGATCATCGTTGAAGCCCTGGGCGAAGCTGGTGATCGCGGAGTAGGCATACAGCGCGTCTTGCCACTGTTGATGGGCGACCTCCGCCCCGGCACTGACCTGGCCCGCTACGAGCGCGCCCTGCAACAGGCCGACGACTTCGGCCTGAACGACGATCAGGCCGGGGCCTTTGCCCAGGCCTACGCGACAAACCTGGCCTGGCTGGTTCAGGGTCCGCCCGGCACCGGCAAGACCATGC
>DKKP01000036.1 GCA_002455335.1 Anaerolineales bacterium UBA6663 | reverse complement strand
CAACGCGACCAGGCCGGGTCGGCCACGGTTGCGATCCGAGCCGGGCACACGATCTCGTCGCCGGCGTCGATGGCCAGCGCGGCGTGGAGCTTCCACAAGAACGTACGCGGCGCCCCCGACTCGTTGACCAGCGTGTAGTCGAGATGGATGCAGGGCGCTGTAGCGTCGAGGCTCACGACCTTGCGGATGGCGAGCCCCCAGAGCGGCAACTGCCCGGTGAGTTCGAGGGCCCCATCCGATACGAACGACTCAAGCGGCTGGGTCCACCACTCACCGTGGTCGGGGCCTGACAATCCGTCGATAACCTCGGGAAGATCGCACGGCAGGATGTCGTCGATGCCGCCGGCGAAGTGCGGATCGTAGGGCGAGCCGGGGGCGACCGGGACCAACGGCACATCCGGGTTACGCCACAGCACTTCGCGGGCCAGGCCCTTGTGCCAGAGGCGCGTGATGCGGCCGCCGGTTTCGGGCGAGACATCAACGATGAGTTCAGCGTTCTCGAGACGCGTCACGCGAACCTGATCCACCGAGATATCAGACGTGATCGAGGTCATGGCAAGCCTTCGAACTCCTGAAGCATGATCCTGCGCAACGGCGCAGGGCGCCGATGTCCGGCGGCACAAGCGATCGGCCGGTCAGGCCCCTGGACGGCCGCCTGACCGGGCTGGCGGGTTCGCCGACCGGGTCGTGCCACACGAGTTATATCCGAGATTCACGACGTTTTCAGGGAGTTTTTCGGGGGGGCGCTTCTACAATCATCGCAGGGATGACCGATTTCAAACCTCCCAGGCCGTGGATCTTCCTCCTGCTGTACGCCGTGATCGGCGCGCTCAGCGCTGCGGCGATCCTGGCGTACGACACATCGGGCGTGGGGGCCTTTCTACTCATCGCGGGCGTGGTGCTGGCCGCGCTCTGGTATCGGCGCTGGGTCCAGCATCTGGCGATCGTGGCGTTCGGCCTGATGCTCCTGCCCACCACCCTGCGCGCCGGGATGTCGACGCCCGCCTTCTGGGTTTTTGCCTTTCTGTGGGGCCTCACCATGTTCGTGCTTGCCGAGGCCATCCACCGGCTGGTGCGCGGTTATCGGCTCAGCATGGAGAAGGAGCGCAGCGCTCGGGAGCGGCTGCGCGAGATCCTGACGCGCAACCCGGCCGTGGTTTACGGGTTGCGGCCCGACTCGTCGGCGCCCGACGGTTTCGCGCTCTCGTTCATGGGTGACAATGCAGCCAGCCTTTTTGGCCTGAACCCGCTGTCGATGCGCCGCTCGATGCGAACTGCAGGGCTGACCGGCGGGGTGTCTTCCGATGAGGCGGCAGCCTGGCGCAGCCGCATCCGACAACAGGGCGAAGCCAGCCTCGACTATCGCGTCCCACAGGTGAACGGTACCGATCTCTGGGTCCGCGACTCATGTCGTGCCGTGCGCGACGTCGACGGGAACATCGTGGAGATCGTCGGCCACCTGACCGATGTCACTGAACAACGCCGGATCGCCGAAGACCTGGCCCGGCGCGACCATGAACTCGACGAGATCCTGCGCAACAGCCCGGCTGTGTTGTTTCGCGCGATCCCGGATCCCGAGCTCGCGCACGGCTGGCTCTTCGTCTACAACAGCGCCAACACGCTGGATGTGCTCGGCTATCCGCCGGAAGCCTTCCAACGCGATCGTTCGCTGTGGTACAGCCGCACGCATCCCAACGACCGACAACGTGTCGCTGATTCGGCCCGTCGTGCGTCGCTCGAGGCCGGCGCCGATACGCCGGTCGTTTTCGAGTACCGGTTCTTCCATCGCGATGGGCGCATCGTCTGGCTGCAGGATACGTTGCGCATCGTCCGCGACGAGGCCGGCCAACCGATCGAGATGGTTGGGCAGAGCCTGGATATCACGGACCGGCATACGGCCGAGGTCGCGTTGGCCGAAGATCGGCGTCAGCTCGACGAGGTGGTGCGCAACTCCCCGGCCGTGCTGTACCGCGCTGTCCCCCACCCGGCTGACCCAGACGCCTGGCAGGTCATCTTCTTCACCTCCAACACGACAGAGGTGCTCGGGCTCAGCCCCGAGGCGTTGCGCGCCGACCCACGGCTCTGGCTGACCGGGATCCATCCGGACGATCAGGAGCGAATGCTCGCGGCCATCCGCGTGCCGCAGTTGACGGCAGATGCGCGCCACGGGCCGGTGTCGCACGAGTTCCGCTTTGTATGGCCAGACGGGCGGGTCGTGTGGATGCAGGTCAACTGGCGCGTGGTCTTCGACGGCGCCGGGCGACCGCTCGAGCTCTACGGCCAGACCCTGGACATCAGCGAGCGCAAGGCGATCGACGAGGCATTGGCAGAGAGCCGCCGCTTTCAGGATGAGAGCGTGCGCAACAGCCCGGCGGTCTTGTTCAGGGCCAATCCCGACGCACATCTCGCCGGAGGCTGGGACTTCGTCTACCACAGCGCCAACACGGTCGATGTGCTTGGGTACACCGTCGCCGAGATCGAGGGCGATCCGGCGCTCTGTCTGGCGCGCGTCCACCCAGACGATCGGGCCCATAACCTCGACGTGCTTGTGTCGTTGGCGAGCGCCGACCCGACGACGCCGATGCCCGTGGTCTACGACTACCGGTACTGTCGCAAGGATGGGAACGAGATCCGGCTGCAAAACAGCCTGCGCGTCGTCTTCGACGCCGAGGGTCGGCCGGCCGAGCTGTACGGCCAGAGCATCGATATCACGGCGCGCAAACTTGCCGAGCAAGCGCTGCAAGAGAGTCGTCAACAGCTCGACGAGATCCTGCGCAACAGCCCGGCCACGCTCTTCCGTGCGGTGCCCGATCCGGCAGCACCCGATGGCTTGCGCTTCCTGTACAACTCCGAGAACGTCGAGACGCTCTTTGGGCTATCGAACGCCGATCTGATCAGCGGCGCCGCCAGCTGGGTGGATCACATCCATCCCGAGGATCGCCCGAGTGTGCTCGGCCGGACGCGGGCCTTCGTCCACGATCCAAACTCCAAAGACACGGCGCTCGTATCTGACTACCGCTTCCGCCACGGCGGCGATGGCCGCGAAATGTGGCTGCAGTTCACGATGCGCGCGGTGCGAAACGCCGACGGAAGCGTCCGCGAGGTGATCGGCCAGAACCTCGACATCACGGCGCAGAAGCGAATGGAGCTCGAACTCGCCGAGGCCAACGAACGCGTCAATCAGGTATTGGCCAACAGCCCGATCCTGTCTTACTCGTGCGTACCGGTGGATAGGCCAGGCGATCCGTGGGAGTACACGTACATCAGCGAACGCGCGCCCGACATCCTCGGCATGACCCCGGCTGAGGTGTTGGCGATCAGCGCGCAGTGGCTCGACTACGTCCATCCCGCCGACCGCGATCGCGTTGCGCACATGCTCGACCGCCTGGCTGATCAGCCC
This sequence comes from Anaerolineales bacterium UBA6663, assembly GCA_002455335.1. Classification (GTDB taxonomy): domain Bacteria; phylum Chloroflexota; class Anaerolineae; order Anaerolineales; family UBA6663; genus UBA6663. The sequence goes on along the minus strand of DKKP01000036.1, from coordinate 2,423 downwards.
GAATACAGCTTCGAATTTCGCTTCCGCAAGTCAGATGGCACCTATGTCTGGCTGCATGACTTCGGGCGGGTCCTGCGCGGTGCGGACGGCCATACACTCACGCTCTTCGGGCACCTCGAAGACGTGACGGTGCAGCGCGAGGCGGCCGAGGCGTTGCGCCAGGCCGAGGCGCGTCTGCATCACATCGTCAGCAATAGCCCGATGGCGACGTATACAGTGCAACTTCGCGAACAACCGCAACGCGAGCGTGTCTGTACGTTCATCACCGAGAATATCGCCTATATTACGGGCTACTCCGACCTTGAGATCGTCGAGGATCAGAGCCTCTGGCACGGACAGATCCATCCTGACGATCTGGCGACTATCTGGAGCGCGGATGGGGTCTCGCGACCACAGGTGGTCGAGTATCGGTTCCGACGGCGCGACGGGGTCGAGATCTGGCTCGAAGATACGGCCCATGTCGTCCCGGCGCGGGCCGGCGACATCATCGAGGTCATCGGCCAACTTCAGGATGTCACGGAGCGCAAACGGGTTCAGCTGGCCCTCGAAGAAAGTCAGCGCTTCATCTCGCAGCTCGCGGCCGCGATCCCGAGCCAGGTGTTCGTCGCCGATGTGGCGGACCGACAGGTCATTTACGCTAACCGCGTTCGAAGCGAACTGATCGACTATGACGAGGCCGCGCGCCGGAAGACCTCGATCACCCAGATCCTGCGGGCCAGCATTCATCCCGATGATCAGGCCGCCTTTGAACAATCCCTGGCAAGGCTGACCACCCTGCCCGACGACGAAGCGATCGGCACGACGATGCGGATGCGCGATCGTGTCGGTGCCTGGCGCGATGTGCAATTCCGCTATCGGGTGTTCAAGCGCGAGGCCGACGGGCGGCCGAGCCAGATCCTGGCGGTGTGGGACGACATCACAGAGACCCGCCAGGCGGAGCGCGCACTGGCCGAAAGCCAGCGGCTATTGAGCCGCATGACGCAGGCGTTGCCAAGCGTCACGTTCATCCTGGAGTTGAGCCCTGAGGGCAAAGATCCGACGTTCGTCTACGCCAACCGGTATCTCTCGGAAGTCCTCGGCTATACAGATGTGAGCGACGCTGATCTGTACGACGTCGGGTTCCTTGTCGCGCACATGCATCCGGAGGATCTGTCGGGTTGGATCGAGGCCTCGAACAGGATCAACGCCGCGCCGGATGGTGAGGTCATCGAGCATGAGTTCCGGGTGACGGCCGCCGATGGGAGTTGGCACTGGATCCGATCGCGGGCGCTTGTCTTCCAGCGCGACGGGGCCGGGCAGGTGACCCAGTTGATCGGCATCATGGATGACATCACGACAACTCGCCAGACTCAAGATGCGCTTTCGGCGAGCCAACGGCTGCTCAATCGCGTCGCGCAGGTCGTGCCCAGCGTGCTGAGCGTCATCGATCTCTCGCGGCCCGGCGAGATGCCGAAGATCGTGTATCAGAACCGTCAACTCGGCGAGATACTGGGCTATCCCGAGGCAGTTGAACGAGAGATGGGCTGGTTCGGGTTCTCGCTGCACTTCATCCACCCCGATGATCGCGTCATCTTCGAAGGGTTCGGGCCACGATCGGCCGGGCTGGCGGACGGCGAGATCCTCGAGGGCGAGTATCGCTTGAAGGACGCGCATGGCGCCTGGCACTGGTTGCGGGTGCGGATGCTCGCCTTCGCTCGGGACGAAGAGGGCCGGATCACGCAGCTGATCAGCCTGATCGAGGACGTCACGGTCGGCCGCACGCTGCAGGACGAGGTCCGCGCTGAGCGCGATTTCGCACAGCTTGTGCTGAACACCCTGGGCCAGGGCGTGGCGGTGTTCAACCTCGGATCCCTGGGCGAATACATCAACCCGGCGGGCGCGCAGATCCTCGGGATGACGGCCCAGGACTTCGCCGGGATCGATATCCTGACCCTTGCGCCTGTCGAACAACGCGCCCAACTACAGGCGCTTTGGGAGCGCATCGCGCGCGAGCGGGTGTCGCACACGTTCGAGTACCGGTACACGCGCCCTGACGGCCAGAGGGTCGACCTCCTGGTCACTGGCAGCCCACGCTATCGCGAGGGTGAGGGCATCGGCATCGTCGCCGTCTTCACCGACCTGACCGAGCGCAAGTCGATCGAACTGGCGCTTGCGGACACCAATCTCGAGCTCGAACAAGCATTGCACTCGGCGCGTGAGTTGACGCGCGAGGCGCAGGCCGCTAACCGGGCCAAGAGCGACTTCCTCGCCAACATGAGCCACGAGATCCGGACGCCGATGAACGCCGTAGTCGGGTTGGCCGAGCACCTGCTCGACGCCGATCTCCCGGCCGAGCAACAAGGGTCGGTCAAGTTGATGATCGACTCCGGCCAGGCGTTGCTCGACATCATCAACGACATCCTCGACCTCTCGAAGATCGAGGC
>DKKP01000144.1 GCA_002455335.1 Anaerolineales bacterium UBA6663 | reverse complement strand
CGTGTCGCACCGTCACTAGATCTGGAAGTCGTCGCCGCGCCAGGCCCCACCGAGCGGGGCATGGACCTGGTGCGCGAGGCCGTAGTGGTGGTGGATCGCGACCTTCTCTTCGAGCTCTTCGACCCGTTCAAGATGCTGAGCTACGGCGGTGCCGAGCGTGTCGGGTAAATTCGTGTGGTTGAGGTCGACGCTGCTCTGCCGCTGCGTGCGCACCACGACCTGCCCGGGCACACCCACGACCACCGAGTTGGCCGGCACAGGTTTGACGACCACGGCGTTGGCGCCGATCCGGCTGTCGTCGCCGATCGTGATCGCGCCCAGGATCTTGGCGCCTGCGCCGACCACGACCCGGTCGCCGACCGTCGGATGGCGCTTGCCCTTGTTGAGGCTCNNAGCGTGGGATGGCGCTTGCCCTTGTTCCAACTGGTTCCGCCCAGCGTGACGCCTTGGTACAGCGTGCAGTCGTCGCCGATTTCGGTGGTTTCGCCGATGACCACGCCCATGCCGTGATCGATGAAGAACCCCGGGCCGAGCGTCGCGCCCGGGTGGATCTCGATCCCGGTCAGGCCGCGCACCATCTGCGACAGCCAGCGCGCCGGCAGGCGCAGACCACGAACCCACAACCAGTGCGTGATCCGATGGCCCCAGACGGCGTGCAGCCCCGGGTAGAGCAGCGCGACCTCGAGCCTCGAGCGCGCCGCAGGGTCGCGGGCCAACACGGCCTGGACATCCGAGCGGAAGACATTCAGCATAGTGCACCTCGGTGCCGGTGTTACTCGGCCAGGCCGGCGAACAGGGCCGTACTCAGGTAGCGCTCGCCAAAGGATGGGATGATGACCACAATCAGCTTGCCGGCGTTCTCGGGACGCTGCGCCACCTGGGCGGCAGCCCAGACCGCGGCCCCTGAAGAGATCCCGACTAGCAACCCTTCCTCTTTGGCCATGCGGCGGGCCATGTCGAACGCATCGTCGTTCTTGACACGCACGACCTCGTCGTAGACCTGGGTGTTGAGTACATCCGGCACGAAGCCGGCACCGATCCCCTGGATCGGGTGCGGCCCTTTTGGCCCACCCGAGAGCACGGGGGAGGCGTCCGGCTCGACCGCAATCGCCTTGAACGTCGGCTTACGCGCCTTGAGGACCTCGCCGACGCCCGTGATCGTGCCGCCTGTGCCGATGCCCGAGATCAGGATGTCGACTGCGCCGTCGGTGTCGCGCCAGATCTCCTCGGCCGTGGTGCGACGGTGGATCTCGGGGTTGGCCGGGTTCTTGAACTGTTGTGGGATCAGGTAACGCGGGTCGGCCGCGGCCAGTTCTTCGGCCCGGCGGATGGCGCCGCCCATGCCCTCGGAGCCGGGCGTGAGGATGAGCTCGGCGCCATACGCACGGAGCAGGGCGCGGCGCTCTTTGCTCATCGTCTCCGGCATGACGAGAGTCAGCTTGTAGCCGCGCGCCGCGGCGGCAAAGGCGAGGCCGATCCCGGTGTTGCCCGAGGTCGGTTCGAGCAGGATGGTGTCGGGCCCGATCAGCCCGGCCTGCTCGGCGGCGTCGATCATGGCCACGCCGATCCGGTCTTTGACGCTGTGCGAAGGGTTGAAGTATTCGAGCTTGGCGACGACCTCGGCCGCCGCGTCGTTTGTGACGCGGCGCAGCCGCACGAGCGGCGTGTTGCCGACGAGCGCGGTGATGTCATTGGCGATGTTCACGAGAGGACTCCTGAGTTGTCACGGGATGAGGGCGCCACGGGTCGGCGCCGGGTCGAATGGTGTGCGGTTGTGGCCGGCCTGAGACGCGAAGCCTCAGGCGCAGCTACACAAGCAGGCTCTGCGAGGGGAGTGAAAGATGGCGCCGAGTTGATCAGGGCTCATGCGACAGTCATTCTACTCAAGACGCTGACCTCCGTCCACCGAGAGACGATACACTTCTGCCATGCCAAATCGTCTTGCTACGGCGACGTCGCCCTATCTTCTGCAGCATCAAGACAACCCCGTCAACTGGTATCCGTGGGGGCCAGACGCCCTGGCGTTGGCCCAGGCCGAGGATAAGCCGATCTTTCTGTCGATCGGATACGCGGCCTGCCACTGGTGCCACGTGATGGCCCATGAATCGTTCGAAGATCCCGCCATTGCGGCACTGATGAACGAACATTTCGTCAATATCAAGGTCGATCGCGAAGAGCGCCCAGATCTCGACGCGATCTATATGGGCGCTGTGGTGGCGCTGACCGGGCAAGGCGGCTGGCCGATGAGCGTCTTCCTCGCCCCCGACGGTTCGCCGTTCTTTGGGGGCACGTACTACCCGCCGACACCGCGCCATGGGCTGCCCGCCTTCAGCCAGGTGCTCCGAGGCGTTCACACGGCGTGGACCCAGCGCCGGTCGGATGTGCTCATCGGGGGCGCCGACCTGCTGGCTCACCTCCAGGCGACGGCTCAGGCGCCGGTCGGGGGCGGGGCGCCGACCCGGGCAAATCTGGCCGAAGCGGTCCGGGCGTTGAAGGAAACCTATGACGGTGGCCACCATGGATGGGGTCGTGCGCCGAAGTTCCCGCAGCCGATGACCATCGAGTTCCTGCTGCGCTATCGCCTGCTGGTTCCTGACGACCCGGCGCCGTTGGCGATGGCGACCGATACGTTGCGCGCGATGGCTCGTGGCGGAATGTACGATCAGCTGGGGGGCGGTTTTCATCGCTACTCGGTCGATGCTCGGTGGCTTGTGCCACACTTCGAGAAGATGCTATACGACAATGCGCAGTTGGCCCGCGTTTATCTGCATGCCTGGCAACTGACGAGCGACGCTGAGTTCAAGCGCGTCGCTACCGAAACCCTTGACTATGTGCTGCGCGAGATGACCGATCCTGCGGGTGGGTTCTATGCCTCACAGGATGCCGACAGCGAGGGCGAAGAAGGCCGCTTCTTTGTGTGGGACGACAACGAGATCGAGACCGTCCTTGGCGCGCGGGCCGCGTTGTTCAGGCGGGTTTATGGGGTTGTCCCGCGTGGCAACTTCGAAGGGCACACGATCCTGTCCGTCGTCGAGTCGGTGGCTGAGGCGGCACAGGCGCTGGGGCTTGACCCGGCGAGCGCCGTCGCCGACCTTGCCGAAGCGCGGCAGATGCTCCTCGCGCATCGCGAGCGCCGCGTTCATCCGGGTCGCGACGACAAGGTGCTGGCGGCCTGGAACGGCCTGATGCTGGCAACCCTGGCTGAGGCAGCGGTTGCGCTTGAGCGTGCCGACTATCTGGCGGCGGCGCGCCGAAACGCCGACTTCATCCTGACGGCGATGCGCACGGCTGAAGGTCGCTTGCTGCGTAGTTGGCGGCGTGGCGAGGCCCGGCTGGCGGCCTACCTCGAGGACTATGCTGCGGTGGCTGAGGGGCTCCTGGCGATCTATCAGGCGACGTTCGACGAACGTTACTTTCTCGCCGCGCGCGATTTGACAGACATCGCGCGCCGGCGTTTTGCGGACCCGGCTGGCGGCTTTTTTGACACAGCCGACGATCACGAAGCGCTTGTCTTGCGGCCAAAAGATGTACAGGACAACGCCACGCCTTCGGGCTCGGCGCTCCTGACGACCGTGTTGCTCAAGCTTGGGGCGTATACGGGCGAGCCGGATTATGCCGACGCTGCAGTGATGGCGTTGGCCGGCGTGGGGCCAATGATGAGCCGCTATCCCACGGGGTTCGCCCAATGGTTGTGCGCGGCGACGTTCGACCTGGCCGGCGCGGTCGAGGTCGCGCTTGTCGGATCCGATGATGCGCCCGTGATGCGGCGCATGCTGGCCGAGCTGCGCCGGCCCTATCGCCCCTTTCAGGTGGTTGCGCATAGCCAACAAGGTGCAGAGATGGCTCACGGGATACCGCTCCTTGCCGGGCGTACCAGCCCGGATGGTCATCCCACGGCCTATGTATGTCGCGATTTTGTGTGTCGGCAGCCGGTCATCGACGTCGAGTCGCTACGGGCTTCTCTAGCAGGGTAAGCCATGCCTCGATTGCTGCTCCTCTACGATGGCTACTGTGGCTTCTGTACGCGAGTCGTGCGGGCCCTCCTCGCGCGCGACCCTCTGGGTCGTATCCTGGCGCTGCCGTCGCAAACACCGGGCCTGCGCGAGCGGCATGGGCTGACCCGCGCCCAAACCGATTCAGCGATCTGGGTTGTCGATGCGGCATCGGGCCGGCCGCTGGCCGAGGCCGACGCTGCCGCGAACCTGCTTCTGACCCAGCTTGGCGCACCCTGGCGGTGGGCGCCGTTCCTTCGCCGCGTTCCCGGGATGGCCGCGCTTCAGCGCAGCGTGTACTTCTGGGTCGCGCGGAATCGCGGCCGTCTGGGACGCTGGTATGGCGTTCAGCCGCCCTGCGAGCAGCCTTGGTCGCGTTGCGTCGATAGTGAAACGGACCACGGTCTATAATCACCCGGTGAAGCTGAACGCCCTTGTCCTCCTGTGTTGCGCGCTCGTGGCCTGCGCGCCAACACCGGCACCCGGCACGCCGCCGCCGACCGTGACGCTGCTGCCGCCGCGGCCGACCGCGGTCGGGACGCCCGGCTCTCAGGCGCCAACGCCGGTCATCATCGCGTCGCCGACGCCGACGCCAACCCCATTTGTGCATGTCGTGTC
>DKKP01000258.1 GCA_002455335.1 Anaerolineales bacterium UBA6663 | reverse complement strand
CGCCGTGATCGACGGCCCGGCTCGCGCGTGCGGCCGGGATGCGCGCCCGGCGGTGGCGCTCGTGCTGGCCGCCGTGATCGCGGCCGCGCTGAGCACGTTCGATCCGGAGGAACAGACGCTTTTTCTGGTAGAGGAAGCGGTCGGGCTGTGGGCCACAAGCGCCAGCCTTGGAAGCGCGGGCATCGCGTTTGGGCTTGGGGTCGTCGGAGTCGCGCTCGACGACGCGCGTCTGAACTGGACCGAGCGCGCTCGCTTCGCGGCGCCGCTTGGGTTGGTCGGGTTGCTTGTCGCGCTGGGCCTGTACGTCGGGGTCGGACGCCCCGGGTTCTACGGCGACCGGCTCTTCGTGGTCATGCGCCAACAGGCCGACCTGACGGCGATTGATCAAGGGCTTGAACAAAAGGCCAGGGCCGCCGCCGTCTACGGCGCGCTGACGCAGCACGCGGAGAGCACGCAGGCCGATCTGCGCCGACTGCTGAATGGGTTCCGGGTCGACTACACGCCGTACTACCTCGTCAACGCGCTCGAGGTGGATGGCGGGCCCTTGCTCGGGCTTGTCCTGAGCCTGCGCCCCGACGTCGCCGCTGTGATGCCCAGCCAGCGGTTGCGGCCGGCCGTGAACAGCGCTGGCGTTGCCGCCGGCTCGGAGCCGGGGCCTGCGGCGCCAGAGTGGAACATCACAAGTATCGGCGCCGATCGCGTCTGGGAGGAGCTTGGTGTCACAGGCGCGGGCGTCGTCGTTGGCCAATCCGACTCGGGCGTCGCGGGCCAGCACCCCGCCCTGGCCGCACAGTATCGTGGACGGGAGACGGGCGACGACTACAACTGGCTCGATCCCTGGGAGGGGTCACGCGCGCCGGTCGACACAGGCGGGCACGGCACGCATACGCTCGGCTCGATCCTGGGCGCCGGCGGCATCGGCGTGGCCCCAGGCGCCGAATGGTACGGCTGCCGCAACCTGGCGCGCAACCTCGGCAACCCGGCGCTGTATCTGGACTGCATGCAGTTCATGCTGGCGCCCTACCCTCAGGCCGGCGATGCCTTCGCCGACGGCGATCCGGCGCGTGGCGCCCACGTGCTCAACAACTCGTGGGGCTGCCCGCCGATCGAGGGTTGCCGCCCCGATGTGCTCGAGCCGGCGGCCGAGGCGCTGCGCGTGGCCGGGATCTTCATGGTGGCCTCGGCCGGGAACGACGGTCCGCGCTGCAGCACGATCATGGACCCGATCGCCAATTACGACGCCGTGTTCTCGGTTGGCGCGACCGACTCGATCGGCGATCTTGCCGACTTCAGCAGTCGCGGCCCGGTGCCCGGCGCCGACGGGCTGAGCAAGCCCGACATCGCCGCACCCGGCGTCGACATCCTCTCGGCGATGCCCGACGGCAACTATGGCCGCATGTCGGGGACCTCGATGGCCGGGCCGCATGTGGTCGGCGTGGTGGCGCTGATGTGGTCAGCCAATCCCGAGTTGATTGGCGATATCGAGACTACGGAGCGGATCCTGCGCGAGACAACGCGGCCATTCACCGGGAGGCTCGTCGCCGAAGACTGCGATGTGAGCCAGAACCCCGAATGGGCGATCGGCGCTGGGCTGGTCGACGCGTATGCGGCCGTCGTGGGCGCAATGGCCGAGCGCTGAGGTCAGGCGGGCTGGCGTTCGAGATGCGCCAGCAGATCGGGCAACTCGCCGATGGCACCGAGCTGGTGGAAGCCGGGCTGATCGGCCGATGGCGGCGCGGCCGATTCGTGCGCCCAGGTCAGGCTGTAAGGGATGTACACGGCCTGAGCGCCGAGTTCGAGCACCGGCAGGATGTCGGAGCGCAATGAGTTGCCGACCATCAGGAAGCGCTCGGGCCGCAGCCTGTGGCGACGCAACACGGCCTCATACTCGGCCAGCGTCTTGTCGCTGACCACCTCGACATGTCGGAACCGCGCGCCCAGGCCTGAGCGCGCGATCTTCACCTCCTGATCGCGCAGGTCGCCCTTGGTGATCACCATCAACGGATAACGCTCGGCCAGCGTCGAAAGAGTCGCGTCGACGCCATCGAGCAGCACCACCTCGGCGGTGAGCATCTCGCGCGCGATGTCGATGATCCTTTGGATGTCGGCCCCGGCGATGCGCCCCTCGGTCAACTCGACGGCCGTCTCGATCATCGAGAGCGCAAACGCCTTGATACCATAGCCGAAGTGCGCGAGGTTGCGCATCTCGGTGGCGTAGAGCCGCGCCGCGATCCACTCGGCGTCGTGGTAGTGCGCGAGGAGCTGTCCGAAGCGCGTCTGGGCGTCAACGTACAGGCGCTCGTTGTGCCAGAGGGTGTCGTCGGCGTCGAAGGCAATGACATCAAAGCGGCTCATGGCCGGCTATGGTACAACAGGCTCCCATTCACGCCAATCGACGAGGTAGTCATGAGCACCGAACCATCACCCCAAAGCATCCAGCAGCGGCTCGACTTCGACAACCTCTCACGCGGGGAATTCATTAACGCCATGGTGCACCTCTATCGCGGCGAGCTTGGCGAGGCCACGGCCTGGCGCGGCCGGATCGACACCACCTCGCACTGGGCGATTATCCTCAGTGCCACGGCACTAACGTTCGTGTTCGCCGATCCGGCGGGTGGCCACCACGTGGTCATCCCGATCATCAGCGTGTTCTGCACCTTCCTGCTGCTGATGGAGGCGCGACGCTATCAGTTCTTCGACATCTGGCGTTCGCGAGCGCGGATCATCGAGATGAACTTCTACCGACCGCTGCTCGAAAAGACGCAGCCGACGCATGTCGATTGGGCCGAACGGCTGTCGGCCGACCTGGCCTGGCCGCGCTTTCACATGCCGTGGTGGGAGGCGGCCGGGCGCCGGCTGCGGCGCAACTATCAGGGCATCTACCTGATCCAGCTTGGCAGCTGGCTCGTGGCGCTGATGTCGCACCCGACGCCGACCACGTCGTGGGCCGAGATCGTGGCGCGAGCCGGCGTCGGGCCGGTGCCCGGCGCGTGGCTGATCGCGGCGATGGCCGTGTTCTACGCCGGGCTGGCGACGCTGGCCGGATACAGCTTCTGGGCTAGCCGGATCGCGAAGTCATTGCCGGCCGGCCACCCCGACCGGATGCGCTCGGGCCCGCCCAGGCCTTAGCGGCGGACGCCTGGCGTGCTCGGCGGAGCGTTGGTCGGAGGATCCGTGGCGAGGATCCATCCAGTCGCTTGCCGCACTGAGCCTACGCCAGTTCGCCGCTGTCGAGCATGGCCTGGATCCGCTCGCGGTAAGTCAGATCGCGGCCGGGCAATTCGGGGTGCAGCTGGGCGCCGACCTCGAAGAAGTGTCGTCTGTCGCGGCCAAGGGTCTGACCCGCTGCGGTGTGCATGTCGATCGCGTAGTCCGGGATCGTTGGGCGCAGCCCGCCCTCGACGGCGCGCATCATCCAGTTGATCATCTCGTCGCTCGACCGATCCTTGCGACACCCACACAGGTACCGGACCGCGTGCACGGCGAAGAGCTTGCGCTCGCCCATGCTGCGCTCGAAACCGAGCACGGCCTGATGCAACGCGTTGAGCAGCACCGGGGCCATGACATCGCCGTAGCCGATGTCCTCGACCGCGATCACAAGCAGCCGCTTCCACAGATAATCCTCGAGCGCCGGGCTGGTGATCAGCATTTCGTACGCCAGTAAGGACGCGTTCTCGGTGTTGCCCCGACGGATCTCCTTCTGTAGGGCCGAGATCACCTGATCGGCCGGCAGATCGTGATAGGTTCGAACGGAAACCCAGGGGTCGCGAGGCAGAGTCGGCATCGTTTCATCTCCAGTGTCGGGATACGCGTAGTGTCCCACACACAGCGCTTCCTGCCCAAGCGCGCTCGAACGCCGGGCGTGCCCGGGACGGGTTCGACCAGCTCATGCTTCGGATGCGTTGGGTTGGAAGCCCGAGCGGCCGACCTGACTGCAGGCTTGGGCTTTGGCTGGCGCGGGGGCTCACCCAGGCGCATCATGCGCAAAAAGTGCACAAGCTCCCGTGCTTTGAGGATAGCCGCAGGCGCTACGGTTCGGTACGCTATCAGACAGACGTCGTGCGCCCGGCTCCGGGAGCGCGGCAAGCATCCCTGAGGGAGATCTATGAAAGCACTCGTGTACCACGGCCCGGGCCAGATCGCCTGGGAAGAGAAGCCGCTGCCGACCCTGCAGGAACCCGGCGACGTGCTCGTGCGGATCAGCAAGACCACGATCTGCGGCACCGATCTCGCGATCCTCAAGGGCGGCGTCGCGACTGTGACGCCAGGGCGGATCATCGGCCACGAGGCGACCGGGCACATCGTGGCCGTCGGCTCGGCCGTGTCTGACTTCCGGGTCGGCGATCACGTCATCATCCCGTGCACGTCGTCGTGCGGGAGGTGCGAGTCGTGTCGCAAGGGCCTGTTCTCGAGCTGCGAGCGCGGCGGCTGGCAGATCGGCAACACGATCGACGGCCTGCAGGCCGAATTCGCGCGCATCCCGCTGGCCGACTCGAGCCTGCACCGCATCCCCGTAGGCATGAACGAGGAGGCCGCGCTGATGCTTGCGGACATCCTCCCGACCGGGCTCGAGGTCGGCGTGCTGAAGGCTGAGGTCGGCCTGGGCGACACGATTGCCGTGCTCGGCGCCGGGCCAGTCGGGCTGGCGACGATCATGGCCGCACAGTTCTTTTCGCCGGCCGAGACGATCGTGGTCGACCTGGATGACCATCGGCTCGAGAAGGCGCGCGAGCTTGGCGCGACGACCACGATCAACAACCGCGACGGCAAGGCGTACGACAAGATCATGGCGCTGACGAACGGCCGCGGCGTCGATGTCGCGATCGAGGTGATCGGCAACCCCGCGACATGCCAGCTGGCTCAGGACATCATCGGGCCCGGCGGGCGGATGGCCAACATCGGCATCTACAGCAAGAGCGTCGAATTGCACAAAGAGGTGCTCTGGACGCGCAACATCACGATCCGGATGGGCGTAGTCAACACCAACACCATCCCGGTGCTGCTGCGCATGATCCAGGCCTGTAAGCTCGACCCAACACTGTTGATCACGCATCACTATCCGCTCGAGCAAATCGTCGAGGCCTACGAGGTCTTCAAGAACGCGGCGCGCGAGCAGGCGATCAAGATCGTGCTGACTAACACGAGCGCGCCTGCCGCCGAAGGCGAGGCCACCCTGATCCGCGAGATCGTGGCGCAGGTTCTGGCGCGACTCTAGCGGGCAGCACCCGCGCCCTCCGCAAAAACGCGGCAAGGATCCACAGCTGACAACGCGGGAGCGTGGCCAGGCCGACCCAATCGGCCGGCCCGCGCTCCCGCAGTGCATTCCAAATCAGACTTGAATTCAGGGGCGCCGTGCGACAATGCCGGCTGTGGCGCGGCGCGAACGACCGTGAGGCGTGTTCCAGCCCTCGCGGTAGTCGAGGATCTCCCAATCGGCAAAGGCCGTCGGCAATTCGCCCGGCGCGAGCAAGAAGGCCGGATCGGTGTCGGGCTGCGAGAGGCACATCGCCTGGGTCAGGGTCTCGAGGACGAGCACCCCGCCGGGTTTGAGCATGCGCCGAAAAGCTGGCCAAAGGCTGCGTTCGAGGTAGTAGAAGTTCACGATGAGGTCGAGCGAACTGGCGCGCAGCTCGAAGCAAGTCAGATCAGCGACGACAGCGTTGAGCGTCGGCCAATCTTCTTTCGCCGCGCGCACGGCCACAGAGGCGATGTCGGCGCCGATCACGTTCAGACCGCGATCGATCAAGAAGCCGGCCGCGGCGCCGCGGCCCATGGCGACGTCGAGGGCCCAACCCCGGGTCGGGAGGTGATGGGCGTTCTCGGTCAGGTACGGGCGCGGACCGCCGGCGTATTCATGCCGGCCTTCACGATAGCGAGCGTTCCAGCGCAAGGCATCGACAGCGGGCACGAGTCACCCCCGAGCAGGCAGTGGCTTTTGCATCAACCAGGCCGGCTCGGCAGCACGGATGAGCTGTCCCTGATCGTCGGTATAGGTCCAATCGCCTGGATCCTCGGCGAAGACCCGGTAGCCAAGCCGCTCATAGAGCGTGCGGGCGCGGAGATTGTCGCGGCCCGCTGCGATCACGGCCAGGCGGAATCCGCGCGCGACGAGGTCCTCTTCGGCGGCCGCCATCAAACGCGTCCCGAGGCCCTGGCCCTGCCAGCCCGGGCGGACGCGAAACGCGTAAAGGTACGCACGCCGCACGCCATCAGCGAAGTTGGGGTCGGCGCTGAGGAGCTGAACAAAGACCTGGCCGACAAGACGCCCTTCGGACTCGGCGACCCACATCATGCGCTGACCACGCCGCATGTCATCGAAGTTGGCCTGGAAGACGCGGCGATAGTGACGGTATTGGCCCTCCCACTCGAGCGCAGGCAGGTCCTGTGCCACGACCGGACGGATGCGCACGGCAGACCGATCGACCTCGGCTGCCGATGGCTGAGCGGTCATGGTCGCTCCTCTGTCAGGGCCCGCTCGATCCAATCCGCCTCCTGATCGGGCGCGATCGAGCCGTCGAGCAGACCGGCGCGAAGATCCCACAGCAATTGCCGAAAGCGCGGGCCCGGGCGCAGGCCGCGTCGGATCAGGTCGGCGCCCGTGGTGTGCGTGCGGATGTGCCGCCAGTGGCGCCAGTAGTGCTCGGCGGCGCGGGCCCACCCGGGGCGCACGATCGCGAGCGCCAGCACGCTCACCGGCCCGAACGCCAGGAGCGTGGCCACCACGGCGCTCGGTCGGGCGTCGGCCGGTGAATCGCCGGGCAGGCTCAGGCATTCGAGCACGGCGCGGGCGACTGTCGCGTTTGGGTTGAGCCGGGTCAGCGCCCGGCCCC
>DKKP01000425.1 GCA_002455335.1 Anaerolineales bacterium UBA6663 | reverse complement strand
CGATCCTCTTCTTTCGGCTCGGCGATTTCTACGAAACGTTCGATGATGACGCCGAGACGATCGCGCGCGACCTCGAGATCGTGCTCACCAGCCGGGCCAACATGTACCGTAACGGCACACGCCGTGTGCCGATGGCCGGCATCCCATTTCACGCAGTCGACACCTATATCGCGCGGCTGATCGAGAAGGGCCATCACGTCGCGATCTGCGAACAAACCGGCAGCGAGCCGATCAATGGGCTTGTGACGCGTGAGGTGATCCGGGTCGTCACACCTGGCACGATCGTCGAGCCCGGCCTGTTGGATGCCGCACGAAACAACTACCTGGCCGCCCTGGTGATCGTGGGCGAGCATGGCGCGCTGGCGCACGCCGACATCACGACCGGGCACTTCGCGGTCGCTGTGCTGAGCGGCGCCGATGTGCGTGCGCAGGCTCGCCATGAGTTGGCGCGGCTGCGGCCGGCCGAGTTGTTGACGTCGGAAGACCTGCCGGCCGAGTCGTTGGTCGGCGTCACGGCGCCGCGCACGTCGCTGGCGCCCAAGAAGTTCGACCCGGGGCGCGCGCGGAACACCTTGCTCGAGCACTTCGGGGCCGGCTCACTGGCCGGGCTTGGCCTCGAGGGCCAATCGCTGGCGACTGCGGCCTGCGCGGCCGTGATCGGTTACGTGCGCGACACGCAGGCCGCGGCGCTGCGGCTGTTGACACGGATCAGTCTGTATCACCTCGGCGAGTTCATGACGCTCGACCCGGCCACGCGCCGCAACCTCGAGCTCACCGAGACCCTGCGCGGCGGCCAGACCCGGGGCTCACTGCTCGGCGTGCTCGATCACACGGTCACGCCGATGGGTGCGAGGCTGCTGCGGCATTGGGTCAGTCAACCGTTGCTCGATGTCGGCCAGATCCGCCGACGCCATGATCGGGTGGGGGCCTTGCACGCGCAGGGGCTGTTGCGCGCCGAACTGCTGGCTGCGCTGAAGCCGTTGAGCGACGTCGAGCGAATCACCAACCGGATCATCGCCGGCTCGGCGCAGCCGCGCGACATGGTCGCGCTTCGGGAGACCCTGGCTGCGCTCCCCGGCCTGGCGTTGGCGCTTAACGCAGCACCAGTCGAGCTCGGGTTGGCGGGGTTCGACCCATGCGGCGACGTGCTCGATCTGCTGCTCCTGGCGATCGCCGAGGAGCCACCGGCCGTGCTCTCAAGGTCGGGCGTGATCCGCGGCGGCTACTCGCGCGAGCTGGACGAGATCCTCGAGGCCTCACGGCATGCGCGTGAGTGGATCGCGGGGCTCGAGCAGGCGGAGCGCGATCGCACGGGAATCAAGACGCTCAAGGTCGGCTACAACAAGGTCTTCGGCTACTACATCGAGATCAGCCGTGGCAAGAGCGAACAGGCCCCGGCGAACTACATTCGCAAGCAGACCCTGACCAACGCCGAACGCTACATCACGCCGGAGCTCAAAGAGTACGAGACGCTTGTGCTCAACGCCGAGGAACGCATCCTCGAGGTCGAGACCCGGTTGTTCAAAGACCTGTGCGCTCAGATCGCGACAGTGGCGGGGCGACTCCTGGCGACGGCCCAGGCCCTGGCCGAGCTCGACGTCGTCGCCGCGTTGGCCGAGGCCGCCGCCCGACACGGCTACACGCGCCCTGAGATCCTGGCGGCGCCGGCACTCGAGATCATCGATGGCCGGCACCCGGTCGTCGAGCAATTCCTCGAAGCCGGGCAGCGCTATGTGCCCAACGACGTGGTGTTTGAGCCGGGCGAGATCGTGCGCGTGATCACGGGCCCGAACATGGCGGGCAAGTCAACCTACCTGCGGCAGGTCGCGCATATCGTGCTGCTTGCCCAGATCGGCAGCTTTGTGCCGGCTGCCTCGGCCCAACTTGGCCTGTTCGACAGGATCTTCACCCGTATCGGTGCCCAGGACGAGATCCACGCCGGCCAGTCGACGTTCATGGTCGAGATGGTCGAGACGGCGAACATCCTGCATGGCGCAACGGTGCGCAGCCTGCTCGTGCTCGACGAGATCGGACGCGGCACGAGCACCTACGACGGGCTCTCGCTGGCCTGGGCGATCGTCGAGCACATCCACAATCACCCGGGTCTCAAAGCGAAGACGTTGTTCGCCACGCACTATCACGAGTTGACCGATCTCGCCGCGGTTTTGCCGGGCGTGCGCAATTACAACGTCGCGGTCACCGAAGAGGGCGAGCGCGTGATCTTCCTGCACAAAATCATCCCGGGCTCCGCCGATCGCTCGTACGGCATCCACGTGGCCCAGCTCGCCGGGCTGCCGCGCGCCGTGATCGGGCGGGCGCAGGAGATCCTCGAGCGCCTCGAGGCCAGTGGCGGTCGCGCGGTGCGGCTGAGCGACGACGCCCCGGCGCAGATGACGCTCTTCCCCGAGACCAACCCCTTGCTCGATGAACTCAAGACCCTGGATCTGAACGCCGTGCCGCCGATGCAGGCGCTTGCCAAGCTTTTCGAGTGGCAGGCTCGGTTCAGGAGCCAGGCCGGTTCATAGCGGGCCAACGCCCGATCTAGCGACATCAACGACGCGCCATGAAGGGGTGTGGGTCGGCTCAAGCTGACTCCGCGCCCCTTCGCTTTTCGTTAGGCATTGTTGGCGCGGATACCTTTTCACGCCCCCCTTATGGCGGCATGACTCTTGCTTCCCGTAATCTGAGACGTCTATCCGAATCCGGCCAAGGTTAGATTTTGGCTTGAGCCGACCGTAAGGGGTTTTCATGCGACGAATCACACGCCCTGTCCAGCTGACGTTCGCCCTGCGCTTCCTGGCCCTGGTTGGCCTGGTGGCCGCCCAGTTTGCCGGGCCGGCGAGTCCGGTCTGGGCCGTGCCCACACCCAGCACGACCGTGACCGCGCCCGCCGATGCGTTCATCGGCGAGCCCGTGACGTTCACGGTGAGCTTCCAGAACACGGGTGGGCCGGGCGAGGTGGGCTATGGGCCCTACGTCAACGTCGAGCTCCCGATCGCGGGCAGCGATGGCGATGACGGGCTGACGTTCACGAGCGCCAGCTATCTTGGGTCAGCGCTGACGCCGCTGCTTGTCGTGCCGTCCTGTACCGGGACGTACACGCACCCCCTGACTGGGCTCTCCACGGCCTGTACCGTCGGCACACAGGTGGTCGTGCTGCAACTGCCGTTCGGCAGCTTTGCGGTCGGCCAGCCGGGCGCCGACATCCAGATCACGGCCGCGCTCTCGAACCTGGCCGACCTCGGCGCGCCGCTCACGCTCCGCGCGACGGGCGGCTTCGCCTACGGCAGCATCCCGACCGGCAACACGCCGATCATCGGCTCGACAGCGACCGACACGGTGACGCCTCAGCTCTTCACCTTGACCAAGACCTACATTGGGCCCGAGGACGAGACCGCCACCGGCCCGAATTACCCGCGCCAATACCGGATCGAGGTCGATATCGCCGACGGCCAGACGCTGACCGACCTCGACCTGACCGACGTCCTCCCGAACAGCCTGCAGTATCTGTCGACCGATGCCGTCCTGGCCGCCGTCGGCTCGCCGACCGTGACCGATATCGCCACGCCGGGGCTCACGACCCCCGGCGGGACGTTGACCCGACGCCTGAGCGCGGCCACCGGAACGGCCGGCGCCAATGACGCTTCGCTGCTATTTTCGTATTACGTGCCACGGCTGGATTCGACCTCTGCCGCCGTGCTCGACGCTGTCAGCGGCGACGATCGCCTGGCGCCGGACGATGCCAGCGCGGCGGCCAGCTGGGACCCGATCGACCCGCGCGACCCGATCGCGCCAGCGACCAGCGACGTCACGGCCAGCGATCACGTCCTCGAGGAGCAGTCGATCGCGATCCAGAAGGGCGTGGCGATCGCCAACGACCTGTCCCCGGCCGGCTATTCGCCCGATGACGTCATCGTCTACACGCTCGATATCCAGATCTCGGATTTCTTCGCCTTCAACGACGTGGTCATCACCGACACGTTCTCGGATGGTCAACGCTGGGATGCGTCGTTCACGCCGACCCTGGCGGTGAGCGGGAACGGCTTCAGCGCCCCGGCCGCGGGGTTCGACCCGGCGCAGGTGACCGTCGACATCAGCGAGATCGCGGGCGACGTCGACCCGGCCACCGACGGCACCACCACGGTCACCTTCCGGCTTTCGGATGAACTTGTGGCGCGCGCGCTGGGCGACCGCCTGGTAGGCGGCTGCGTGCCGACCTCCGGCACCGGCGGCCCGGCCCCCGATTGCGGCGTCTTCAACGACGGCGCCACCACGGCCCAGATCGTCTTCCAGACCGTGGTCCAGCAGGCCTTCTCCGACACCTATCCCTCGGGCGACCCTTCGGTCGACCAGGGCGACGTGCTCACTAACACCGTCTCGGTCGATGGCGCGCTGCTCGACGTCGCCGACGCCTTGACGCCCACCGGCCAGCGCGAGGCCGATGACAGCGGCGCGCAGTTCGAGCTCGCCAAAGGCGTGCTCGAGAAGACCATTTACGCCATCAACGGCGTCGTCTGCCCGGTGTGCACGAACGTGATCATCGAGCCCGGCGACACGGTTACCTATCGCTTCACCTACACGCTGCCGCAGACCGACTTCGAGAACCTGGTCTTCACCGACTACCTGCCGCTGCCGGTCTTTGCCGCGACCGAGGTGGCGACCTTCGACACCACGATCTCGGCTGATGCACCCGCCGCCGGCACGGCCAAGTTCGGGCCGACCGACACGCAGCGCCCGGTCACGCTGATCACGCCGGTCATCACGACCGATGCGCCGAGCAACACCGTGGCCTTTACCTTCGGCAGCTTCGACAGCGCCGCCGACCCGAGCACGGTCGTCGACGTGCTCTTCACCGTCACTGTCACCGACGACCCGTTCGTCG
>DKKP01000448.1 GCA_002455335.1 Anaerolineales bacterium UBA6663 | reverse complement strand
TGGCACGCTGCGCCTCACACTCGAGCTCCAGCAGCGCGGCCTCAGCCCGGCCCAGATCGCGGCCGAGCGCGGATTGGCCGAGGGCACGATCTATACCCATCTGGCCGAGTTGATCGCTGAAGGTAAGGTGGCGCTTGGCGCCGTCGTCGATCCTGCTGTGCAGACCCAGGTCGAAGAGGCCATCCGACTCGAGGGCTCGCTGCAATACCTCTCGCCGCTCAAGGCGCGACTGCCCCAGGCGATCAGCTATGGCGAGATCCGGTGTGTGGTCGAGGCGGTGAGGCGTAGAGCGTAGAGCGAGGGGGCGAGGAGCGTAGTGCGAAGAGCGTAGAACATGGAGCGATAGGCGCGTCTTATCCGATGCGCCGCTACCGCGCGGTAGCGTTCGCTCCCCGCATAACGCACTCTGCTCTCCGCTTTCAGTACCAGCCCATATTGCCCTTCACGAGCAGCAGCGCCGAGGCGAGGACCATGGTGGCGATCGTGGGGATGGCCGTGATCTTCAACCAGCGCGACCAGCCGACCTTGCCGTGGTTGCGTTCGAGGTACGCGTAGGCGACGACGTTGGCCGAGGCCCCGATCGGGGTGAGGTTGCCGCCGAGGTTGAGCCCCAGCGCCAACGACCAGACCATCAATGCCAGCGCCGGCATGCCCGGGACAAGCGAGATGTCGTGCAGCACATAGCTCATGGCCAGCGCGAGCGGCACGTTGTCGACGACGCCGCTGAGCAGGCCCGGGCCCCAGTGCAGGGCGAAGACCAGCCCGGCGGGGTTGTTCGCCGACGTCGACGTCAGCATCTCGGCCAGGTGCTCGAACGCGTGCGACTTCTCGAGCCCGCCGATCAACATGAACAGCCCGGCGAAGAAGATCAGGTTTTCGCTGTCGTGGTGGAGCAGCCGCTTGAAGACGATCTTGCGCTCGATCCCGGGGATCGCGATCAGCACGAGCGCCGCTGGGATCAGAGCCGACATCGCCGCTGTGATTTCGAAGTGGAACGCTTCGCTTAACCCGTGATGGGTCACCAGCAGCGCCACAGCGGCGCCGAAGCCGATCAGGCCGATGCGGGTGAGCTGCGCGTGGAGCGGGTCGTTGTGCAAGGCCTCGATCTCGCGGATGGTGTCGTCGGTGAGCGCCGCATGCGCATCGCCGAGGTGCTTGCGATTGACGTAGAGGAAGAAGCCGAGGAGCAATAATGCGGCCACGGCCGAAATCGGGCCGGTGTGAGTGAGGAAGTCGCCGAAGTTGAAGCCTAGCGTGGTGCCGAGGATGACGTTCGGCGGGTCGCCGACCAGCGTGGCCGATCCGCCCGTGTTGGCCGCGCAAACCTCGGCGATGATCAACGTCACAGGGTCGATCTTGAGCAGGCTGCAGAGCTGCAGCGTCAGCGCCGAGAGGAAGAGCATCACGGTGATGCTGTCCATCCACATCGCCAGCAGGGCCGCGAGCAGAATCAGGGCGATGAACAGATAAGTCGGGTGGTAATTGACCTTGCGCACGGCGGTCAGCGCCAGCCACTTGAAGAAGCCGGCTTCGATCAACACCGCAACGAGCGCGAACATCCCGGCCAGCAGGCCGATCGTGTCCCAGTTGATGTAGGTCAGGGCCTCGTAGGGGCTGAGCACGCCGAACACGATCAAGACGGCGCTCCCCAGGAGCGCCACAAGATGCCGCGGGAACCTCTCCGTGGCGATGAACACGTAGGCGATGGTGAAGACGGAGAGCGCGATGAACATGGCGGTTAACGCAAAACGCCCTCGACGAGGTTATCCGTCGAGGGCGTCCTGGCCCTTTGAGTATTCTCAGTTGTCTGCGTTGATCGTGCTCAGAATACGGTTTCTCGATGGCACGCGCAACCCCTGAAATGCCTATGCCTGTCCAGAATTCGTCGCCTCAAGACAGTGCAATCCGCACAGGCGGTCAGGCGGGAGGACGCCTGGTAGGCTTTAGGAGATGATCTCGCGCAGCAATGCAACGGACCTCCGAATGCCGACGTCGGGCGGTAGGCTGTGGTCCTCATGCTCGATGCTCAAGACGTCGTCATAGCCGTTGCGCCGCAACTGGGTCACGAAGTCGCGCCACCAGGCCGCGGGCTGGCCATGGCCGAGGGTGGCATAGTTCCAGGAGCGCGCGGCGACCTGCTCGTTGGGTTTGGTCTCCAACAGCGTGTTGAGCTCGCGGTTGGGGTGTTCGATGCGCGTGTCCTTGACGTGCACGTGATAGATCGCGCCGCGCAGATGCGGGATCGCGCGCAGGGGGTCGCCGCCCATCCAGAGCGCATGGCTGGGGTCGAGGTTCACGCCGACGATGTCGCCGGCCGCGTCCCGCAGGCGCAATAACGTCTCGGTGTTGTACACGAGCTGGTGGGCGTGCTGCTCGACGCAGATCCGGTCGATGCCATTCGCGCGCGCCTGTCTGACCAGATCGCGCCAGTAGGGCAGCGCCACGTCATCCCACTGATAACGCAGGATCTCGAGCCCTTCCGGCGGCCAGGCCGTGGTGATCCAGTTCGCGTTCTGATCGCCCGGGCCCCCCGGCAGCCCCGACATCATCACCACGCGTGGGACGCCGAGCAGACGCGCAAGCGTCAGCGTATCGCGCACGACCCGCGCGTGGGCGGCACCTCGGGCGCCCGGCGCCAGCGGGTTGCCTGAGCAGTTGAGCGCGCTGATCGCCAGGCCGTGATCGCGGACCCTGGCTATGAAGGTCGTCCGCGCGTCAGCGCTCGCCAGAAGCTGATCCAGGTTCAGGTGCGGCGCCGCCGACCAGCCGCCACAGCCGAACTCGAGGGCTTCGACCCCAAGGGCGGCCGCGGCCTCGAGCAGGTCGTCGAAGGCCAGATGGCCCAGGCTGTCGGTCACCAATCCGATCTTCATCGCGTCCCCCGCCCGTGAACCGCGAAGCGCGGCGTTGCGTCAGGCCCGATCGACCTCGGTGTCGAACTCGCTCGGTCGCGCCCAACGGCGTTCACGACACGACAGATCCACGGCGTCGATGACCTTGTTGATGCGATACGCGAAGCGCACATCCGGCTGAACCGGTTGGTTCTGGGCGACGGCCGAGATCAGGTCGTGAGCCTCGATGATCTTCTGGTCGTTATAGCCCAGACCGATGCCGGCCAGGCCGAAGAAGGCCTTGTAGCCGGGGTGCTCGGGCCCGATGTACACGGTCTTGTAGCCCCGCTCACGATCGGGGTCGGTGTGGCGATAGACCTTGAGTTCGTTCATGCGTTCCTGGGTGTAGACAAGGCCGCCACGCGTGCCCTGGATTTCGTACGTCAACCCGAGCTTGCGCCCGGTGCCGACCCGACTTGTGCCGATCGTGCCGATCGCGCGGTTCTCGAAGCGGACCAGGCATTCCATGATGTCTTCATTCTCGACGGTCCTGCGCGCGGCATCGTGCGCGGCCTTGGCGGCATAGCCGGAGCCGGCGACTGGCACGGCCCGCTCCTTGACCGTCGTCGCGCTCAACCCACAGACCTCGACGATGTCTCCGATCAGGAACTGGGCGAAGGCCAGCGTGTGCGAGCCCAGATCGCCGAGTGCGCCCGTCCCCGCCAGGGCGCGATCGAGGCGCCAGCTGAACGGCACACCCGGATCGGTCAGGAAGTCCTGATCGAACGTACCGCGAAACAGCGTGATCTCGCCCAGTTCGCCCGACGTGATCAACTGTTGGGCGAAGGCCTGGGCCGGGTTCTTCAGGTAGTTGAAGCCCACGATGCTGATCACGCCGGCCCGCTCAACGGCGGCGACGATGCGAGCGGCATCGGCCGAGGTCGTCGCCAACGGCTTCTCGCAGTAAATGTGTTTGCCCGCCTGCGCGGCCGCGATCGCCATCTCGGCGTGCAGGTGGTTGGGGGTGGTGATGTCGACCACGTCGACCCGCGGGTCCGCGACGATCTCGCGCCAATCGGTCGTCCAGCGCGCAAAGCCGAACGCCTCGGCCCATTTCGCGACAGCGGGCGCGTCGACGTCGGCGACGACTTCGAGCACCGGTCGGCCGGGCTCGTTGCCAAAGACCAACGGGACGTTACGGAACGCCGTGGCGTGGGCCTTGCCCATCCCGCCTGTGCCGATCA
>DKKP01000218.1:5896-13803 GCA_002455335.1 Anaerolineales bacterium UBA6663 | reverse complement strand
CGGGGCATGCCCCGTCTCTACCCCCATGCCCAACACCCCACCCGCCGCCGACGCCGCATCGGGCCACCGGCATACCATCGTACAGGCGACGCTTGTGTCGCCCGGTTGGGCAAAGACATTCGCAGTAAAACCGGTGTATTCTATTAAGATTCTTTTGTTATATCTCTGCTTGCGAAAAGAACTCTATGATGGAGGTGGGCATGGCCGTAGCAAAGAAAACGCCCCGACATGGGCTCGATGAACTGGATGTCGCCATCCTGTCAGAGCTGCAGTGCGATGCAAGTCTTGCTCAGGCCGAGCTGGCGCGGCGCCTGAGCCTGTCGGGCCCGGCCGTGCACCAGCGCGTGAAGCGCCTTGAACGTCAGGGGTACGTGAAACGCATCGTGGCCCTGCTCGATCGCGAGTTGCTTGGCCAGGATCTGATGTGCTTTGTGCACGTGGCCATGCAAGCGCATCATCGCGATCGGCTCGGCATCTTCCGCGAGACCGCGCAGCGCCTGCCCGAGGTGCTCGAGTGCCATCACCTGACGGGCGAGTACGACTTCCTGCTCAAGGTGCTGGCGCCCGATAGGCCAAGCCTCGAGCGTTTGTTGGTCGAGAAGCTCTCGACCATCCCGGGCGTCGGCCGGCTGCAGACCAGCGTGGTGCTCAGCGAGGTTAAGCACACCACGGCCATCCCGCTCGACTGACCTCCGACGCATCCACGGGTGAGCCTCACGGCGCGGGGCGAGACCGCGCGTCGTGAGGCTCACCCGTTTTTCTTGCGCCCTCGGAGGATGCCATGACCAACCTGCAGACGATGGGCCAACAGCACGGCCGCCGCTCATGGGCGGAGCCGTGGAAGATCAAGATGGTCGAGCCGATCAAGATGACTTCGGCCGACGAGCGCAAGCGCGCCATGACCGAGGCGGGCTACAACACCTTCCTGCTCCGCTCCGACGACGTCTATATCGACCTGCTGACCGACAGCGGCACAAGCGCGATGAGCGACAGGCAGTGGGCGGGCATGATGCTCGGCGACGAGGCCTACGCCGGCAGCCGCAACTTCTACAGGCTCGAGACCGCTATCCAGACCCACTACGGCTATCGCTACGTCGTGCCGACCCACCAGGGGCGAGGCGCCGAGAATCTGATCAGCCAGGTGGCGATCAAACGCGGACAGTACGTGCCCGGCAACATGTACTTCACGACCACGCGCCTGCATCAGGAGCTGGCCGGCGGCGTCTTCGCCGATGTGATCATCGACGCCGCGCACGACTCGCAGGATCTGCACCCCTTCAAGGGCGACGTCGACCTCGCCAAGGTGCAGGCCCTGATCGACAGGGTCGGCGCCGATGGCATCGCCTATATCAGCCTGGCCGCGACGGTCAACATGGCCGGCGGCCAGCCGGTCAGCATGGCCAACGCGCGTGCGCTGCGTGAGCTGTGCGACCGACACGGCATCCGCATCTACCTCGATGCCACCCGGTTGGTTGAGAACGCGTTCTTCATCCAGGAGCGTGAGCCCGGCTACGCCGACAAGACCGTGGGCGATATCGTCAAGGAGTTCTGCGGCTACACCGACGGCGCGTGGATGAGCGCCAAGAAGGACAACCTGGTCAATATCGGGGGCTGGTTGGCGCTCAATCATGAAGACGTGTTCGAGGCGGCGCGCAACCTGGTCGTGGTCTACGAAGGCCTACACACGTACGGCGGCATGGCCGGGCGCGATATGGAGGCGTTGGCGATCGGCATCGAGGAGTCGATGTCCGACGACCACATCCGCGCCCGCATCGGCCAGGTGCGCTATCTCGGCGAACTGCTCGAGCAGTGGTCGATCCCGATCGTGCGGCCGATCGGCGGGCACGCGATCTTCCTCGACGCGCGGCGCTTCTACCCGCATCTCGCGCAGACCGACTTCCCGGCCCAGACCCTGGCGGCCGAACTCTACCTCGACAGCGGCGTGCGCGCCATGGAGCGCGGCATCGTCAGCGCCGGCCGCGACCCAGCCACGGGCGATCACCGCTACCCGAAGCTCGAGTTGACCCGCCTGACCATCCCGCGCCGGGTCTACACTCAGGCCCACATGGACGTCGTGGCCGAGTCGGTCAAGGCCGTCTATGACCACCGCGATTCCACGCGTGGCCTGCGCATGGTCTACGAGCCGCAGTATCTGAGGTTCTTCCAGGCGCGCTTCGAGCCGGCCTAAAGACGAAGGACTAAGGATCTTCTATCGGACTCCGATATCATCGGAGGCGCACCCACCGATGACAAACGAATCCGACAGGAGATCCTTCCGCTCATCGCGTGTGTCTTCAGGCAAAGGTGGCTAGACGCTCTGGATGACAGTGGGCCGCGATTGGGTTCGAGTCATTCCGCGCCACCAGGCAGATGCGCGTGGAGCGAAACGCGAGGAGCGAATGCTACCGCGCCATATGCGATAGCATTCGCTCCTCGCTCCGATACAGGCAGCTCAGACGGGTTCAGCGATCAGGACCGGGATCTGGCGGCTCGTCTTGGCCTGATAGTCGTCGTACGGCGGGTAGGCCGCGGCCGCCAGGCGCCAGAGACGTTCGCGTTCGGTCGGGTCGGTCACCTCGCGCACACGCATGGCGAAGACCTCGGTCTTGTCGCGGATCTCGACCAGCGGGTCCGCCATCAGGTTGTGATACCACTGCGGATGATCCGGCAGGCCGCCCTGCGACGCGATCAACACGTAGGCCGCGCCGTCGACCACGCGCATGAGCGGGGTCTTGCGGATCGCGCCCGACTTGCGGCCGCGGTTGGTCACGATGATCACGGGCAGGCCGGTGTCGCGCAGGGTCAGGCCCTCGGTGCCTCCGCTGCTCTCATACAACGCCACCTGGTCGGCCACCCACTGCCGCGGGCTGGGGATGTAGTTGTCTGCCATGTGTCTGATCCTTGAACCTATGAAATGGTGCCGCCTCGCTCCTCGCCCTACGCTCCTCGGATCTGCGCCCCCACCTCGCGCTCGAGGCGCTTGACGATCTTGTCACGCAGCTTGGCGACCTCGCCGCCCGAAAGGGTGCGATCCGGCGCCTGATAGGTCAGGCTGAAGGCCAGACTCTTCTTGTTGGCGCCCAGCTTGTCGCCACGATAGACGTCGAAGAGCTCTACCTTGGCCAGCGTGACGCCGCCGGTCTGCTTGATCAACGCCGCGACCTGATCGGCCGGGATTGCGTCGTCGAGCAGCAGCGCGAGGTCCTCCTTCACCGGCGGGTACTCGGGCACTCCGACGAGCGTGAAGCGCTCGTCGACGCGATCGAGCACGGCCGCCAGATCGAGGTCGGCCACCACCACCGGCGCCATCGACGGGAGGTCGAAGGCCGCGCGCACTTCGGGATGAAGCTCGCCTAACCATCCAAGCGTGACGTCGCCGTGTTTGAGCTCGGCCGAACGCCCGGGCATCAAGCTCGGGTGCACGGCGGGCACGTAGCGCACGCCAGTCACATGCAGTCGCGTCAGAAGTTGCTCGACCACGCCCTTGACATCGAAGAAGTCGACGCCGGCCGGGGCGACCGCTCCGCTCGACCAGTCATGCTCGGCGCGCGCGCCGACCAACACGACTGCGGCGCGCAACGGTTCTTCGGGCAGAGGGGACGCTTGCGACGCCCCAACACGCGGGTGATACACCTTGCCGATCTCGAACAACGCCACCCGCTCGTGCAGACGCGCGTTCGTCGCGGCGATATCCAACAGACCCGCCAGGAGCGTACGCCTCAGCGCGGCACGCTCGGGCGTGATCGGGTTGCGCAAGGCGATGTACGATCCGTTCGCCAACGGGTCGCGCGTGCGCGCCTCGCGCTCGGGCTGCGTCAGGCTGTAGGTCTGGGCCTCGAACAAGCCGGCCGCAGCGAGCACGTCACGCGCCAGCTCCTCGCGCTCGAGCGCGGCGTTCCGACGCTGCATCGGCAACGCGTCGGCCAGCAAGGTGCCAGGGATGCGCTCATAACCGTACACCCGCGCGATCTCCTCGATCAGGTCCGCCCGCCCGACAGCGCCTTCGCCGATGTCGAGCCGATGGTCGGGCGTGGTGGCCGTAATGCGCGTTGAGCGTGGGGCGGGGAGCGTGGCCGCGCCATCGCTCTCCGCTCCACGCTCGACGACGACATCGAACTCCAGGCTCCTCAATATCCGCACGATCTCGTCAGCCGGGATCGAGATACCAAGCAGGCGCTCGACCTCGGCGGGCGTGATCGCGACCGTGGTCGACACAGCAGGCTTTGCGTACGCATCAACCAGTTCGGGCGCGATCGTGCCGCCGCCCCAGGCCTGCATCAGCGCCAGGCCGCGCAACACGCCGCGCACCGTCATCGCCGGATGGATGCCGCGTGAGAAGCGGTAGCCCGCCTCAGATGAAAGCTTCTGGGCCTGCAGCGTCTTGCGGATATTGATGAACTCCCAGGCCGCGCCCTCGAGTAGGATGTCGACAGTCGCGTCGCTAACCTCGGTCTCGGCGCCGCCCATCACACCGCCCAGGCCCAACGCCCCGCTCGGGTCGGTCACCAGGATGGTGAAGGGATCAAGCTTGCGCTCCTGGCCGTCGAGCGTCTTAAGCGTCTCGCCCGCTTTCGGCAGCCGCGTGATGATCTTGACCTCGCCCTTCGCTCCTTGTTTCTCGCTCCTCAATTTCAATGCGCCGTAGTCGAACGAGTGCAACGGCTGACCGACCTCGAGCATAACGTAGTTGGTCGCGTCGACGATGTTGCTGATCGCGCGCACGCCGGCCAGCCGCAGGCGGCGCTGCACCTCATACGGGCTCGGCTTGATCGTCACGCCCGTGATCAGGCCGGCAACGAAGCGCGGGTTGAGATCGGGGTTGGTGATCTCGATGTTGACAAACGCGTTTGGCGCATCGCCCGCCAGCGTCTTCGGCTGCGGCATCAAGGGCAGAGGGCGCAACGGCTTGCCGGTCAGCGCCGCGACTTCACGCGCGATGCCGTAGATGTTGGTGTTGCGCGCCATGTTCGGGTTGGTCTTGATCGTCAGCACCACGTCGCCGATGTAGTCGGCCAGCGGGACGCCGACCGGCGCGTCATCCGGGAAGAGGATGATGCCGTCGTGCTCCTCGGAGATGCCAAGCTCCTTATCGGAGCAGACCATCGAGTACGACTCGACGCCCCGGATCTTGGCGCGCTTGAGCGTCATCAGCTCCCAGCCGGGCTTATGGCCGTCGTAGAGCACAGTGCCCTCGCGCGCATAAGCCACCTTGATCGGCGTGGCCAGCGGCCCCGTGCCCTTGAGGTGGAAGATGTTCGGCGCTCCGGTGAGCACGGTCTGCTCGGCGCCCGAGCCGTCATCGAGACGCAGCAGAGTCAACCGATCGGCGTTCGGGTGCGCGCCGACCTCCAGGATCTGGGCGACCACGATCTTGTCGCGGTCCCAACCGATGCCGCTCGTCTTGAACGCCTGCTTCTCGCCCGGTGCGCGTTTGGGCATCGGCTTGCCGACGTACTCGATTTCCTCGACCTCTAGGCCGCCGAACGTCAACGTCGTCGCCAGTTCCTCGGGCGTCAGATCGATGTCGACGTAATCGCGCAACCAGCTGATCGGTACTCGCATATCCATCCTCCCTCGGCACCGGGCCAATCCTGCGCCCGGCGCGTTGTTCCATATGATTCGGCGGCGCACGCTGACGCGTCCGCCCTGGGTTTACGGGCCTGAGACAGTCAGGGTCCCGATGACTTCATGATCGCCCGTTACGGAGGCCAGCCGTTGACCTGTGGTCAGATCGTAAAGCACGGCCCAAACCTCGTACTCACCTGATGCGATGTCGGCCGCCAGCGAAACCCGGTGTGTGTCAGGCACAAGCTCACCCACGATCCACTCATCGGTGAAACGCGGGTTCGGCCAATGGGTCGGCGCGATCGGGCGCGCGTCGTGCTGGGCCACCAACACTGGCCCGTCCGGCCCTTGAGCGACCACGTGCACGGCCGACGTATACTGCACGCGGGTCGGCTGGCGCAACCGCCAGGTCGTGGTGACCGACCAGTCTTCCCCGGCCCGGGCCGACCAGGCCGGCGCTTCGACACCGACCAGTTCGGCCACTTCGCCATAGCGCACATACACCGGGCGCCCGGCCAGAACCGCGTCAACGTTCCACGGATCCCAACTCGCGATCGGCGCGAAGGTCAGCAGTGTCACGGCTGTCGCGCCGCAGCTCAACCCGACGCCAAGCCCGGTCTCCACCCGTGTCGGGCGCCATCCTTCCGGCCAGAGCATAACGGCCGCCAATGCGGCCAACATCATGGGTGGCGCGTACAGATCCCAATCCTTGTGCAGGCCGAAATCGGCGTTCCACAGGATCAGGAACAACAGGCTACCCACAAACACAAGAACCCAGAACAGGCTGCGGACCGTTCGCGCTGTCTTGCGCTGGCCCAGCACCGCGCCAAGCGTCACCAGCGGCAGCCAGGGCGCTGTGCGCAGCGTCAACTGAGCCAGTTCCCAAAGATGCCAACCCGAGAGCAGCGTATAACGCTCCGTCGTGACAGCCGCTGTCGTCAGCGGCACAAACATCCGCCGATCGCCTCCGCCCAGAACATCACCGACCAGCGTGTCGTAGATATGGCCCTGGTTCATGAGTGCCACGGCCACGATCAACACGATCGGCGCCGCGGATAGACCCGCGAACGCCAGCACGCTGCCCACACCGCGCGAACGCCAGACCACGTAAGCGACCACAAGCAACGACGGGCCGAGCAGCAGCATCTGACCGTGCGCGGCGACGGCGAGGCCGAAGAGCACGGCGACGGGCCAGGGCGACGCTCCCGATAGCGCGCGTTGCGCCGCCCAGGCATACCCGCTCGCGATCGCAAGCGGCCAGGCCATGGTCTCGATATAGCCAAAGCACACGACAACACCGCCGGCCACCACCGCGCTCGCGATCGCAAGCGGTGCAACCGGGGTCGTGCGCGCCAACGCAAGTACGACGACGACCCACACGGCGCCGGCAAACACGTTGACCGCTGCAGCAGCGGCAGCCGGCGGCCAACCCACCGGCTCGAGCAGGCCATAACCCAGTGAGAAAAGCGCTGTGCTGAGCGGCTGGCTCATCACAAACCACCTGTCATCGCGGAGCATGATCAAATACTTGAACGCATCGCCTTCGCTGTTGGCGACGCGCCAAAACCAGAACCCGGCGCACGCCAGAACGGCAGCCAGAAGCGCGACCCACCGCCAGTGCAACGTGATCCATTGACCGACACGCGGACCGGCTGAGCTTCGCCCGAGCCCACCGGCCAGGAGCGCACCCAGACCAGCCAGCCACAACGGGCTCCAGGCCCACCAACCCGTCAGCGGCCCAACTCCCCACATCCACGGCGTGGCCGTCACATGAATGAGCGGATACGGTCCGTTGGCGCGAGCCAATGTCGCGTCGAGCGTGGCTCCAAGGCCAAAGATCACACAAAGCCCGGCCCCGTATAACCAGGCCGCGCCGCGCCCGAGGCTCATACCCTAGAACTGCTCCAAGAACCGCAAGTCGTTCTGCATGAAGTAACGGATGTCTGTGATACGGTGCGACAGCATCAGGATCCGCTGCGGGCCCATGCCGAACGCGAAACCCGAGACCTGGTCGGGGTCGTAGCCGCCGTTGCGCAGCACGGTCGGGTGGACCATGCCGCAGCCCAGNNGACGGCTCGGTGAACGGGAAGTAATCCGCACGAAAGCGCGTACGCACGTCGGCCCCGAACAGACGGCGCGCCATCTCGGTCAGCGTGCCCTTCAAATCGCTCATGCGGATTCCAGGCCCGACCACGATGCCCTCGATCTGCAGAAATTGGATCTCAGACCGGGACGTGATCTGCTCGTAGCGATAGCACCAGCCCGGCAGGATCGCGCGCACCGGGTTCGGGGCGTTTGCACGCATCGCGTGGATCTGGCCCGGTGAGGTGTGCGTGCGCAGC
>DKKP01000218.1:0-5855 GCA_002455335.1 Anaerolineales bacterium UBA6663 | reverse complement strand
CACGTCGACCGCGTCACGCTCCGCGGCCTGAGCCAGCTCGGCCTGCCGTAGCCCCTCGGACCTCGCCGTGAAGGCCTCCTCGAGCGCGCGCTTGACTTCGTTGGCGCGCTTGCCGGCCGCCGGCTTTTCGGCCGCCGACAACGTCTTCAGGCCGGTCATCAACTCCGCCAAACGCGCGTTGCGGCCAAGATATTTGACGCGCCAGGCCTCGAGCGCATCGCCGTCGACCACGGTTCCGAGGTGCGCCAGCCCCTCCTGCTCCAGGGCGTTCAATTGATCGAGCATTCGCATCTCCTCAGCTGCGCCGCGTAAACAAAAAATCCCCATCCACATTGGGACGGGGATCAAGGATCCACGCGGTGCCACCCAATTTGACGACGCACGCGTGCGCCGCCCACTCTGTGCCGGCCATCACCGGCTGCCACGATAACGCCTGGCGGGCGAAACCCCCTAGTGGGAGTGAGTGATTGCGCGATCGGGCGTTTTGATGATCGGCGCATTTGCCCAATCATTCTTCACCCACTCACCCAATCCGTTCCGGGGTTTGGCTCAGAAGGGAACTTCAACCAGCGTCATCCGGAGCGGGCTCACAGTCTTGGCCCGCCCTCCCTGATCGGTTTCGCCGACCTACTTTCCTTCGTCATCGCCTATCCTTTGATTATAAATCCGATCGCGGCTCCGCGTCTAGCCGCCCTTTGTCAGGTGTGCACGGGGCAGGCTTTCGGCCGAAGATTCGGGCTGCGGATGGCTTCGCACCTCGCACCTCTCCGCTCCTCGCTTCTCGCTCCACGCTTCTCGCCCTACGCCCGCCTCGCAGACAGCGCCCAACGCGCCTCGGTCGCCAGGAGCCCTCCGAAGCCGACCGAGTCGGCGGCGAGCACCCTGCTTGGCGCGAAGTATTCGAAGTCGAAGGTCACGGGGTCGCCAGCGGCCTTGCCCGGGATGGGCATGAGTCGGGCGCTGAGCGGCTTGTCGAGGCGAACGGCGAGCGCTGCGACATCGGTCAGGATCGCCGCGATCTGGGGAGCTGAGGTGTCACCCGGGAGGGGAACGGTGTCGAGCCCCGTGCCGCAAACCGCCGAATAGAGCAGCAGGTCATTGACCCGCAGGCAGCCGTCGGCCGCGCGTTGTGCGAGCACCGAATCCTCGAGGACAGGCAGGAAGAGCCCGTTGTAGCCGGAGCGCTTGAAGGATGCGCGGTCGAGGGCCTCGGTGAGGAGTGCCGCGGCCGCCAGCGTGCCGGCGCGGCCGACCGGGGCGCCGCTGAGTCGCTCGAGCGCTGTGCCCAACGAACGCTCTGGCGTTGGGTACTGCGCCCAGGCAAAATCGAAACCCAAGAACTGCGCGCGACGTCGCTTGAGCCAGCTCTTGATAACTTTGTCGAGCTGGGCGGCGCTCGCCTCAACCGTGGCGATCAGCGCCTGGCGAGCCTGGTCGAGTGTGGCGGCGCCGTCAACGGCCGCAACGGCCAAAGACGCGGCCTCGATGCCGATTGCCAACCCGAACGCGCCGGAGCGTGAATCGAGAACAGGGCCATCCGAGCCATCCGACCCGGGCGCATAGGCGGCCGGCAAGAAGGGGACGTAAGCGGGAACTCGGGCCAGGGCGGCGAAACGCAGATTGCCGAAGCCGTCCGGCGTGAGTGTGCTGCAGCGCCGGATCGCATCGGCGGCGAGCAGGACTGCTTCACGATCGATCCCCGCCCCGGCGGTGAGCCGGATGGTCGAGAAGATCGTGCTTGTCGCGCCAATCGCGTCGGGGAGTGTGGCCGCCAGTGCCGGGTCATCGCCCGGGCGCCACGGCCCGAGGCTGGCGTAGCCAAAACCTGCGACAAAGCAGGCCTCCTCAAGGCGTTGCGCCAGAGGGATCAACGCCCGTTCGCCTGGGTGAACCCAGGTCGCGAGAGGCGGCGTGGCCAGCCGCAGGGTCTGAACCTCGATTTG
Source organism: Anaerolineales bacterium UBA6663 (assembly GCA_002455335.1). Lineage (GTDB taxonomy): Bacteria > Chloroflexota > Anaerolineae > Anaerolineales > UBA6663 > UBA6663. The sequence goes on along the minus strand of DKKP01000218.1, from coordinate 3,912 downwards.
GGCTTCGGCGAGCATGTGTTTGAGCTCGGACATTTCCTGGGCGACGCCGCGCAGGCGCTCGAGCTGGACCGGGTCGCCGGGGTTGAGAAAAGCCGTCAGAGTTCGGATTCGCAGTGCCATGCTCGCCTCGCGCCGGATGTCGATTCTAACCTTGGACCTGTCAGGTCCGCTCGGAATTCGCGCTTTTTAGGCTGATCCAGGAATCACCTTTGGCAAAACCCGCCGTTTTTCTAACCTGACCAGCTCACGGCAACGGCGGCCAGATATCGGCTGCGACGCCCGCATCGACGCCATGCCGCACCAGATACTGGCTGTCGAACAGCCACCAGGCCTCACGCTCACGCCAGACGACCAGACGCGGCGCCAGCGGCTCACCGCCAGGAGCCGACAGCATCGCCCGCGTCGTCGCAACGACCTCGCCCGTCGCCCAATCGACCTGCTCAGCCTGCAACTCAAGGCCCTGGGCCTCGATCGCCGCAATCGTGAAAACCACGGGCCCTGCGGCGTCGCTCCGCCACGCCCAGAGCGCATCACCCGGGCTCAGGCTCCCCGATCGCGCGTATGGCGACTCGAGCGGCGCACGTCCGTCGAACACGTATCGCCAGCGCTCCTCGCCTGTGGCCGCGTCGAGATACACAAGCGCTTCATCGACCGCCGCCTGCGCCCCGGTGTCGCGCGCCAGCACATGACCCTCACGCACCGTCAACGGCAGGAGCAGCCGCCCGGCGGACTGACCCAAACGGCTGGAAACGCCCGTCTCGGCATCCAACCGCAGCAAGCCCGCGCCGGTCGTGCTCGGCAGAAATAGCGCGCCAGCCCCGACCTGACCGCGATAGCTGAAACCCTCTCCAGCTTCATCGGCGATCACGGTCGACCAGTTGAGGTCGAGGGTCGCGACGTCGTAACTCTGCACACACAGAGCCTCGCGGCCAAGAAAGGTATAGAACACATCGGCGGATGCGCGCGTCAATGGCGTGCGCGCGGTGGCCCGCAACGGCACGCCGCGCTCGCTACACGTCGGCGTGAAGTCACGCACGTCACCCGTGGCCGCGTCGATGAGGCGGTACATCCCCTGACCAGGCTGCGCCTCATCGTACACAGCAAGCACCGGACCAAGATCGAAGACGGCCGCCGGCGCAGCCTGCAACTCGATCCGCCAACGCGGCTGCCCGGTGGACACATCGATGCCGTTGACGACATTGTCGGACGTGACGATCACGATGACATCGCCCGCAAGTTGATAACAGGTGCGCAGGCTGCAGCTCAACAACCCGGCATCCAGCGGGAGCGACCAGGCCTCGGCGCCATCGCTGCGCTCAAAAGCACGCAGGGTCTGTCCGTCGATCAGGAAGACGCGCTCGGCCGTGCTGAGCACCGGCGAGTCGGCGCCGGCGCGCGAGAGATCACCAGCAGCCCAACGCAACTCGGAAGTCGCCGCGTCGAGCGCGATCAGCCGTATCCGCCGGGTCCGCTGGTCGACGGACTCGGCGCGCGCGATGAGCATCACGTCAACGGGCGCATCTCCAGCGGCGGCCAGCGCGACCCGCGAGACCGTGTCATAGCGCTCCTGGGTGTAGGGCGCAAGCGCAGCCGTGACCGTGGCTTCGACGGCAGCCGTGTCGAGCGTGGCCGGCGCCGTTCGCTCGGACGCAGAAGTGGGCATCGCAGTCGCTGTCGCACGACCGACGGTGGATGTCGCCCACACGGCCAACAGCGCCCCGAACCCAATCAGCAGACCGATCGCAAGCACGCCTGACGCCCAACGCGCCCACTTCGGCGCTCGCCGCCAAAGCGCCGGGAACGGCGCGACGTGAGCCGGGAGACCGGGCTCAACCATGATGGCCGGCGGGGTCGGCGCCAGCGTGGCGAGCGCTGTCGCCGCGGGTGCAAGTGCGGGTGTAGGTACGGGGGCAGGGGCGAGCGCTGGCGCGACGAGCGCACCCGCGTACGGCACCGGGGTAAGCGCAGCAGCGGGAGTCTGCAGCCAATCGGGCAGCGGCGCGCCCGTGGCGACCGCATCGACAGCCAGGCGCAGGTGCGCGGCAGTCGGCAGACGCTCGTCGGGGTTCTTGGCCATCGCGCACAGGATGACCGTGTCGCAGTTGACGGGGAGATCGGGTCGGACCAGGCTAAGCCGGGGCGCCGGATCGGTCACATGCCGTAGCGCCATCCCGATCGGCGTAGTCGCTTCGTACGGCAAACGCCCGCTGAGCATCTGATACACCATCGCGCCCAGGGCGTAGACGTCGGAGCGGCCGTCGATCAGCCGCTCGCCGCGCGCCTGTTCCGGGCTCATGTAGGCGGGCGTGCCGAACACACCGGTCGCGGTGTACGACTGGGTCTCGTCGGCCAGACGCGCGATGCCGAAGTCGGCGATGTAGGGCTCATCATCGGCGTCGAACAGGATGTTGCCGGGCTTGAGGTCGCGATGGACGATGCCGAGCGCATGCGCCCGATCGAGCGCCGGCGCAAGGCGGGTGAGGATGCGCGAGACCTCGGCCAACGTGAGCGGGCCGGTCGCCAGCCGATCGGCCAGTGAGCCTCCCGGCATCAAGCGCATCACGATGAAGGGTTGGCCATCGGCCTCGCCGACATCATGTACGGGCACGATCGCGGCATGCTCGAGCGACGCAATCGTCTGGGCCTCGCGCTCGAAGCGCGCACGAAACGCGGAATCGTGGAGGAGTTCGCGCGGCAATACCTTGAGGGCCACCTCGCGTTTGAACGCAGGATCGAAGGCACGATAGACGGTGGCCATCCCGCCCCGCCCGAGCTCGCCCCGAATCTCATAGCGCCCGAATTGTCCCGCCTCCACGCCGCTATTTTAGCCGTGGCCCGCCCCTGTGTGGCTAGGTAAAAATGCCGAGTGGGTTCAGCGCCACTCCGGCCGATGCAGATCGACGATTTCGATCGGCAGCACACGCCAGGCGCCAAGCCCTGAGGCCGTGAAGGTCGCTTCGAGGACGTTGCCGGCGCGCGTAGCTTGAGGATCCTGATCGAAGACGAAGTTGCCGAGCGAATAGGCCACGAGGCCTGCGCCAAGCGGCTCGATCGGCTGCGTGACGTGCGGATGTGTGCCGACGATTACTGTCGCGCCTGCATCCAGCATCCGTTCGGCCCAGCGACGCTGGTCGATCGATGGAGTCGATTCGTATTCTACGCCCCAGTGGAGCAGTACGACAACGATATCGGCCGAGGCGCGCGCAGCACGAATATCCGATAACAGGTGATGCAGGTGCTCGGTCGAGAGCGGCGCGATGCCCGGCGTGTCGGCGCCGGCCCAGGCGAACTCGCCGACGGCCGACGCCCCAAGAAAGGCGAGCCGTAGACCGTTGCGGCTCAGCACGACGGCCTGCCGCGCTTCAGCGCGGTTGAGCCCGGCGCCCACGGTCGCGATGTCGACCGCGCGGAATGTCGCCAGCGTATCGCTCAGCGTCAACCCATCACAGACGAAACCCAGATGACCGCAATCCAGCGCGTGGTTGGTCGCCAGGGTCACCAGATCGAACCCGGCATAGGCCAAGCCTTCGACGGTGCGCGTCGGGCCGATCAGGTTGTATTCACCCTCGGGCACGCACGCGATCGGCGGACTGAGGTCGGAGAGCACGCCATCCAGGCTGCCCACGACAAGATCGGCGACCTGGAGCTCGGCTGCGACAGCCCGATAGGGAAGGGTGTAGTCGTCGGCCGCGAGGGCGATCTGGGCCGGGCAGCGGCCAGGATTGATGTCGCCGGTGAACAAGACTCGCACTTCGGAAGTCTGAGCTTGAGGCGCGCGCACGAGTGAAGCAGTGGGGCGTGCCGAGGCCGTGGGTTCAGGCGTTGCGGTATGGTCATGGCTCGCCGGTATCTGGGGAAGCGGTGTGGCGGTCATCAAGCGGCCCGGCCCGCGTCCGGCCTGGGCCGCGCCCG
>DKKP01000060.1 GCA_002455335.1 Anaerolineales bacterium UBA6663 | reverse complement strand
GGCCGCGATCCGGCCCGGGCCGACCTGGGCCGAGCGGGCGGCGTGGTGGCCCGTGGCCATGACATCCGTCAGAGTCAGCAGCGACGGCATCAGGGCATGGTCGGGCCCGACCGGCAGAGCGAACAATGTGCCGTCGGCCTGCGGCACGCGCACGGCCTCGCCCTGGCCGCCGTCGAGCGCCGTGCCGCCCCAGAAACCGCCGTGGAGACACGAGGTGTGCAGCCCCTGCTGGCAGAAGATGCATGTGCCGTCGGACCAGGCGAACGGGGCAGCGACAAGGTCGCCGACCTTGAGGGTGCGAACTTCAGCCCCGACGGCCTCGACCCGGCCGATGAACTCATGGCCCATCCGCCGCCCACCCTCGGTCGGCTCCATCTTCTTGTAGGGCCAGAGGTCGCTGCCGCAGATCGCGGCTCGCGTCACGACCACCAACGCGTCGGTGGGCTCGATCAAACGGGCATCCGGCACGGTCTCGACCCGAACGTCGCCGGCTCCATACATGATTGTTGCGCGCATGGGTTCCCTTTACTCCGCCTGCACGGCGGCCTGATCGTCTGGTTCGCTCACGGGTTCGATCTCGGTCGCGTCCTCCGCTTTGAGTATGCCCCGGATGCCTGCCCGGCCCTTGCACGATCCTCCACGGGATTGACCTATTCCTGCGACAACACTGTCGCCTCGCCCGTGCGATCCCCACGCGGCTACTCGGTGTCCATCGACAGATCCGGGATGGTCATGACCCACAACAGCGAGGCCGCCGTGCAGACAGCGCCGATCAGAAAGACGAGCTTGAGGCCGCCCTCAAGATCGGCGGCGCTGGCCTGCGCCAGCCCCAGGAAAGAGAGGGCGGCCGCCATCCCGACCATCTGAAAGAAGAACATCGCGCCCACCGCGACGCCCAGCAGTCTCCGGGGCACAGCGAATTGCGCCACGAGCGTGTTGATCGTCGGCATCGCCCCAAAGCCGAAGCCCGCGACCGACGTGACAAGCACGTATAGCCAGATCGGTGTGTCAACCGTGAAGCTCCACATGGCCGCCATCGCGATCGTGATGATGACATAGCCGAGGACGTACATCCATTTGTATCTCTTCGTTCGGGCCAACAGGTACCCGGCCGGGATCCCAAGGAAGGCGGTCAACAGGCTATACGGGGTGAGCATCGAGCCGCTGATTGTCGGGCTCACGTGCATGACCTGCTGCACGAAGATCGGCGAGTACGCCAGGATGCCCATCGTTCCGAACAGTGAGAGCACCGACGTCGCCATCGATGATGGAGAATACATTTGTGCTCAGAGCTTGGTCGTGACGAAGATCTCGTCACACGGCACGCCGCTCGCCTTGATCGCGCGCCCAACGGCCTCTTCGTTCATGTAGGCCGCGGCTGTGTCGATCAGGCGATAGCCGGCCCGCAGGGCTTCAAGGACGCTGGGCTCGCACTCGGTCGGATCCGGGACCGGAAAGACGCCGAACTCGAGGATCGGCATGATGACGCCGTTGTTCAAGGTGACTGTTTGCATGATGTGCCTTTGCGGTTATGCATGACCCGCCACCGGCCGCGGCCGATAGGGCTCTTCAAGGTGTTTGATCTCGTCCGCCGTCAACGCGATCGCCAGCGCCGCCACGGCATCGTCGAGGTGGCGCAGCTTTGTGGCGCCGATGATCGGGGCCGTGACGACGGCCTTCGAGGTGATCCACGCGATCGCGACCTGCGCCATCGGGACGCCGCGCGCCTCGGCGATGTCGGCCACGCGCCGCTGGATGGCGTCGTCGAGTTCGGTCTTGGAGGCCGGTCGGGTGCTGAAGTCCTTCTCGCCGCGGGCCGTCGCGCTCTGGTCTTCGGATGGCTTGCGCGACAGCCAGCCGCCGGCCAACGGCGACCACGGGATCACGGCGATGCCCTGGTCATGACAGAGCGGGAACATCTCGCGCTCCTCCTCGCGATACGAGAGGTTGTACAGCGGCTGCATCGAGACGCAGCGCGCCCAACCGTGCCGATCGGAGGTGTACAGCGCCTTGGCGAACTGCCACGCGTACATCGACGACGCACCGATATAGCGCACCTTTCCGGCCCGCACGACGTCGTTCAGGGCTTCCATCGTCTCCTCGATCGGCGTCTCGTAATCCCAGCGATGGATCTGGTACAGGTCGACGTAGTCGGTGCCCAGGCGCTTGAGGCTGGCGTCGATGCCGCTGAGGATGTGCTTGCGCGAGAGCCCGCCGCTGTTCGGCTTGCCGCTGAGCGACCAGAAGACCTTGGTCGCAATGACCACTTCGTCGCGCGAGGCAAAGTCGCGCAACGCTCGCCCGAGGTATTCCTCGCTTTTGCCTTCGCAGTACACGTCGGCGGTGTCGAAGAAGTTGATGCCGAGCTCGAGCGCGTGTTTGATGGACGCGCGGCTGCCCTCCTCGCCAAGGGCCCACGTCCAGCGCGGATCGGGGCCGCCGTAGCTCATGCACCCCAGGCAGAGCCGCGACACTTTCAGGCCGGTCGTGCCAAATCGAACGGTGTCCATCTGATCCCCCTGCGTGGGCCAGAGTCAGCGCCAACGTCAGCCCTGATCTTCAACTTTGCCCGCGCTCAGGCAGCGTACCACCTGGAGTCGACTCCAGGTCAAGGGCCAATTTCGGGGGCTCAAGGCGCTGGCGCGATCCTCGACACAGCGCTCAGCCGCGAAGACCAACGCCACATGCATGAGCTGATCGTGCGGCTCCTGACCGCCGCAGCTGACCCAACATCAGCCTGAAGCGGCGATCGACGCCAAACCCTGCCCTTAACCTGCGGAGGCCAACATATGTCAGGCATCATCGTGCCCGACTTGAAAGCATTGGCGTCCGGGGTCGGCGTGGCCGACTCGACAGGGCTTCAGCTGACCTGGATCGACGACATCAAGGGCCGATCCGCGCTCGGGCAGAGCGACCCGCCGCAGAGCAACTTCCTGGGCGTGGCTTTCCGTTTGGTGGACGATCAAACGCACGACGCGGTCTACTTCCGCCCGTTCAACTTCCGGGCCGAAGATCCAGACCGAAAATCCCATTAGGTGGGCGCGGCGTAGGCCATCTCCTGAGCGCGGGCCGAATCCTTCACCGGCCGTCGTCCGCGTTTTGACCCCGGGCCCAGTTTGTTCTGGTAGAGATCGATCTTGTAGTTCAGCAGATCCAGGGTCTGCTGAATGTCGCGCATGCGCGCCAGGAGCTGTTCGCGCTGTTCGACAAGGATCTGGATCCGGTCGCCCATCGTGTGCTCGCCGGCGTCGACCAGATCGACGTATTCTTTGAGCACGTCAATCGGCAGACCGGCTTTGCGCATACATTGGATGAACTCGATCCGCATCAGGTCGGCTTCGGCGTAGTCGCGGACGCCGCTCCGATCGCGGGCCACGGGCCGCACCAGGCCGCTCCGCTCGTAGAAACGCAACGTGTCGGCGGAGAGCCCACAGCGCTCACTGACTTCGGCGATCTTCATGGTTCACCTCGTTGGGCCAGCATACTACTTGGAGTCAGCTCCAGGTCAAGGGACAATCGGCTCCGGATCCGGCCGCTGAACCGTAGCCAGCGACGGCGCAGCGACCGTCGCTGGCCTGAGCGTCACCGCTCAGGCCAGGACCCACGTTTCGGTTTTCGGCAACCGCCGTCGACGCCCTGAGTGTAAGGGTCACTCACGATGCTCTGCCGGGAGACGAACGCCCGTGATCCGCTCGCAGACAAGCAGGAGTTCTTCCTGGAGATCCTGGCGATCGGCCGCGGCCTGGGAGCGCGCTTCGCGCCTGTGGAAGAAGTAACGACCGCTGACTTTCGCGCCCGCATCGTCGCTCACGGCCAGCCACACCTGGGTCTCGACCCCCTGCCCGAGATCGTCCGGGGCGCCGCGGCCGCCCATCTTTGTGGGCACCCAGCCCGGGTCGACCGCGTTGGCGTAGACGCCGGGCCACCTGCGCGCGACAGCTTTCGTCAGCAACACCACATGCAATTTCGAATCGGAGTAGCTGATCGCCCCACCCCCGGAGGCGATCGACTTCAGCGACGGATCCCCCTGCAGGTGCATGCCTGAACTCAGGTAGATCAGGCGTCCCGGTTTCGCGATCAGGCAGGTCAGGATGTACGGCGCCAGCGTGTTGACCGCCAGGAGGTCCTTGCCCGACGCCTGATAGACGCCGGCGTTGTGGATGACGGCGTCGAAACGCCCCAAAGCGTTCACGTCTTCGGCAAGACGCTGCGTCTCGTCCGGCCGGGCGAGATCGCCGATCAACACAGCCTCGGCATCAGGCACGGCTTCACGCGCATCGAGCGCCCGCCTGGCGTTGCGCGCATGTAGAACAACGCCGTGCCCTTGTTGGATGAGCGAGCGGGCCGCCAGTTGCCCGAGCCCGTCCGCTGAACCCGTGATAAAGACCCGTGCCATGACCGTCGTCCGCTAGAGCGCTGCGACAGCCGGGATGATCTCCCTGCCGAACGTCTCGAGCGCCGTCAGGCCCGACACATCCGGCATGTTGAAGATCGCGTGGCTGAAGCCCATCTTTGCCAGCGCCGCGACACGGTCGATGACGCTCGCCGGCGTGTCTGTGCCCGAAAGGTTCACGGTGCACAGCGACGTCTTCTCGATCGTCGTGTAGTCGCGCCCCAGCGCGTCGCAGTGGCGCTTGAGATCGTCCAGGGCCTTCTGCATGTGGGTTGCGCCCACCCAGTCGCCGATGTTGCAGGCGTCGCCGTACTGGGCGACCATGCGCAAGGTCTTGTTGGGCCCTGTGCCGCCGATCATGATGCGCGGATGCGGATTGGATAACGGGCGCGGGTTGTTGGTGATGGCCGGCGCCGTGAAATGCTTGCCCTCGAAGGACGTCGCGTCTCCCGCCCAAAGCGCCTTCGCCAGTTTGAGGTTGTCTTCAAGCAGCTCGAAGCGCTCAGACGTCGAAGGATAAGGGATGCCAAAGCCCTTGGCCTCGTTCTCGTACCAGGCCGCGCCGATGCCAAGATAAGCCCGACCGCCGGAGAGGATATCCAGCGTGTTGACCATCTTCATCAGCACCGAGGGATGGCGATAGATCACGCCCGTGACAAGCACGCCGAGATAGGCCTTCTCGGTCAGGCCCGCGAAGTACCCGAGCGTGGTGTAACTCTCGAGCATCGGGTCGGTGTGCGCTTCGCCGAACAACCCCTGGATCTGATAGTAGTGGTCCATCACCCACAGGCTGTAGAAGCCCGCGTCCTCGGCCGTCGTGACGATCTTCTTCAGCGTGGGCCGGATAGCCGCAGCGCCGCCCGGGTACTTGAATGACGGGATCTGAAGTCCGATGTGCATCGTCGATCTCCTTTGGATGTGTGGATATTCACGCTTGAGACACGTTGACAGGATCTTGCGACGTGTGAGCGATCGCGACAGGGTCGCCGTCCATCGGGCGCACGCCGAAAGCGATCACCCCCGCCGCAAGCACGAGCAAGACCCCGCCGGCCACGACTGTGCCCAGCGGGCCAATCCCATCGATGACCATCCCGCCCACGGCGGCGCCGGTCATGATCGCGAGCTGGGCCGTCGCGACAAACAGACCACCCCCGCTTTCCGCGTCGTCACGGAAGGTTCGGGTCAGCCAGGTGTTCCACCCGACAGGGACGATGCCGTTTGCGAACCCCCAAGACGCCAGGATCGCCGTGACGACGCCGGGCACTTCGCCAAAGAAGGTGAGCCCAACGGCCAACAGACTCATCAGAAGACACATGAGCGCGATCGTCCGTGAAAGGTTCCAGTTCAGCAGCAGGCCCGACAGAGAGTTGCCGATGAAACCGGCGACGCCGAAGACAAGCAGGATCAGGGTCAGTTCCGTCACGTTGACATGGGTGACGTTTTCGAGGAACGGCCGAACATAGGTGAAGAAGGCGTTGTGTCCGGCGAAGCTCAGGATCACGGCGCCCAGCCCGATCCGAACGTCACTGCGCTTCAACAGGTTGATCAGGGTCGCAAAACGCGCCGGCTCTTGTTGGGGCAATGAGGGAAGCGCGACCCATTGCCAGATCAGGGCCAGGATCGCCAACCCCGCCGCGCAGCCAAAGACCCCGCGCCAGCCGATCCACTCGCCCAACACGCTCGCCAACGGCGCCGAGGCGATGCCCGAGATCGCCACGCCGCCGAAGATGATCGACAGGGCGCGCGAGACCGACCCGGCCGGCACGAGCCGCATCACAAGCGCCGGGGCAAAGGGCCAGAACGCCCCGAGACAGACGCCCATGAGCATGCGCCCCGCGAGGAGCAGCGGCAGATTCGGCGCCACGGCGGTCACCAGATTCGAGACGCCAAGCAGAAGCGCAAGCCCGATCAGGAGCCGGCGGCGATCGAGCCCTCTCGTCGCGACGGCGATCACCAGGCTGACCACGAGCCCCAACGCAGCCGGCGCAGTCACGGTCTGGCCCGCGACGCCCTCCGAGATGGCCAGATCACGGGCGATCGGCGTCAGCAGGCTGATGGGTAGAAATTGCGCCGTGACCATGGCTGTCGCGCCCAGAGCCAATCCCCAGATCGCACCCCAGCCTGAACGCGGCTGGGGTGTCCGACCCTGCTCGGTTTCTAGAGACTCGCTCCGGTCATTCGATGAGGTTCGTCGCATGATGCAAACTTTCTCGAACGTGCGGGCCGCGCGGCTAGAAATCGAGCCACCCTGCTCCCGCAGTCGTGTGGGCGCTTCGACCGGTCAGGGCAGACGGTCATTCGGTCAGCAGGGCGTGCTCATCAGGGCCTGATGGTGCGGGCAATCCGTTAGCGCCCTGACCACGGCTGACGAACGATCGCGTGGGTTGAGGCATCAGCGTACCACCTGGAGTTGACTCCAGGTCAAGGGCCAGTTTTTGGGCCAGACACCGCGCGGCGGCCGGGCGCCGGGCAGGCGCGCTGTCAATCCCGCACTTCAGAACGCGCTGCGATACTGCGGGGGACAGGGGATGGGTTGTCTCAGAGTCTGGGCGGCGTGCAGGGTCCAGTAAGGGTCGCGCAGGAGCTCGCGGCCGAGAAGCACCAGATCCGCGCGGCCGTTGCGGATAATCTCGTCCGCCAGGGCCGGCGCCGTGATCAACCCGACAGCCGCGGTGAGGATGCCGGCGCCGTGGCGCACGGCTTCGGAGATGGGCACCTGGTAGCCTGGCCCAACCGGGATCGTGGCATTCGCCACCCCACCGCCGGATGAGCAGTCCACCAGATCGACCCCAGCCACTTTGAGCCGCCGAGCCAGCTCCACCGATTCCTCCACAGTCCAGCCGCCTTCGACCCAATCGGTGCCCGAGATGCGCACGGTCAACGGCAGCCGCTCCGGCCACACGGCGCGGGTCGTCGCAACGGTCTCCAGCAAGAAGCGGATGCGATTGTCGAAACAACCGCCATATCGATCGGTGCGCTGATTGGAGAGCGGCGAGTAGAAGCTGTGGATCAGATAGCCGTGGGCGGCGTGGATCTCGAGCCACTCATACCCCGCCGCCAGGGCCCGCTCGGCCCCAGAACGAAACGCGGCCTGAATATCCTGGATCTCGGGGATGCTGAGCTCGATCGGCGTGGGGCTCTCCGCGTTGAACGGCAGCGCGCTTGGGCCGACCGGCTGCCAGCCGCCGGGCTCCCCGGGCCGGATCGTACGCCCTTTGGCCGTCGAGGGATGCCCCACACTCGCTTTGCGACCCGCATGCGCGATCTGCACACCGGCGACCGCGCCGTAGGCCTTGATCGCCGACGTCACGCGCTGTTGCGCCTCGATGTGCGTATCCGACCACAGGCCGACGTCGTGGGCCGTGATCCGCCCACGCGCCTCGACGGCCGTGGCCTCGGCGATCACGAGCCCCACCCCGCCTGCGGCGCGCGCGCCGAGGTGGACGAGCTGAAACTCGTTGGAGAAGCCATCGGTATAGCTGAACATGCACATCGGCGAGACGCCGATACGGTTGCGCAGGGTCAACCCGCGGATGGTGAGGGGTTCAAACAAATGCGGCATCGGCGTATCCCGTGATCTCAAGGTCGGGCGTATCGCGCACAGATCCTAGAGCGCGATCCCGGCCTCCTCCATGAACTCGAATTGGCCCTGGCCCGCAAAGCCGCGGCGGAGCGCCGGCATGGGCTCGAAGGTCGACCGGATCCTCTCGTTCGCGTGGGTCGCGCTGCTCCGAACCAGCCCGTGCAGCACCTCAAGGGCGTGATAGGCCATCTCTTTGCTGGCGCGGTGCTTGCGGTTCTGCCGCAGCGACCAGGCCATCTCGGCCACCCCGAGCCCGCGGCACTCGCTGTCATAGGCGTGGCTCGACGGCATCACAACAGGCTCGCTGTTGCCCTTGAGGATCACCTTGACCTCGCCCCCGAACAAGTTGGGGTCGGCCATGAGAAGCACGCCCAGGCTGCCATGCAACACAAGGCTGGGCTTCTCGGGATAGGTGAAGATCGAGTTCGAGTCGAACAGCACGTTGCCGACCGTGCCGCGCGCGAACTGAAGCGTGCCCGCCATCAGGTTCTCGCACTGCACCGGGAAGGTCTCGCCAAAACGGTCGAGCCCGTAATGCATCTTATCAGGCCTGTGCGTGTGCACGACGCCACCCACCTCGCGGATCGGGCCAAGCAGACTGAGCAACGCCGTGATGTAGTAGATGCCGACGTCGAAACCGATGCCGCCCCCAGGCTTGGCCGTAAAAGGAAAGGCCCGATTGAATAACTCACTGTCACGGGTGAGCACGGCATGGCACGACGTGATCTCGCCGATCAGGCCGCTGTCGACCACAAAGCGCGCCGTCTGGATCGCCGAGCCCAGGAACGTATCCGGCGCCGCACCAAGCGCAAGCCCCTTCGCGTTGGCCAGGGCCACAAGCTCGGCCGCGTGCTCGAGCTCCACCGACAGCACCTTCTCGGTGTACACGTGTTTGCCCATCTCGAGCAGTTGCTTGATCACGGGATAATGCGCACCCGGCGTCGTCAGGTTCACGACGAGCTCGATCGAGTCGTCAGCCGCGAGCTCGGCCATCGTCAACGCCCGGATGCCGTAGCGCTCGGCCTTTTCTTGAGCCTTGGCCGGATCCAGATCCGAGCAGCCCACGACGTCCAGGATCTTGAATTTCTTGCGGATCGTACTCAGATACGCATCGGCGATGAAGCCGCAGCCCACGATCGCGATCTTGACGGGTTTGATCATGACAGGTCTCGCTTTCGCATCGGACGGAATGACTCACGGATCGACGATCACGGCTCACGACTTGAGCCGGTACGACACAAAGGCCAGCGTGCGGCTGTCGGGGGCCCAGGAGTTCACGTTGATCGTGCCCTGGCCGCCGAAGAGCGCCGCCAGCGTTACAGGTGCGCCGCCGGCGGCCGGGATCAGGCGCAGCTCGACGTGCTTGTTGGCCGGGTGATCGCCGGGCGCCACGTCGCCCTTGGCGTAAGCGATATAGACCACCCACTGGCCGTCCGGCGACACATGCGGGAACCAGTCGTTCGATTCTTCGACGACCATGTGCGTCGGGTTGCCGCCGTCGACGTCCATGCGCCAGACCTGCATCAACCCGCTGCGCGTGGAGTTGAACCAGATGTGCCGGCCGTCGGGCGCGTATTCGGGCCCGTCATCCAGCCCGGGCAGGTTCGTCAGCTGCGTCTCGGGGCCGCCCGCCACAGCAATCGTGTAGATGTCGTACTGCCCACCGCGCTCGGCGCAGTAGGCCAGGCGCTCTCCATCAGGCGACCAGCCATGCAGGTAGCTTGGCCCGTTGGCCGTCACAAGCCGCGGCCGGCCGCCACCCGTGGGGACGATGTAGATCCGCGACACAGCGTCTTCGTTCGTGAAGTGGCTGACCGCCAGCTCGGCGTTGTCGGGCGAGAGGACGTGATCGTTATTGCAATCGATCGCGAAGCCCGTGTCGATCTCGCTGATCACGCCTGTCGCGAGGGCATAGGCGAACATGCGCCCCTGGCTGTTGTAGATCAGGTGGCGGCCGTCGCGGGTCCAGTTCGGCGCTTCGATGACGTAATCGAATTCCTTGAGGACGGTTCGGGCGCCGGTGTGGATGTCCAGCGTCTCGAGGATGCTGAAGGTGTCGCGTTGGGCGATCCATTGCCTCAGGGTTTCGATGTTCATGCGGTCCTCCTCTATTTCAACTCGGCGAGCGGCGCGACTGTGCCGGCTTGCAGTCCTCGAAAAAGCGCCCCGTCGTCGACCAGATAGTTCACGCTCAACTCAAGTCCGAGTTGCTCCGTCGCGGCGACGTAGCTATACGAGCCCTGCGGGAAGTAGCCGATGTGGTAAGGCAGCCCGACGCCGATATCGGCCAGGGCGTCCTGGAAACCCTTGCGGTCGGTCACCTGGACGCAGAAATGGAACACGCCCTGCCCGCGCGCCTCGAGAAAGGCGCGCCACGGGCTGGCCCCAGGGCCGGGTTGGATCAACTCGAGCACGACGTGCCCGAGGTCGTACTTGGCCACCTGGCAATCTGTGTAGTCCGCGGCCTGGCCGTGGGTGTAGTGCAGGATGCCGGGCGGAAAGACCGTGATGATCTCGGCCTCCGGACGGCCCAGCATCCTGGCCCAATGCGCGTTGGTCTGTCTGACGTCGTGCACGACCACGCAGATCTGTGTGATGAAAGTGTCCTGGCTCATCGTCGCTCCTCGTCTTTCTGACCGGGTCAAGGATGTGTTAACGTTGCCATATCTGTGAAAACAAAAGCCCCTCAAGCCATGCACGCGACGGAGCCGCGGTCGATCAGAACCGTGCCCAGCGTAAGCGTTCGCGCCGACGCGGCCGGCGTCGGCTGTCGTTTGAGCAACAGGTCGATCGCCTGGCGGCCGACGTCGTCGAGCGACAACCCCACAGACGTGATCGGGGGCGCGAACATCGCAGCAAGGGTGTCGTCGTAGCCCACAAGCGACAGATCGTGCGGGACGCGTAGCCCGCGGGCGTGCAGCGCCTGCAGGACGCCGCCGATGAACAGGTCGGACGTGGCGAACACGGCGGTCGGCGGCTCCGGCGCCGCCAGGAACGACTCCATGGCCTGCTTCCCTGCCTCGGGCGAGTACTCGGCCATCAGACGCACCAGATCGTCCTGCGCCGTCTGCCCCGCCCCAAGCAGCGCGTCGCGATAGCCCGCGAGCCGGAGCCTCTCGACCTCGTGAAACAGGTGCATGCCGATGAACCCAACCCGCCGATGCCCATGATCCAGGAGGTGTTGCACGGCAAGGCGCGCCCCGCCCAGGTCGTCGACCCGGATCCGGTCGACCCGGGGCACGGCCAGGGTGCGTTCGATCATCACCACAGGGATGTTGCGGTCGACCAGCTTCTGGATCGCCGCCTTCGGCATGCTGACGTTTGAAGTCACGACAACGCCATCCACCCGATGGCCGATGAGCTCATTGACCAGGGCCTCATCCTCCTCGAGGCCCTTGTGGCTGGTCATGGTCAGCACATGGAGGCCCTGTTCGCGGGCCGCCGCGTTGACGGCCAGGCTGATCTTGGCGAACAACATGTTGGGGTTGAAGACGACCAGGTGGCCGATCAGCTTGCTCTGACGGCTCTTCAGGCCCTGCGCGATCTTGTTGGGCACGTACCCGGTCTTCTGGATGTAGGCCTCGATCTTCTTCCGGCTCTCCGCGCTCACATAACCTGTGTCGTGCAACACGCGGCCCACGGTCGCGAGCGAGAGCCCGGTGGCCGTGGCGATATCCACCATCGTGACGTTGCGCTGGGTCCGCTGGCGCTTCATAGGTTAACGTTAACTTATTTTCGCCACCCTGGCAAGCCCGAGTTCCCCCGCCCGACCGGGCGTTGTGACAGAGGCGCCGGGGAGCAGCCCTATTTCACGGTTCTGGCCGCCGCGGGTGGAGGTGTCTGAAGCACAGCCGTGCGCGCCAGGACCAGGACGGCGACCGCGAGCAGCCAGAACCTGTCCGGAAGGTCGGGTTGCCGCGGGTGAGCCCGCCGATCAATCGGCTGAAGATCAGAATCGCCAGCGGGCCGCCGAGGCTGAACCGCGAGGTCTGTCAACAGCGTCCGGAAACCGCCTTCGTGAGCGAGACGATCGCCGTTCAGGCCGTCAGTGTCAGAGTCTTTGTATCGGAGCCGGAGAACCCGACCGGCACATACGAGATCTTGAGATGCATTTTAAGTTGGAGCGTGTGGTCTCCGGCGGCGAGGCCACCCGGCATCCTGGCCGTCAGGATGCCGACATCGCCAAACTCCCACTTCACGTCTGGCTCATTCTCCAGTTGTGACAATGGATAGGTCTTGCCGTCGACTGTGACCGTCATCGTCTCACGCGGCATGCGCTCGCCGTCGACAAACAGATCAGTATCACCAATCAACGAGAGCACGATGCCGCGGTAATACGGCAGACGCGCGCCGATCTGAAAACCCACGACCTGGCCGTCCTCGACGACGTTCTTGAAGGCATCCCCGACGATCATGAATTGGTCGTACATGGTATCTGTCCCTTATCTCGACGTGAACCGTCTCACGCGGCCTGCCCAAGCAGTTTCTTCAACTGGACCTGCTGCAGCCTCACCTGCTCCGTCGCATCGACCTCGATGGCGTCATCGATCCAGCGGTTGCCCTCGTACTCGCTGCAGAGGTAGCCGGCATAGCCGCCCTCGACAAGCACAGGCAGAATCTCGTTGTAATCGATGCTGTACTCAGTGGCGTCAGAGAGCATCTCGTAGAACTTGGCGTGCACGTGCTTGATATGTGGCATGAAGTCGAGCAGACGCCGCGGGTTCGAGTTGCACATGTGGGTGCCCATGAACGCCAGATAGATGTCCTGCTCGCGGCCGCCCAACTTGAGGATGTTCTCGACCATCTTCTCGTTGTCTTCGCCCTTCTTGTCGACGGCGCTGAGCTGCCCATGATCGTAGCTGTTCGTCAGGAACTCCGCGATGCGCGGGGCCATGCCGTCGCGCAGGTAACGCGCGGAAACGACCCGTGGCAGTCGCTTGCAGTAGATGCCCAGGTCGATTGTGAAGCCGAGATACGGGCACTTCAAACTCTCGTAGAGGGCGATCAGGCGCTGCTCGAGTGGGCTGTCCAGATCACTCGGGGCATGCACCTCGAGCGCCAGCGTCACCTTATGGCGCTCGGCGTCTCCGGCCAGGCGTTCGAGGATTTCGGGCTCAATGTCATGGATGACGCGGATGACGCCGCAGCCGAGCTTTCTGGCGTTCACGATGTCGCGCCTGATCGACTCGACGCGTTCGTCCTGCGTCATTACACGGCCCTTGAACTTATTCCAATCCAGGAACATATCGAGGCACACCGGGGTCAGGCCGTACTTGTCCATCCAGCCATGCCAATGCTTGACGAAGTCGTCAGGGATGTTCGGGTAGCCGCGGATCATCTGATCGCCGATGATCTCGATCCCGCGGACATCCAGCCGCGCGCAGGTGGCCAACAGGTCCTCGAGGGACTTTCGCTTGTGAAAGTATTCCTCCTGGAAGCAGTAGAGCGACACACCACGTTTGATGGAAACAGATGCGGTCATACTCGGCTCCTCGATCTCGGGCGTTATGATGGCGTCTGGGCAGGTTCGTGGCCGATCCGACGGCCGGTTATGGTAGTATGTGCGCCTACCCAAATGGGCCCAGTGAACAGACGTTCCGCAACGCGTCGGCCGTCGCAGAACCCCCTCGGCACCACCATACAGCGGCCGAGGCAAATGGTAACTTCGCCTGGGTTCGCCTTTTGTTTCGCCTCTTCCGGGTGCCGCCAGACACAGGTGTTGGCGCCCCACTGACCGTGATCATGGCCGGCCACAGACAGTACCGAGTCACCGATTATCGCTTCGGGCAGATGATCCTGACGCTGCGTGAGAAGATCGGCCTCACCCAGAACCAGGTGGCTGAAGCGCTGGCCGTGTCGCGCCGGACGATCCAGCATTGGGAGGCCGGCACAGCCTTCCCGGATATCCATCACCTCAAAAACCTGATTGCCCACTACCTGAGCCTGCGCGGTTTCGTGCCCGGCGCCGAATGGGAAGAGGCCCGGGCGATCTGGGCTCAGGCTGACGAGAGCGCCTCCCGCCGGAAGTCCATGTTCGACGAGCCATGGTTCGCCGACCTGGTCGCCCGATACCATGCCAGCCACAGACCGTCAGCAGCGCAGCCCCCTGCCCCGGCCGGGCCCGGGGCGGCGACGCCGCGAGTCGATTGGGGCGACGCGCCGGACGTTGCTCATGTCTTTGGCCGCGACGCCGAACTCGCCGAACTGAAGCGGGAGGTGCTCGAAAGGGGATGCCGACTGGTGACCGTGCTCGGGCTCGGCGGCATCGGCAAGACCACCCTGGTGGTCAGATTCGCGCAAGATGTGGCCACCGAGTTCGACTACGTCATCTGGCGCTCGTTGCACAACGCGCCGGAGCTGCAGGATCTGTTGACCGATTTCTTCCAGATCCTGTCGCCGGTCCGGCCCGCAAAACCCACCATCCCCCTGTTGCTCGATCTCCTCAAGCAGCAGCGCTGCCTGCTCATCCTCGACAACGCCGAGACGTTGCAACGCGCCGGGAATTTCTCGGGCACCTATCGTGAAGGCTTCGAGGAGTATCAACAGCTGTTTCAGAGCATTGCGCAGACCCGACACAAGAGTTGCGTGATCCTGACCAGTCGCGAACTGCCCGTCAACCTCGAGGTCATCGAGGGCCGCGAACTGCCCGTGCGCGTGATGAAGCTGACTGGCCTGAGCAGCGCCGCCAGCCAGGCGCTGTTGACGGACAAGGGGCTCTACGGGCCAGCCGATGCCTGGGACGTCTTTGTCCATTACTACACCGGCAACCCGTTGGCCCTCAAGATCGCCTCGGCCACCGTGCGTGATCTCTTCGGCGGAGATCTGGCGGCCTTTCTGCGCGAGGCGCCGGTCACGCTTCATACGCTGCATCAATTGTTGGGCAATCAGTTCGAGCACCTGTCGGTGCTCGAAAAAGACATCCTGTTCTGGCTGGCCATCGAGCGCGATCAGGTGCCGCTGGCGACGCTGCGCGCAAACTTCCTGCTCGACATCCCGGGGCACGAGATCCTATCGGGATTGCATTCGCTGCTGCAGCGATCGTTGATCGAGCGCAACGATCAGGGCGCCGAGTTCTCGCTCCTGCCTGTGCTGCGCGAATACACCACGGATCGACTCGTCGGGCTGGTGGCCGATCAGATTGTGCATCGCCAGCTGGAAGCCCTCTCGGCGTATTGCCTGGTCAAGAGCCAGAGCATCGACCAGGTGCGCGAGGGCCAGGTACGCATGATCCTCGAGCCCCTCGTGACGCGTCTGCGCCGCCATTTCGGCAGCCCGTCGCTTCTGGTCAGCCACCTGCGCGGCCTGCTGGGCGATGCGCGCCGCCTGCCGCACGAAGCCCAGGGTTACGCCGGCGGCAACCTGGCCAATCTCATCGCGCAGGTCAATGGCCACCTCAAACATGAAGATTTCTCTGGGCTGCTGCTGCGCCAGATCGACCTGCAGGGCCTCGAGGCGCAGGACTCGGACTTCACCGGGGCCAGGTTCATCGACTCGCGCTTCACCGAGCCGCTCGAAACCATCAGTGCCATGACGCTCAGCCCGCGCGGCACCTATCTGGCGGCCAGCACGTACAACGGCCAGATGCGCTGCTGGCGCGTCAGCGATGGCAAACCGGTCTGGACGACGACCCGTGCTCGCCGTGCCTGGTCACTGGCGTTCAGCCCCGACGAAAGCCTGCTGGCCTGCAGCAACTTCGCCGGGCTGGTCAGCCTGTGGGATGTGGCCACCGGGCAGCCGCTTCACGTGTTCGAAGGCCACGAAGACTGGGTCCACTCCGTGGCGTTTCACCCATCCGGACGCTACCTGGCATCCGGCGGGATTGACACGAACGTCTTGATCTGGGATCTGCAAACGCGAACCCTGCTCCAGACACTCAAGGGGCATGGCGCGCGTGTGTGGTCTCTGGCGTTCAGCCCCGACGGTGACACACTCGTCTCAGGCGCTGGCGAGGAGACGATCCTCATCTGGGATTGGCGCGCGGGCCAGGTTATACGCAGCTTGAAGCATCCCTCGGCCGGCTTGGTTCGCATCGCCTTTCATCCCGGAGGGCAGTGGCTGGCCACCTGCTGCGAAGAAAACCCGCAGACTCTTCTGTGGGACGTCAGGTCGGGTGATCTGATCGCCTCAGTGACCACCCGTTCGAACGGCCCCACCGCCGTGGCGTTCAACGCCGCCGGCACGATGCTGATCAATGGCGGCCCTGACGGCTCCGTGGAACTCTGGCGGCTACAGGGTGAACATCCGCCGGTTTATCAGAAGATGCTGATGGGACACCACAACTCCATCAGCGTTCTGGCGCACGGCCCCGACGACCTGCTCGTCACGCTGTCGGATGGCGGGAGCATCCGACTCTGGAACGCCGAGAGCGGGAGGCTTCTGCGTGTGGTGGCCGGCTACAGCCGTCTGATCGGCGCCAGCGCGTTCAGCCCGGACGGCGCCCTGCTCTATCACGGCGATGCCAGCGGCAAGGTGCGTATCTGGGATCTGCACAAGCACCGCTATATCGCCTCTATCCAGGCGCACACCGGGCCGATCTGGGTCATCGCCACCCATCCAGACGGCAAGACGATCGCGACCGCCAGCGATGACCGACATGTGCGCCTCTGGGACGTCGACGCCCAGCACTGCCTGCACTCGTTCTCGGGGCATCAGGGCCCGGTCTTCACGATGGCGTTCAACACGGATGGGTCCGTTCTGGCCAGCGCCGGCGTGTCGCACGCCATCCTGTTGTGGGACACGCGCGAAGTCGAGCACGCAGCGCCGTTGGCGCGGATCGAGACCGCTGACGACGTCTGGTCTGTGTTGTTCGATCAAGAGGGAAGTCACCTGGCCAGCGGGCACATGAACGGTTCGGTGACGGTCTGGGATCTTCGGTCGCGGCAGCCCCAATTGACGCTCCAACACGGCACCACGCCGGTCGGGGCCTTGCGCTACAGCTCCGACGGACGCACCCTGATCACGAGCGACAACCACGAACTCTTGAAATTCTGGGACATCCAGACTGGCGATTGCCTGCGCACCATTCCCATCCGCTCGACCGGCAATCGCACCAACGCCGTCGCAATCGGCAAAGACGGACGGCTGGTTGCGACAGGGAGCGCCGACCCGATCGTGATCGTCCGACAGTTCGATGAAGGAACAACGCCGACGCAGACCCTTGTGTTTCCGGGCCACCTCAACCGCGTGTGGGGCATCGCGCTGAGCCCTGACGAACACTACGTGGCCAGCGGCGACGAAGAAGGCACGACCCTGGTCTGTGACATCGAGACCGGCCAGGTGCTGGAGAAGATCATGCTGGACCGGCCGTACGAGCGGATGAACATCTACGGCATCACCGGTCTCAACGCCGCCGAGCATGCCGCCCTCAAGGCTCTCGGCGCAGTCGACTCAGAGCCTGACGCCGGTCACTGACGGCACGCCCTCAAAGTTGATCCCCAACAAGTTTGGGGTAAGAAAAGGGTGCAGGGGTGGTCTGGGCTTCGCCCAGGCCACCCCTGCACCCTTTTCTCACCGATCTGTTTCGGACAGGGCTGAACGGTTCTGTATCGAATGTAGAGTCAGGAATGCAAATGGCAGCGGACCCAGTGATCTTGCGACAACTGGGTCACAGCCGGCATCGCCTTCCGACACACGTCCATCACGTGCGGGCAGCGCGGCGCGAACGGGCAGCCAGGCGCCTGATTGATCAGCGATGGGATCTCGCCGCGAGCTTCGTCGTCGCCCGTCACAAGGCCCGCCTCGGGGTTCGGAACGGCGGAAAGCAGAAGCTTCGTGTAGGGGTGGGCGGGTCGATCCATCAACTCGGTGCTTTCCGCGCACTCCACCTGATGGCCGGCATACATCACGATCGTGCGATCACCGATGTAGCGCGCGCTCGCCAGGTCGTGAGTGATGTACAGGAACCCGATCCCGCGCTCTTCTTTGAGTTGCTCGATCAGGTTGAGGATGCCCATGCGAATCGAGACGTCGAGCATCGAGACGGGCTCGTCGGCCAGGATGATCTCGGGCTCGACGGCCAGAGCCCGGGCGATGGCCACACGCTGCCGCTGCCCACCGGAAAGCTGGTACGGATACTTGGCCGCGAACTCAGCCGGCGGATTGAAGCCCACGGTGGCCAACAGGTCGACGACCGCCTCTTTGGCGTTGCGGCCGCCCCGATGAATGCCGATGGGCCGTTCGATGTGTGCGCCGATGGTCATGGCCGGGTTGAGCGAGCCGTATGGATCCTGGAAGATCATCTGAATGGCCCGTCGATACGCCAGGGACGCCACCCCGGGCTCGCTCTTCAGGACGTTCTTGCCGTGCAGATAGATCTCACCGCTCGTCGGTTCGATCAGGCGTGAGATCAGGCGGGCCGTCGTCGACTTTCCGCTTCCCGACTCGCCGACCAGCGCCACGACCTCGCCGCGGTTCACCGTGAACGTCGCATCCGTGAGCGCGTGCACGAGCTTCGGCTTCAACACATTGCCGATGTCGAATCGCTTGGTCAACTTCCGGACGTCGAGGGCCGGCCCGGCGGGGGCTGCGGTGCTCTGCACTGTGGGGGATGTCTGTAAGGTCATCAAGGCCTCGCGATTCTGAACAGACGCTTGCTCGTCGACGCGGCTTTCGTCAATCGTCGGTCATTGGTCCGCCGTTCTGGATCCACCGGCTGCAATCTGCGGCAGCGGCATCCCGGCATGGGCGGCCACCCAATGTCCGGGCAGCACTTCGGTCAGACGCGGCGCGCATTCAGTCTCGATCGGCTGACACTTGCTGCAGCGCGGGTGGAACTTGCATCCGTTTGGCGGGCTGATCAGATCAGGCGGCGTGCCCGGAATGCCCGAGAGCTTGCGCTTCTGACCCGTGACGGACGGAAACGAACTCAGCAACCCCTGCGTGTACGGGTGGATCGGATTGTTGAAGATCTCCTTCGACTTCGCCAACTCGACGATCTCGCCGGCGTACATGATGCCCATGCGATCCGAGATCTCGACCATCAACGACACGTCGTGCGTGATGAAGAGGATGGAGAATCCCATCTTCTCCTTGATCCGTCGGATCTGGCGCAGGATGTCCTTTTGCACCACGACGTCGAGGGCTGTCGTAGGCTCGTCCATGATCAGGAGCGCCGGGTTGAGCGCCAGGGCGATCGCGATGACCACGCGCTGGCGCATGCCGCCCGACATCTGATGCGGGAATGACGTAAGGCGCTTATTCTCGATTCCGACGATCTCGAACAACTCTTCGGCGCGCGCACGCCGCTCGGCGGAAGCCATCTTCGTGTGGGTCTCGAGCACATCCATGACCTGCTCGCCTACCGTGATGACCGGGTTGAGCGAGTTCATGGCGCTCTGGAAGACCATCGCGGCGCCGCGCCAGCGGAAGGCCTCGATGGCGTCATCGCCCATCTCGAGCACCTCTTGGCCGCGGAACCGGATCTGGCCCCCGGTGATCACGGCCGGCGGTCGCAACACGCGCAAGATCGAGTGCGCGATGGTGGATTTGCCGCAGCCAGATTCACCGGCGAGCCCGAACACCTCGCCCGCCCCGATCGAGAATGACACGTTGTTTACGGCCTGGGCGGGGCCGCGCGGCGTCAGGTACTCGACGTACAGATTCTGGATATCGAGGATCGGCTGTTCAGTCATGGCATCGCCATCCTGTTCGTCTCAGGCAGTGGGCTCATGAGTCCGCGGGACCACGGGTGTCGCGCGCACGCTGCGGGCGAAGAGATCACCGGCCACGCGTCGCAGCATGCTCTCCGCCTGCAGGCGCGGGTTGGTGATCTCGTCCATGCCATAGTTGGTCAACGCCAGCCCGAAGGCCACCAGCGCGACCGCCAACCCCGAGGGCAGGAAGGCCCACCAGGCGCCGATCATCAGGGCGCCGCCGTTCTGGGCCCAGAACAGGTTCGTGCCCCAGGTGACGTCTTGCGTGCTCGCCAGGCCGAGAAAGGCCAGGCCCGTCGAGGCCATGATCCCGTAGATGACGGCGCCGATAAAGCCGCCGACGATGATGTTGACCATGTTCGGCAGGATGTGCACGAAGATGATCTTCAACCCGGGCTCGCCGCTGACGACCGCCGCCGCGACGAAGTCTTTCTCGCGCAACGACATCGTCTGGGCGCGGACAATGCGCCCGTTGAACGCCCAACCGGTGATGGCAAGCGCAAAGACGATCGTGGCCGTCCCCGGCTTCAAATAAGCCGAGAGCAAGACGAGCAACGGGAGCGCCGGGATCACCAGGAACAGGTTCATGATGAAATTCAGGACGTCGTCGATCCAGCCGCGGTAGTAGCCGGCGATCATGCCGACGACCACGGCGATGGTCGTCATGAGGAACGCTGAGCCGAAACCGATGATCAGCGACAACTGCCCGCCCCATACAAGCTGGCGGAAGACGTCCTTGCCCTGTGGGTTGGTACCCAGGATGTACTCGGCCGAAGGCGGTTTGTTGATGGCCCCGACGAATTTCTTGGGATCGCCGGGCGCGATCCATTGCGCGAAGACCGCGGCCAGGACGAAGACCATGACGATCGTCAACCCGATTCGCGCCTTGGTGCTGCTCAGCAGTGTCCCGATCGGGCCCAGACGCGAGAGCCAGGAAGCCGAGTTGCGTTGAGATGTGGATTGGGTGGTTGCCGCGCTCATCGCATCGCCTCCTCAGGCCGCCCGCACGCGGGGATCCAGCCACGTGTACAGGATGTCCACCATGAAGTTGGCTGCCAGGATGCCGATCGTGATCATCATGAACAGGCCTTGCATGAGCGGATAGTCGCGGCCGTTCACGGCATAGATCAGCAGAAAGCCCAGGCCGGGGTACGAGAACACCGTCTCGATCAGGATCTGACCGCTCAAGATCGACCCGATGGCGACTCCCAGGCCGGTGACACCCGGCAGCAGCGCGTTGCGTGCGGCATACCGGAACATGATCCGCAGTTGCTTGAGGCCTTTGGCCTCAGCCATCGTCACGTAATCTTCGGCCAGCACGCTGACCATCACGTTGCGCATGCCCAGCGCCCAGCCGCCCATGCCAAGCAGGATCGACGTGCCTGCGGGGAGCACCATGTGCTGGGCCACACTGCCGATGAACGAAAGATTGAAGCCCTGCGGCAATTTTGTGTCGTAGGCATGACTGATCGGGAGCCAATCCAGCTGGACTCCGAACGCGTACAGCAGGCCAAGCGCAAGGAAGAAGGCGGGGAACGAACCGACGAAGATCAGCAGCGGCGGAAGGACGGTATCGACGACACCGCCCCGACGCCAGGATCCGATGACGCCAATCAGGTTGCCAAGGATGAAACTGAAGATGAGTGAGATGCCTCCGAGCAACAGCGTCCAGATCAGGCCATTCGAGATGACCCTTGTCACAGGCGCCGGGAAGTACGTATATGAGACCCCGAAGTCGCCCTGCGTGAGACGCACAAGGTAGGTGCCATATTGCTCGATGAGCGGGGCGTCACTGAGGCCAAGAGCGTCCCGCACACGTTGCAGATCATCCTGCGTCAGCTTGCCGGCCGAGGTGCCCAGGATGGTGGCTGCCGGGTCGCCGGGAAGCAGGCGTGGCAGGAAGAAGTTGATGGTGATCGCCACCGCCAACGCCGCCAAATAGAACCCTAAACGTCGTGCAAGGTATGGCATCGTGGCCCTCCGCCGGGTTCAACCCGGCCACTGCCCCACCAGGCAACCGGGTGAAGCGCGAGGTGCTCCAGAGTCAGGGCGTCACCCTCGCCCCGGAGCACCCGTCTTTCACCTTATCGTACAGGTCGATCGTGGGAAATATGATGTGCGCCCCGCCCCCCACGGACGGGGCGCACATCGCCATGCGCGAAACGCCCTATCTGGCTGCGATGGTCGTCAGGACGATCAGCCACTCGGGCGTGTTCCCACCATTCGGGAAGCCGTACGAGTAGTTGTTTTCCCTGGTCGGCCAGCCTGTGAAGTTGGCGTTGTTGTAGATCGCCCAGTCGTTGCCGGCCCACAGTGGGATCACCGGCGCCTGCTCGGCGAAGAGCGCCTGCAGATCGTAGCCGGCCTGCTTCTTCTCGGCCTCGTCAGCGGTGCCCGCGAACGTCGCAAGCAGCTCGTCGGCGTCAGTGCTGCCGAACTTGGCGAAATTCACCATCGAGAACTGCCCTGCCGGCGCGACCGTCAGGGTCGACATGGTGTTGACGTACTGCGTGTAGGGCGTCGGGCTGGGCCAGCCGAACCACAGCGCCATCTGGTAGTCGCCCATCGGGAGGCTGCCGAAGAACGCGCCGGCATCGATCATGTTCGTCTCGACGTTGATGCCGATGTCCTTCCAGTTCTGGATCATGATCTCGCCGGCCGAGATCCAGTCGGTGAAGCCCTGGACCATGGTCAGCTTGACCGCAATGGGCGTGCCATCAGGCAACGTGCGGAAGCCGTCAACACCGAGCTTGTAGCCGGCATCCTCGAGCATCTGACCAGCTTTCTCGGGGTTGTAGGTCGTCCAATCGCCAAGGCTGCTCACGTCCGCGACCTTCCAGGCCGAGAACGCTCCGCTCAGGCCCGTCACATCACCAGGGACGGCCTTGCCGTTCAAGGCCACGGCCACCATCTGCTCGCGATCGAGTGCCATGCTCATGGCCTTGCGCACAATCGGGTCGTCAAAGGGCTTGAGGGTGGTGTTGAGGTTGAGGATGACTGTCTGATTCGCCGGCGGGTAGACGTACGAGATCTCGGGATTGTTTGCAATGACGGCCTCGTCGATGTTGGGCATCACGGTGCCGGCGTAATCAATCTGGCCCTGGACCCAGGCCGCGATCTGGGCCTCGTTGCCGGAATAGGCGGTGACGCGGAAGCCGTTGAACTTCGGAAGGCCAGGCTGCCAGTAATTCGGGTTCTTGTCAACCTGGTAGACCTGCGGCTGGAAGTCGGTGACCTCCGTGAATGGGCCGGTGCCCACCGGGTCTTCGTTCGGGAACTTCGCCGGGTCGGCGACATCCTTCCAGATGTGCTCGGGGACGATGTCCTGGTTGACGATGTCGTAGATCGACTCGGTGTTCACGGCCTTGAGCGTGAACACGACGGTGCCGGCATCGGGGGCCGAGACGCTGTCAACGGCGCCGCCCATGGCCGTCGCACCAGATCCTTGCAGCCCGGGCGTGTTCTTGATCAGGTTAAAAGTGAAGACCACGTCCTCAGCTGTGAAATCCTCACCGTCGGACCACTTGATACCTGGATGTAACGTGAAGGTGATCGTCAGGTAGTCGTCGCTCCAGGCATAGCTATCCGCCAGCCATGGGACCATCTCTGCCTTCAGCGTGTTATAGATCATCAATGGCTCGTAGATGCCCTTGACGGTCGGCACCAACGCGTTGACTCCCGTAAACGGATTGAAGTTCGGCGTGAACGAGTTGTTGATCGAGGCGTAATTGAGGACCTTTTCGGAAGCGGGGCCTGAGACCGTGGTCGCCTCGGTGGCTGCCGCCGGGGCGTCAGTCGGAGCCACGGCCTCGGTCGGCGAGGCGACCTCGGCAGGGGACGTGGGCGGGGCGGCTGTGGGGTTGGGCGCGCAGCCCACCAGCAACGCAGCAAGTAACGCGGCCGAGCGGATGAACGTAGACCTTCGTGCCAGCATGTCGCTCCTCCTAAAACTGGGTTGAACCGAGTCAATGGTTCAGTTCGAAAGTGCTCTGGTGCCTGTTCTGTTGGATTGGACTTGGTTTGCCACCCGTATCAACGCACCAGATGGCGTTGGCAGATTAACACCCCGTTCACGCCGCGCCAATTCGCACCGGTTCGCCTTACGCTTCATGTCGTTTCGCATTTGAAGAGAATGCGATACGAAGAGGAGCGCTTGAACCCAGCTGAGGCCTGGATTCAAGCGCTCCTTTCCACAATGCGGTCAGTCGGCGAGTGCGAGAACTTTGGTATCGCTTCCAATCGAAAGGAACGGGAGATACGAGATTCGCAGGGTATGAGTCAGGTCGACCTTATGCAAACCCTTGGCCAGGCCGCCTGGGAGTCGAGCGGTGAGGACCGCTTCCTCGCCGAACTCCCAGCGATCGCTGTACGCGGTTTCCATCGCCACCATGGAGTACGTGTTTCCATGCACAGTGACGCTCAACGAGTCACGCGGGATGACCTGGCCGTCCACCACGAGGGTGATGTCTTGCACCATCGACAGACCGAGACCGCGGTAGTACGGCAGACGCGTGCGCAGCTGAAAGCCCACCACCCCCTGATCGCCGACGACGTTGCGGAAATCGTGTTCGCAAATGATGTAGCGGTCGAACATGTTGGCTCCTTTCGCGTCAGGCCTCGCCCAGCAGTCGCGCCAGCATCGCCTGATGGCGGCGCACCTGTTCGACGCTGTCGACCTCGAAGACATCCTGAATGTGCCGGTTGCCTTCGTACTCGCTCGAGATGTAGCCGTTGAAACCGCATTCACGCAGCACGGGCACGATCTCGTCGTACGGGATGCTGTATTCGGTCCCGTCCTCAAGCATCTCGTAGAACTTGCCATGGATGTGGACGATCAGCGGCGCGAAATCCAGCAGGCGCCGCGGCTCGACGTAGGTCATGTGGGCGATGTCGCCAGCCATGGCCAGGTCGCGCTCGTTGGCGCCCATCGCCTTGATGGCCTCCACAAGTCCTTCCGTCCCGGCGTGCCGGGCATAGACATCGCAGATGTGCTGCACGATGTGTGGATGCGCGCCCTGCCGCACATATCGATCGGCCCGCACCCGCGGGAAGCGCTTCTCGAAGATGCCCATGTCGGGGATGATGCCCAGGTATGGGCTGCCGACGCGCGCGAAGGTCTCGAGATGCGCCTTGATCCAATCATGGTCGAAGTTGAACGGCGCGTGGATCTCGATGCCCATGCGCACGTTGTACTGTTCGGCGTACGGCGCGGCCAGCGCCATGATGTGCGGCGGCGTGCTGACGATGCAGCGCATGACCGTGCACCCCAGCCGGTTGGCATGCTTGAGGTCGCGGACGACCGAGGCGAGCATCTCGTCGTCGGTCATCAGCCGGCCCTTGTACATCTTGGTGTCGAGGAACATGTCGTGGCAGGTGGGCGTGGTGCCGTACAGGGCCATCCAACCGTGCCAGCTGTCGTAGAAAGCATCCGACAGGTTCGGGAAACCCGGCATCATCTGTTCAGCGATGCTCTCGACCCCGAGGGCGCCGAGGCGCGCCGACACGGCAATGCAGTCCTCCAGAGTCATCTTCCGCAGGAAGAATTCCTCCTGGTAGCTGTATAGACTGACACCGCGCTTGATCTCATTGGCTTTCGTCATACAGAACCCTCCTGGCGATACTGAAGTGCGTCGTGCGCCGTTGGGGCGACGCCGCGCGCGAGGACGTGGAGCCTGCCAGCCGCCGTGCAGGTGAGGCGCAAACCGCGCGGCGTGTTCTCGACATGCACGCCCTGCAGACCGATCCGATGAACTGTCTGCCCGGCCCAGATCGTCTCGCCGTTGACGTGCAGGCTCGACACGGGCGCCGCGAACACAAGATCAAGTGTGCTCGAGTCCGGCAGATCGATGTCGAGGCGAAAACCGAATTCATCCTGGATCCAGGTCATCGGGATCTCGGCCCGCCGCGGGAGCGCCTCAGGTGCGTCGGATCCGCCCTGTGGTTCCAGAGGCACATAGATCTGGGGCACGATGAGGACGTGGTTTCTGGCTGGCATGGTCAGCATGGCGTGATCCTGAATGGCCCCTGGTGTTCTCTGCCCCGCGGACCGGGGCCGCGAAAAGAGATGAGTGGTCGAACCCGGTACCTGCAGGGGCCGACCACTCGATCGTCACGAACGCCTTAGCCGCCGGTGGCGGATCTAGTTGGCCAGCAGCCGTTTACACATCGCGTTCCACGCGGCGACCTGCTGGAAGCCGATCGGCTCTTCGGTGAAGGCCTGGCCTTCCCACTCCGCCGAAATCGTGCCCGCATACCCCTGCCGCTTGAGGAGCGCCATGATCTCGGCGTACGGGATCGAAGGCTCCACGCCGTCGGCGTTCACTTCGTAATACTTGCCGTGGATGTGGCGCGCGTAAGGCAGGATCTCGATCCAGTTCTCGACCGGCGCGTGGCCGAACATCGTCATGACGTTGTTCATCTGGCCCGCGATGGCCGGGTCCACGTTGAAGCGCTTCGCGGCCTCCGCCAGCGCGCCGAACTTGGCCGGGATCGAATCGTCGGTGTGCCAGATGGCCTTGGCGGCGTCGATCAGGGTCTCGGGCGCACCCGCGCGGCGCAGCCCGTTCCAGTAGCCTTCGGGCACGGCGACCATCGTCGTGCTGAAGTCGGGGATGAACCCGAGATACGGCGACTGGAGCTTCTCGATCAGGGCCTTCATCGCCACGACTTCGGGGTGATGGGCGTTGAGCGGCGAGTGCAGCTCCACGGCCAGCACGATCTTGAACTGCTCGGCCAGGGGCAGCAGCTTCTCGAGGGCGTGGGTGCCCACCGACAGCGGCACGCGCACCAGCGGGAAGCCGAGCTTCTGGGTCGAAACCAGCTGACGCCGCACATAGTCGTAGATCTCGACATCGGTCATCAGCCTGTCGCGGCGACGCCCGATGTCGATGTTGGCGCCGAGACACGAAGGCACCAGGCCGTAGCGGTCGAGCAAGCTCCGGAACTGGCGAGCCTCGTCATCGGGGATGTCCGGGTACGACCGGAAGCTCTGGAAGCCGACGACTTCGATCGCCGGCCCAAGGCTGAGCTCGGCGACCCTGGCGATCATGCTTTCGAGCGTGTACAGCCGCTGCTGCCACTCGTTGGTAAGGCTGAACAGGGTGATGCCCAGGACTGGTCCGGTGTTGCTCATGGTTGACCTCACTTCGCGGTTTGCGTGTCGGTGCAGCGGGTGATGTTCGTCAGGAACCGGTCCGGCCCGATCTGGATGTACGGAAAACGCAGCGACATCTCGGCGTCGAGCCTGTGGGCCTCGCCGGCTTTCACCTCGCCTGGCTGCAGCACCTTGAGCACCGCTGAATCCTGGACGAACCAGAACTCCTCGTATCGCTCCGCCAGTTCGCCGAGCGCGTATTGATGCCCGTTGATCTCAAATCGAACCTGATCGAGCGGCACACTCTTGTCGTCCAGCGCAACCTTCAGCACGTCGACGCTCGAGACCGGCAACGAGCGATACCAGTTCAGGTTGACCTCGAACGAATAGCCGTCCTGGCCGGCCCTCAGGCTATCGTCCCGGATGAGTTTGACAGCAGCGCCCATGGTTGGTCACTCCGTAAGTGGGGCGAAACACAGGGGCAATGGGGCCAAGGCTCTACCTCGGCCCCGTTGCCCCCGTGTCTCGAAATTAAAGCTCCACCAGCTTGCCGCTGGCCGCGCTCTGATAGATGGCCTCGAGGACACGCGTGACGGTGTAGGCCTGCTCGGGCTTGACGACCACGTCGGTGTCGTTGCGGATGGCGTTCAGCCAGGTCGTCATCTCGAGCTTGCCGCCCGCGAAGTCTTCCTTCTTCTCGCCGCTGCCGATGAACTCGGCGCCCATCGCGTAGTTCTGGATGAAGAGCTTGCCGGCGTTCTCGCCGTTGACGCGCACGTGTAGGCCCTCGGCAGACTGAAAGTCGGCCACGCGCACGATCGGGCCGGTGGCCGGGAACATGTCGGCGCCGCCCTTGGTGCCGCACAACATGGTCATGGCTTCGTTGGATACGATCATGTTGATGGCCCAGGAGGCCTCGAGGACGACCGTCGCGCCGTTCTTGAACTTGACCATGCCGAAGGCGCTGTCTTCGACTTCATACTTCTCCGGATCCCACAGGCCCATGCCGTTGGCCGGGCTGCCGAGCTTGCCGATCTTGTCGTACGTCGAACCGAGCGCCGAGACGGGCTCGTAGTTGTCCATCATCCACAGAGTCAGGTCGAGGGCATGGGTGCCCAGGTCGATCAGCGGGCCGCCGCCTTGCAGGGCCTTGTTCATGAACACGCCCCAGATCGGCACACCACGGCGCCGGGTGGCGAACGCCTTGCCCAGGTAGATGTCACCGAGGTCGCCCTGATCGCAGAGCTTCTTGATGAACTGGCTGTCGGTGCGGAAGCGGTTCTGATAGCCGATCGTCAGCTTTTTGCCGGAGGCTTTGGCCGCGTCGAGCATGGCCTTGGCCTCGGCCGAGGTCTTGGCCATCGGCTTCTCGCACATGACGTGCTTGCCGCTCTGCAGCGCCGCCACCGAGATCTCGCTGTGCGTGCTGTTGGGCGTGCAGACATGGACGACGTCGATGTCCTTGCGGGCAACCAGGTCTTGATAGTTCTCGTAGACCTTGGCGTCGGCGGTGCCGAACTGCTTCGCGGACGCCTCGGCGCGTTCCTTGATGATGTCGCAGAAGGCCACGACCTCGACGTCGTTGTGCAGGAGCAGCATCGGCAGATGCTTGCGATTGGCGATGAACCCGCATCCGACGATCCCGATCTTGATCTTTGCCATGTCCATTTTCCTTTCGAGCCCACAGCCCGTATGAGAGAACCGCGAAAGACGATGAGGTCGTTTTCGCGTCATCTGGATGGTGTGCAAACAGGTACTTGGCGGCAGTTTATGGCAAAGCCAGATCGATGTGGTTTCGCCTCAGTTCGCATTTTGTTTCGCATTCGCCGCCTTTTCGCGGATTCTGAGTGCCGCTATGCCATAATCAAAATGCACAACAGTGGCGCAAGGAGCAGGCACATGAAGCGCGCGATTCTCGACCTTCTGCAGGGCAACGGTGGGAACTACATCCTCCCGTTCTTCTGGCAACACGGCGAAACCGAGGCCGTCCTGCGAGAGTACATGGGCGCCATCCAGGACTGCGGGATCGGGGCGGTGTGCGTCGAAGCACGGCCGCACCCGGACTTTTTGGGTCCCAAATGGTGGGCCGACATGGACGTCATCCTCGACGAGGCGCGCAAGCGCGGGATGAGAGTCTGGATCCTGGACGACGCCCACTTTCCGACCGGCCAGGCGGCCGGCGCCCTGCAATCGGCGGCTCCGGAGCTCTGCAAGCAATACGTCATGGCCGAGTGCGTCGATGTCTGCGGCCCGCTGCCCGAGGCCTCGCTCGACGTCGCCGACATGGCCCGCACGATCCCGTCGCCGTTCGACGCGCCGGCCTTCCCGCCCAGCCCGTTTCCGCCACGAGTCTTCGACGATGACGCCCTGCTCGCGGTCGTCGCTTCACGGCTCGTGGAAGGCAATCGCGTCGACGACACCCTGCTCGACCTGACGACTCGCGTCGTCGACGGAAAGCTCCGTTGGGATGTTCCGGCCGGGATGTGGCGGGTCTTCGTCCTGTACAACACGCGCAACGGCGGCGGGCGGACGGATTACATCAACATGCTCGACGAGGCCTCGTGCCGGGTCCAGATCGACGCCGTCTACGAGCCTCACTACGCAAGATACCGTGACGATTTCGGGACGACGATCGCCGGCTTCTTCTCAGACGAACCCGCCGTCGGCAACACCCAGGGCTTCAACTTCGACGAGTCGATCGGGCGCAAGCGCATGCCCCTGCCCTGGAACAAGGACATGCCGGGCCTGATGGCCGCACGCCTGGGCGCCGACTACCTGAGGCTGCTGCCGGCGCTCTGGACCGACGCAGGCGATCGCGCCCTGATGGCGCGCGTACGCCACGCCTACATGGACAGCGCCACAACTCTCATCGGCAGGAACTTCAGCGGCCAGATCGGCGCCTGGTGCGTGGCGCGAGGGGTCCAGTACATCGGCCACATCATCGAGGACAACAACCAGCACAGCCGGCTGGGCAGCAGCCAGGGTCACTTCTTCCGCGCCATGCAGGGCCAGCACATGGCCGGCATCGACAACATCGGCAACCAGGTGCTGCCGGGCGGAGAGAACCACTCGCGGCTGACTCGCATCACGCCGCCCGGCGACGGCGAGTTCTATCACTTCGCGCTCGGCAAACTCGGGTCGTCGCACGCCCACATCGACCCCATCAAGCAGGGCCGTGCGATGTGCGAGATCTATGGCGCCTACGGCTGGAACACGGGTGTCCGACAGATGAAATCCATGACGGACCATTTCCTGGTCCGCGGGATCAACCGCTTCGTCCCTCACGCCTTCTCACCCAAACCGTTTCCGGACCCGGACTGCCCGCCGCACTTCTACGCTCACGGGCACAACCCGCTGTACCGCCACTTCGGCAAGTTGATGCGGTACGTCAACCGCATGTGCCACCTGTTCAGCGATGGCTTGCATGTCGCGCCGGTTGCCCTGCTCTATCACGGCGAGGCCGAGTGGACGGGTGAGCACATGTTCCTGCAGAAGCCCGCGCGGCAGCTGCTCGAGCACCAGATCGACTTCGACATCGTGCCGGCCGACGTATTCGCCGATCCCGAGCGCTACAACGCAGACCTCGACGGCGAACTGCGCGTCAACGGCGAGACCTATCGTGCCTTCGTCGTGCCCTATGCCGAGTTCATCACGCGCGCCGTGGCCGAGTTCGCGGCTCGGGCCTCAAGGGCGGGCTTCCACGTCCTCTTCGTCGACGGCCTGCCCGACGGCATCTGTGACGCGCCGACCGCTGAAAGCGCAACGCTCGTTGACGAATTGGGATCCTGCCAGGTGGTACGGCTTCAAGACCTCGCGCGGACGCTGAGGGACGCCGGCGTGTTCGATGTGCTCGTCGAACCGGCCTTCCCACGGCTCCGCTACTATCGCTACGTCAAGGATGGCAAAGACGCGTTTATGGTCTCGAACGAAGACCCTGCCCAGACGTTCGTGGGCCAGATCGTCTTGCCCGTGGTGTCTCACGTCACGGCCTACGACGCCATGGAGAACCGATTGTGTGCGGTGAACGCGCTGACGACTGCGCGCGGCACAACCGTCTCGCTCGAGCTCGCACCCTATCAGTCAGTCGTATTGATCGCCGATGGCTTCGAGGACTTGCAGCAGGCGCCGCTCCCGGTTGACCCGCCGCGCCATGAACTCACCGGTGAGTGGACGTTGTCGATTGCCACGGCCAAGGAGTACCCGGCCTTCCATGACGCGCGCACAATCTCGGAGCTTCACGACGTCGGCCGGATCTGGCCGGATTTCTCGGGCTTCATGCGTTACCAGACGCGCTTCACGTTGCCGGATCCCATGCCGGCATCCGTTTTCCTGATCCTTGAGGAGGCCTTCGAGGGTGTCGAGGTGTGGGTCAACGGCGTCTATGCTGGGATGAATGTCTGTCCGCCTTACATAACAGACCTGACAGGTCTGTTATGTAAGGCCGGTGACAACGACCTGCGCATCGAGGTCGCCAACACCCTGTACCGCCACGTCCGCTCGCTCTCGAACGAAGCGAACTTCTTCGGTCCGCGCGGCGTCGTGGTCGAGCCGGCCGGAATCGTGGGCAAAGTCTATCTTGCGTATTGAGGCATTGCTTTGTACACGGATGACACGGATTGCACAGACAGAGAACAATCCGCGACATCCGTGAAGATCCGCGTGATCCGTGTACCCAAAACGCCAAGCCTGAACGCTATTTAGCAATGAAGGAGCTTCGATGTCCGATTCCTCGAACCGCCTGAGCTTCACCAACCCGATCCTGCCCGGCTTCTACCCCGACCCGAGCATCTGCCGCGCCGGTGACGACTATTTCCTGATCAACAGCTCTTTCGAATACTTCCCGGGCGTTCCGGTCTTTCACAGCCGCGACCTGTGGCACTGGCGTCAGGTCGGGCACTGCCTGACACGCCCCAGCCAGCTGCCGCTCAAAGGGGTGCGCGCGTCGGGAGGGATCTTCGCGCCGACCATCCGTCATCACGACGGCGTGTTCTACATGATCACCACGAACGTCAGCGCGGGCGGCAACTTCATTGTGACGACTCGTGATCCGTTCGGCGAGTGGTCAGAGCCGATCTGGGTCGCGCAGGGCGGCATCGATCCGTCGCTGTGCTTCGACGACGGTCATGTCTACCTCACGTCGACCGGCCAGGGACCCGACCCCGACAACCCCGAGCGAACTGTCGCGGGCATCGTGCAGAGCGAGATCGATCCATCTACGGGAAAGCTGCTCACCGAACCGCGCCTGATCTGGGCCGGCACCGGCGGTTCCTACCCCGAGGGCCCGCACCTCTATCGCATCGGAGACTGGTACTACTTGATGATCGCTGAGGGGGGCACGGAGTTTGGCCACACAGAGGTCATGGCGCGGAGCCGCTCGCCCTGGGGGCCGTGGGAGCCGTGCCCGCACAACCCGATTCTGACTCACCGCAGCACCAACGAACCGATCCAGGGCACTGGCCATGCGGACCTGGTGGAAGCGGCCGACGGATCGTGGTGGATGGTCTGCCTCGGCTTCCGCCCGGTGGGCGTCACACGAACCCATCACCTTGGTCGAGAGACGTTCCTGGCCCCGGTGGTTTGGGGTTCAGATGGATGGCCACGCGTAGGCGATAGCGGTCGGATCAAGCTCGAGATGGAGGCCCCGCACCTGACCCCGGTCGAATGGGAGTCAGCGCCCGTGCGCGATGACTTCGACAGGCCCGAGTTGGATCTGTCCTGGAATTTCATGAGCAATCCTTCAGCATCGGATTGGTCGCTCGCCGAGAAGCCCGGATGGCTGAGCCTTCACGGCAACGCGGCGTCGCTCGACGACGGCGCCGGCGTGGCCTTTGTCGGCCGCCGACAGCAGCACTTCAATTGTGAGGTCAACGCGCTGCTCGACTTCGCGCCGGATCGGCAAGGCCAGGAGGCCGGACTGACCGTCTGGATGAGCCCACGCCATTACGCAGCCCTGTACATCACCTTTGCCGATGGGCAACGATTCATCGGCGTACGACGTCGCATCGGCGCGCTTTTCGCGGAGGTGAGCCGGCAGCCCCTGCCCGCCGGGCCGATCACGCTGGTCGCCCGGGCGCACCGCACGGTGATGCAGGTCGGCATCCAGAGCGATGCCCAGGGTCTGGTCATCCTCGACACGTTCGAGAACTGCTTCCTGTCGTCAGAGGTGGCGGGCGGGTTCACAGGCGTGTACTTCGCGCTCTACGCGAGCGCCGGTGGTTCTTTTGAGATGCCCGTGGCGCAGTTCGATTGGTTCGATTATCGCGGTCTCGATGGAGAAAACTCGCTCGGGCTCGACACGCCGATGCATCGCATCATGGCCGATCCGGCAGCGCTCGCCATCGTTGCCCAACACGTCCCCGGGATCGCCCATGGCGTCAATGAATGGGCCGCGCAGACGGCTCTGGCCGATTGGGTCAGCATGAGCGCGGCGCAGTTCCCGGTTGTGACGCTCAACGCCCTCTCTCGGGATCTGAAACGACTCGAAGGGCGATAGTCTGCCGTGTCGCCGTGCGCGTCTGGCACGCGCCGC
Source organism: Anaerolineales bacterium UBA6663 (assembly GCA_002455335.1). Taxonomy (GTDB): domain Bacteria; phylum Chloroflexota; class Anaerolineae; order Anaerolineales; family UBA6663; genus UBA6663. Next base: position 5,394 of record DKKP01000060.1, on the reverse strand, counting down.
ACGATCACGCACCTACGGTCAACATGCAAAGAGCCCTGACAGGAACGTCAGGGCTCTTTCAATCCATCGCGGTCGCCAGGCGATCGGCTCAAGCCGCCCGTTTGCCGATGATCAGCCCCTGAGGATCCACATCCTCACGCAGAACACGCAACTCTTCGTCCGTCGGCTCGGCGGTCACGGCCAATGGTTCCACGAAGCCCATCTCGAACCCGGTGTTGGCGCGAACGTCGTCGACCGTCACGCCCGGATGCAGGCTCTCGACGCGCATGCGCTTGGTGTCAGGGTCGTAGCCCATCAGCGCCAGCGTGCTGATCACCTTGTAGGGGCCGGTTCCAGCCGGCAACCCGACGGCTTCGCGCGCGCCGGCCCCCGAGAGATAGCCGGGCGTGGTCAAGAAGTCGAGCTTCGGCACAAAACGGCGTTTGTCGTGCGGCGTGATGATCAGGGTCTTCCAGCACAGCGAGGCCAGATCATTGGCGCCTCCGCTGCCCGGCAGGCGCACCTTGGGCCGCTGCAGATCTGTGCCCACCATGGTCGAGTTGAGGTTGCCGAAGCAGTCGATCTGGGCGCCGCCCAGGAAGGTGTAGTCGACCACGCCGCGCTGACAGGCGGTCATGATCTCGTCCATGCTGCTGTGCATCAGGCCGCCCGTCATCGTGTACGAGTCGGCGACCGAGAGCGGCAGGCGCTCGAGGGCCGGCGCCACGCCACCGGCTTCGAACAGGATGATCAGGCTCGGCGCATGCGTCTTCTGCGCCAGCATCGCGGCCGCCAGCGGCATGCCGGTGCCGATCACGGCGGTCTTGCCGTCTTCGAGCTGACGGGCCGCCACGCACACCATCAGTTCCATCAACGAGTAACGCTCGGTCATGCGACCTCCGGGGTGCGCTTCAGGGGTTCCAGCGCGCACAACTCGGCCAGCCGGGCTTCGCCGGCGGCCAGAGTGAGATAGCCCTCGAAATCCTGAGTGCCATAGATATACGTGTTCAGGAACTCGGCGAATGTGGCAGGATCGCGCTCCGCTTCCATCCACTTCGCCAGGTGGGCCTCATCGGAGTAGTGCACGTACGGCATGTTGCCCGGGTAGCTCCCGTAGGGCACATGACAGACCGCGTCCACCAACCAGTACGGGATCTGAGTGAGCTCGGGGTTGCGCCGGATCTCGTCGGTCTCCACGATCCGCTCGGTGGTGATGATCAGGCGTTTGCAGGCGCGCGCCAGGTCCCAGTCGGCCACGCTGATGCCGTCGATCTGGGCGTTGCCGTACACGTCGGCGCGGTGGACGTGAATGACACCCACATCCGGAAACAGCGCCGGGACGGCGGCCAGTGTCTGGCCCGTGAATGGGCACTCGATCGTGCGCCCGGCGCTGTGGCGGAACGTATCTGTCCCCAGCAGCGTTCGCGCCGGCAGGAACGGCACACCCATCGCCGCGGCCTTGAAGCGCCAGCCGAGCGTGGCATTGCTCCACTCGGTCACCTGCACCTGGCCGCTCTCCATGTAGCGCCGCGCATTCGGAGACAGGCCGCGCACCTCGAGCCCGACGACGTAAGCGGCGTCGCAGCGGTCGAAGCACTGGCCGGCGGCCAGGATCTCGAAGTCGTGGGTGGTCGTGTGGCCGGCAAAGCCCAGGTTGTGTTTGCGCTGCCGCACGATCTCGTGCAAGACCGCCGTGGCGATGCGCACGGTGCCGAAACCGCCGGATGCCAGATAGGCCCCGTCCGGGACGAAGCGCTCGACCGCCTCGCGGACGGTCATCACTTTGTTCGAAAGGACGCGCGACTTCGCAGCGAACCAGCGGCGCGCGCCGTCGACGTCGGGCTCCGAGAACAAGGTCCCGACCGTTTCATCGATCACGTTGATCGCCATAGCTGTCTCCTCAGGCCGTCGCTCGCTCGAAGATCATGGCAGCGCCCATGCCGCCGCCGATGCACAACGTCGCCAGGCCGCGCTGCGAGCCACGCTTCGACATCTCGTGCAGCAACGTCACGGCAATGCGCGCCCCGGATGCGCCGATCGGATGACCCAGCGCGATGGCGCCGCCGTTGACGTTGACTTTTTCCGCCGGCAGACCCAGCTCCTGTTGAACCGCCAGGGCCTGGGCCGCGAAGGCCTCGTTGGCCTCGACTAGATCGAGGTCGTCGACAGTCAGGCCGGCGCGTTGCAGGGCCTTGCGCGTCGCCGGGATCGGGCCGAGGCCCATCACCGCCGGGTCGACGCCCCCCACCCCGTAGCTCTTGATCACAGCCAGCGGCCGCACGCCGAGGGCCGTAGCCCGCTCGCGGCTCATCAGGACCACCGCGGCCGCGCCGTCGTTGATGCCCGAGGCGTTGCCGGCCGTCACCGTGCCATCCGACTGGAAGGCCGGCTTGAGTTTGGCCAGGCCTTGCACCGTCGTCTCGGGCCGCGGGAACTCGTCGCGGGTCACGACGATCGGGTCACCCTTGCGCTGCGGGATGCTGACCGGGACGATCTCGTCGGTCAGTCGGCCAGAGCTCAGCGCCGCCGCGGCCTTGGCCTGGCTGGCGCATGCGAATGCGTCCTGGTCCTGGCGAGAAAGCCCGTAGCGTTTGGCGATGTTCTCGGCCGTGACGCCCATGTGAACGCCGCTGCTGGCATCAGTTAGCCCATCGGTCAGCATGCTATCGAGGAGCTGAGCGGCTCCCATCCGCAGGCCTTTGCGCGCGCCGGGCAGCAGGTGCGCCGACTGCGACATCGACTCGACGCCACCGGCCACGATCACGTCGGCGTCGCCCAGCCGGATGGCCTGGGTGCCGAGGATCAGGGCCTTCAGGCCCGAGCCGCAGACTTTGTTGATGGTGTAGGCCGGCACTTCCACAGGCGTGCCGGCAGCCAGGGCGATCTGGCGCGCGACGTTTTGTCCCACGCCGGCGTCGAGCACACAGCCCAGGATCACCTCATCGACGTAGGTCGGCGAGATGCCGCAGCGCCGCAACGCATCTTGCACGACGAGCGACCCGAGCGTCACGGGCGACACGTCCGCCAACGCCCCCATAAAGCTGCCGATGGCCGTCCGACAGGCCGCAGCCACCACGACTTCGCGTTCGTTGTTCACCTGACCTCCTGGTCAGACGGCGGACGGCAGACCGCGGACCGCGGCATGAGACGCCATGTCGAAGGCGTCTTTGCCTGAAGGTCTGCGGTCCGCCGTCTGCGGTCCTCGGTCTCTTTAGAAGTTCACCGCCGCGCTGCCCTTGAGGCCGAGCATGCCACGGGCTTCCTCGGGCGTCGCGAGTTCGCGATCGAACTCCCTGGCGATGCGCACGGCCTTCTCGACAAGCTGAGCGTTGGTAGCCAGCTGCCGGCGGCCGACGAAGATGTTGTCCTCGAGGCCGACGCGGACGTGGCCGCCCATCATGGCCGCCATCCCGGCCATGTTGAACTCCATCGGGTAGCCGACACCGATCACGGACCAGCGGTAGTTCTCGGCGCCGAAGAGCCGATCCGCCGTCTGCTTCATGACGATCAGGTCTTCAGGGGTGGCCGCGAGGCCGCCGAGGACGCCCAGCACGAACTGGATCCAGAACGGCGGCTGAACGAGCTTCTCCTTGAGCAGGAAACGCAGGTTGTAGAGGTGGCCGACGTCGTACGCCTCGAACTCGGGCTTGGTGTTGTGCTCGGCCATTGTCTTGGCGAACGTCTCCATGTCGCCGAAGGTGTTGCGGAAGATGAAGTCCTTCGTGCCCTCGGCGTAGGCCTGCTCCCAGCCGAAGCGGTAATCCTCAGGCTTGAAGCGGCGCGCGACCGGGTGGATCGAGAAGTTCATGCTGCCGAGGTTGAACGAGGCCACCTCAGGCTTGTAACGCGGCACCACACGCAGTCGCTCTGTCGGGAGCATGCCCATGCCGCCGCCCGTGGTCGTGCCCACGATCATGTCGACGCCGGAGGCGCGAATGCCAGCCAGGATCGGCGCGAACAGATCCGGATCCGACGACGGCTGGCCCGTCTCTGGGTTGCGCGCGTGGATGTGCACGGCGGCCGCACCGGCTTTGACGCAGGCCACAGCATCCGCTACAAGCTGCTCAGAGGTATAGGGCAATTTGTCGGACTGGGTCGGGATCGTGATGGCGCCCGTCAGGGCCGCCGTGATGATGAGTTTGTCAGCCATGGTGTTGCCTTTCGATCTGCAGAATTGAGCGAGCCGGATGTCTTCAGGCCTTGCGTTGCCGCGCCAGCATCTCCATCAGATGGGTGGCCAGCTTGTTGCGTGTCTCAGCGATCGACTCGGGTGTCCAGTTTTGGAACCCAGACCCCGACTTGAAACCCAGTTCCTTCGCTTCCACGTGGCGGCGCAGCGTCGCCGAGGGCGTCGGCGATGCGTCGATGTACGGGAGGATGTAGTCGTGGATCGCGAGGGTCAGGTCAAGGCCGACGAGGTCAGCGTTCGCCACCGGGCCGAGCACCGGCAGACGAATGCCGAAGCTGTTGCGCACCGCCACATCGACCGTCTCGGCGTCGCAGATGCCTTCGTCGATGATCGCGAAGGCCTCGCGCCACAACGCGTGCTGCATGCGATTGGCGATGAACCCCGGCACGTCCTTGTTGACGCGCACCGGCTGCTTCCCGCAGTCGCGCATGAGCGTCATGATCACGTCCATGCAGGCGTCGTCGGTCTCTTCAGTCCGGATCACCTCGACCAGCGGCACGAGATACGGCGGGTTCCAGAAATGCGTCCCGAGGATGCGCTCGCGACGTTTGGCGGGGCTGGCGATCTTGGTGATGCTGATCACCGACGTGTTGCTGCACAGGATAGCCTTTTCTGAGCACAGCGCTTCGAGCCTGACGAAGAGCTCCTGCTTCAGCGCCAGGTTCTCGACGATGGCCTCGACGACGATGTCCGCGCCGCGGCAGGCCTCGGCCAGGTCGGCCGTGCACGTCACGCGCCCGACGATCTCGGGGATCGCGTCGGCCGCGACCAATCCGTAGTCCGCCATGCGGGTCAGGTTGGCCGTGATCCGTTCATGCACGGTCGCGAGGGCAACGGGGACCGCATCTTGAACGACGACCCGGTGCCCGCCGGCGGCAAACACCTGAGCAATGCCATGCCCCATCAGCCCGGCTCCGATGACGGCAATCTGGTTCGCCACGTCCGCCTCCTTCTGTGTGCTTCCTGGTCGGATCGGCCCGACCCTTGATGTCCACAATGCGGTATATATTTCCGCATGGCGGACACGGCCACTATACGAGTTACCCGTTTGGATGTCAATAGACGGACGACGAATGAGGAGCTTTGACCGAAGAGGAGGTGACGCCCATCATGCGGTCAGCATCCGCATTGTGAACCCGAGTTCAGTCCACTTGACCTCACTGGCCCCGGCGCCTGGCAGCTCTCAGACTCAGGAGATCCGAAGATCCCAGTTTTTCGGGTGAACG
>DKKP01000145.1 GCA_002455335.1 Anaerolineales bacterium UBA6663 | reverse complement strand
CGGCCAGCGGGTCGACCGGGCCGTTGAAGCTGACGCCGATCGCCGCCGGGCGCGCGCCGGACAACACTTTGCCGGCGAGGCGCACCATCTCGGCATAAGCCATCGCCGCGTCAACACCACGAGGGAGCAGGCTGCGCTCGACCGAGCGCCACGCCGTTGCGCCGCGCTCGGCCACTGCCGCCGCCAGCTTTGTGCCGCCGAAGTCAAGTGCCAGGACAAGATCCGCCATGCCCAGCATGATATCCTCTCACCATGCAGAACAAAACCATCCTCATCACAGGCGCCACCAATGGCATCGGCCTCGAAACCGCGCGCGGCCTCGCCCGTCTGGGCGCGCATCTCGTGCTCGTCGGCCGGGACCCGGCGAAAGGCGAGCGCGTGCTCGCGGATTTGAAGGCCTCGACCGGCAACGATCGCATCGANNTCGACGTGCTCGTCAACAACGCCGGCGGCGTCTTCGATCCGCGCACGATCACGGCCGACGGCATCGAGACCACCTGGGCCGTCAATCACCTTGCGTACTTCCTGCTGACCAATCTGCTGCTCGATCGCCTCAAAGCCAGCGCGCCGGCGCGCGTGGTCAGCGTCAGCTCCGACGCGCACCTCGGTGGCTCGCTGCGGCTCGACGATCCCGAGTACACGCAGGGCGGCTACTCGTCCTTCGCCGCCTACAGCCAGTCGAAGCTCGCCAACGTGCTCTTCACATTCGAACTGGCCCGGCGCCTGGCCGGGAGCGGGGTCACGGCCACTTGCCTGCATCCGGGCTTTGTGCACACCGGTTTCGGCAGCCGGACGATGGGCTGGCTCAACCCGATCGTGGGCCTGGTGACCCGTCTTGGGATGCGGCCCGAGCAAGGGGCGACCACCTCGATCTATCTGGCGTCGTCGCCCGCGGTCGAGGGCGTCACCGGCCAGTATTTCGCGAAACAGAAGCCCGCCCGGGTCAACGCCCAGGCGCAGGATGTCGAGCTGGCCGGCAAGCTGTGGGCCCTGAGCGAGAAGCAGTGCGGGCTGGCCTAGTCTGCCTGTCTGCAACGCGGAGCACATATCCCCGTCGTGGCGGCATGAGTTGTCATCCTGAGATTCGGCCACGGATTGAGCAGATTTCGCGGAACCGGCCATCTTCAGCCGCCACCAGGCCATCAGCACGCTGATTTTCCTGGCGATCATGCGCGCAATCCGCGGCAAAATCCTGCCGACAACTCACACATGCACGCCCCGGTGTCCGGGATATCGAATCGCCCGCTCACTCCAGGTACAATCCCGATATGGCCGAGAAAATCATCCTGGACTGTGACCCCGGGCACGACGACGCCATCGCGATGATGCTGGCGCTCGCGAGCCCGGAGCTTGACGTGTTGGGCGTGACCGTGGTGTATGGCAACGTCGGCCTCGACCGGACGTTGCGCAACGCCTGTGTGGTGCGCGACGTGATCGGCAGCGACGTGGCGATCTATGCCGGCGTCGATCGACCGCTGATGCGCGAGCGCGTCAGCGCCGAGGCCGTGCACGGCGCGTCGGGGCTCGAGGGCCCGCATCTGCCGACGCCCAGCCGCGGCGCCGAAGACAAGCACGCCGTCCATTTCATCATCGAGCAGGTGCTGGCGCACCCGGGCGAGGTCACGCTCGTGCCGACCGGCACATTGACGACCGTGGCCCTGGCGATGCGGCTCGAGCCCAGGATCGTGCCCGCGATCAAGCGGATCGTGCTTATGGGCGGTTCGCTCGACACGGGCAACTGGTCTCCGGCGGCCGAGTTCAATATCCTGTGCGATCCGCATGCCGCGCGCGTCGTGTTCGAGTCGGGCGTGCCGCTTGTGATGTTCGGGCTCAACCTGACGCACCAGACCCCGGCCGTGCCAAGTCGGATCGCGCGCTTCCGGGCGCTCGACACCCGGGTCGGCGAGTTCACGGCTCAATTACTCGAGTTCTTCCGCCAGCATCACGTCGAGCGTTACGGCTGGGATGGCGCGCCGATCCACGACGCCTGTGCGATCGCGTATCTGGTGAAGCCGGAGTTATTCGAGATGCGCGATCTGCACGTCGCGGTCGAGACCAACGAGGGCCTGAACTACGGCCGGACGGTCGGCGACGTCTGGCGCGTCACAGGCCAGGCCCCGAATTGCTCGGCGGGAATTCGCATCGACGTCGACGGCTTCTACGACCTGCTGGTCGAGCGTCTCGGGCGCTATCGCTGACTCGGCCCGAACATGCCCACTCCCACCTGCCCGCATTGCGGCGCCCAGAGCGCGGTCCCGATCCTGGGCCTCGCCGACAAGATCGGCACGGTGTTCAAGACACTGCTGGCGCGCCGGGCCGGCGTGGCGTCGTTCGCCAACGCCGACTATCTGAGCCAGTTCGAGGCCGGCCAGATCGAGGCGGTCTGCACGCGCTGCGGCAGGCGGTTCCGTGGCATGTCTCGTGAGCCGGTGACAGCCCGCCCCGCTCAGGCCGCGATCGCCGACCGGCTTCGAGAGCTTGACGCACTCAGAGCACAGGGCCTGATCACGGACGACGAGTACCGTGCCCAACGTGAGCGAATCCTGAGCGAGCTGTAGGCGGGTGTGCAAGCACGAGTCGTCAGTATGGTCTCCTACCGCGGCTGACAACTCGCTCGTGCACATTGAAGACGGTCCGTTTCCCGAATCCCTGATCAGCGCGCTATACTCCCGGCCATGTCGAACCTCGATGACCTGCTCAAGGAGTTCCCGGAAGACACCCGTCGCCAGCTGACGACGGCCTGGGGCGCGCTGCCCGAACCGATGCAAAAAGAGCTCGGCTCGGCGGCGAAGCTGTTGCCCGGCGACCTCGCGCGCTGGCGGCTGCTGCTCGACCTGGCGCTGCCGAACTTCCAGATCGCGTTCGCCGACAAGCGAAGCATCGCCATTGTCGGCCCCGCGAACGTCGGCAAGTCGACGCTCTACAACCAGCTCGTCCGCAAGCGCGAAGACAAGGCTGAGGTCAGCCCGGTACCCGGCACGACGCGCGTCAACCAGGAGGCCGACGCCGGACTGTTCCGCGTTGTCGACACGCCCGGAGCCGACGCCGTCGGCGACCTCGGCGAGCAGGAGAAGGCGCGCGCGCTCCACGCCGCCGAGCAGGCCGACTTCCTCATCGTGGTCTTCGACGCGATCCAGGGGATCAAGCGTACCGAGCAGGAGTTGTTCGACGAGTTGCACGCGCTCGGCAAGCCACTGGTGGCCGTGCTCAACAAGGCCGACCTGCTCAGCAGCCGCGACCTCAAGCCCGTGCTCGAGCGCACTACGGCCAACCTGCGGCTCGACATCGGCCAGGTCGTGCCGATCTCGGCCCGCACAGGCCACAACCTCGACGACCTGCTGCTCGCCATCGCTAAGGCCGAGCCCGGCCTGCTCGCCGCGCTGGGCCGCGCCCTGCCCGCCTACCGCTGGCGTCTGGCCTGGACCGCGATCACGGGCGCCGCGACGACCTCGGCCGTGATCGCGCTCACGCCTCTGCCCGTCCTCGACGTCATCCCGTTGCTGGCCGTGCAGTCGTCGCTGGTGCTGGGCATCGCGCGCGTCTACAACTATGAGCTCACGCCGGCCCGCGCCCGCGAACTGGCCGTCACCTTCGGCCTCGGTTTTCTGGGGCGCACGCTGTTTCAGGAATTGAGCAAGCTCGGCGGGCCGCCCGGCTGGGCGCTCTCAGCCGCCATCGCTGCGGGCACCACTGTGGTGATGGGCTACGCGGCCGCCAACTGGTTCGAACGCGGCGAGAAGCTCACCGGCGACTCGCTCAAGCGCCTGACCCAGGCCGTCACCGATACCGTGCTCGACTCGCTCCGCAACTTTGGCCAGAAGCGCCCCGACCGCGCCACGCTTCAGGAACGGATCCGCGAGACGCTGGAGCGATCGGAGATGGGCGAAGATCCGGAGAGCGTGGAGCGTAGGGCGTAGTCGCACCACGCACCTCGCCCCACGCGTCAACGATGCCTCTTCGCCAACTCCGCCTCGACGTCCGCCAGGCTCAGCCCGCGTGAGGCCAGCAGCACAAGCGTGTGATAGCACAGGTCGGCGACCTCGCTGATCACGCGCTCGTCGCCCTGCCCTTTCACCGCCAGCACCACCTCGATCGCCTCTTCACCGACTTTCTTGACGATCTCGTCCTCGCCGGCCTGCAGCAATTGCGCGGTGTATGAACCGGGCCGCGGGTTGGCGATGCGGTCCCGGATCGTGGTCTCGAGCGTTTTCAAGTCAAAGGTCGTCATACCCTGCTCGCCTGAAGCGCAGGCTGGTACCTGCGACTTCGCTAATCTTTCTCAAGTGACCCGACCCGATTTTCGCGGTGCTGGCCCACGTCCTCAGGATGGGTCTGCGAGTTCCGTGAAGAAACAAGATCGCGCGCCGGTGTGACAGGCTGGGCCGGCGGCGTCCACCTTGAGCAACAAGGTGTCACCATCACAGTCGACCAGGATCTGGCGCACGCGCAGGACGTTGCCGCTTGTCGCGCCCTTGTGCCACAGCTCCTGACGGCTTCGGCTCCAGAACCAGGCCTCGCCAGTCTGCTGTGTCAGCGCCAGTGCTTCGGCGTTCATCCACGCCACCATCAGCACCGTGCCGTCGGCCGCATCCTGGGCAACGGCCGTGATCAAACCTTGTGCGTCGTACTTCAGTTCTGACATGATCACTTTCACACGATCCGCATCGGAAGTCCGCGTTCGGCGCAGTACGCCTTGACCTGGCCGATGGTCAACACGCCGTCGTGAAAGAGTGAGGCCGCCAGCGCCGCATCGGCGTTGCCGGCGTCGAGCACGTCGGCGAAGTGCGCGAGCAAACCGGCCCCGCCTGAGGCGATCACGGGCACGTTGACGGCCGCCGCGATCGCGCGCGTCAACGCGAGATCGTAGCCGGCTTTCGTGCCGTCAGCGTCGATACTGGTCAGCAGGATCTCGCCCGCCCCGAGCGCCACAGCGCGCTGCGCCCACTCGACTGCATCCAGCCCGGTCGGCGTCCGTCCGCCATCCACGACGACCTCCCATTGCGGCGCACCCTCACCACCTATGGCCACAGGAGCCGCCGCGACACGCTCCTCGCTCCTCGCTCCTCG
>DKKP01000146.1 GCA_002455335.1 Anaerolineales bacterium UBA6663 | reverse complement strand
CGCCAACCCGACCTGCTCGAGCAAGTCGAGAGCCGGGCCGCGCATCGTGTGCGTCGGCTGCCCCGCGAGCTCGGCCGGCAAGAGAACATTCTCGAGCACGTTCAGGGTCGGGATGAGGTTGAAGAATTGAAAGACAAAGCCGAGCTGATCGCGGCGGAACAGCGTACGTTCGCGGGCCGACAGCGTCGTCACTCGGGTGCCGCCGATGACGATCTCGCCGCTGTCCGGGGTGTCGATGCACGCAATCAGGTTGAGTAGCGTGGTCTTGCCGCTCCCGCTCCGTCCACGGATGGCGGTGAATGAACCGGCGGCGAAATCAAAGGAGCACGCGCGAAGCACCTGACGACGCTCAGCTCCCTCAACAAAGGTTTTATCGACCTTCTCCAGACGGACGATGGCAGGCATGCGTGACCCCTCCGGCAGGCAACCGCGGGATTCTATCATCCGCTATCGGGCCGCAGGCGCTTTGAGATCGACCTTAATCAGTTCATTAACCGGTNNATCGAGCGCCCGGTTGGATTCGGGTCCGGAGGCCTAACTCTCTGGCGGGGGGGGCACCGGTGTGTCGGTCGGCGGCGGCACCGGTGTATCGGTCGGGATCGCCGTATTGGTCGGGAGCAGCAGCGTTGCGGTCGGTTGCGCCACGGTCGGCGTGGGCGGGTTATTGCCGCCGCCACCGCCGTTGTTGGGTTGCTGCGTGCTTGTGGGTTGCGCCGGTATCGGGCTCGGCGAGACCTCGATCACCGGCGGCAGGGTTGGCGGGCGCCGGGTCGGGATCGGCGTCGGGCGCGGCGTCGGCGTGTCGGTCGGCGTCGGCGTATTTGTCGGTGTGTTGGTCGGCGTGTTCGTCGGCAGCGTCGCTGTCGGCGTCGGTGTCAGGGTCGCCGTCGACGTATGCGTCGGCATCGCCGTGAGCGTGGCGATGATGCCGGCGCTGCCCGGGTTATCGGCCATGAATTGCTGCAGATCGAGCTCGGTGAGCTGCGAGCGGTTGAAGGCCCCACCCAGGTTGCTCACATCGAGCACCTCGAGATTGTCGAGGCGCACTTCGAAAGTCGTGCCCTTCACGTCACAGGGGCCGGCGTAGCAGCGCAGGCTGAGGATGTCGTCGCCCATATCCTCGGGGTCGCTGCCCACGTAATAGGTCACATCCGCGAAGCCGTCGAGCCAGATGTGCGCGATCGGCGTGCGTAGATTGGTGCGCAGCCCGAAGAGACTGAGCAGCAGATGCCCCTGGTTGAGGTCGAGCCGGATCGATTCGTCCTCGGCCGGTTGCTCGAGCGCAACGCTCGTGTTCGAGGTCAGGCGCAGCAGCGCTCGATTCCCGAAGGCCACCCGCGCCAACGAACTGTTGCCTGTGGAGACCTGGCTGCCCAGGGGGAGGCCGACGTCGTTCTGGCCGACTTGCGCGCGCTCTTCAGACGGGAGCCTGACCAGGACCGTGTTGATCACGTCCTTGAGCACAGCCGGACCAGCGGCTTCAGCTCTCGGCGTGCAACTCGTGGCAACCAGGCTGACCACCATCATCAGACCGGGCAGCAGCTTCGCTCGAAAATCGATCATGTCGTTTCGATCATAGCAGAAAGGGTTGAGCCAGCGGCCGTCGAATAGGTTGGCCGATCGTCAACGATTGTCACATTATCCCGGCACGTAAAAAACCATACCAGATCATCACTCGGAACAAGCCGGGGCGAAATAGGACATAGGGGTTATGTGAGGGAAAACACCCACCCCAGATGGGGAGAGTCACCGCCAAACATCGAGGAAGGCGGGCCCCGGCTAAGNNGGCCGGCACGCCTTAATCGCGTCGTTGAAGCGATCGAGGGTGTTGTCGATATCGGCTTCGGTATGCGCCGACGAGACGAACATTGGTTCTCTTGCGTCAGGCTCGACGTCGATGCCACGGGCGCGCAGTTCGTATGCCATATCGGTATACATCTGGAAACTGCCGTTCATCACATCCCGGAACTCGCGTGCTTTCGGCGTGCGCGGGGCGAAGATGATGCCGAACATCGAGGGCAGCCCGCTCATCTCGTGCGCGATCCCCTGTTCGGTGAGGATTTCGTGCATGCCGGCCATCAGACGCTGGCCGCGTTCGCGGATGACATCCAGCGCGTGATCGTGCTCGATGGCGTCGAGCACGCCCATCGCGGCAGCGCCACCGAGCGCGTGGCCGCAGTATGTGCCGCCCTGGACGACCTGGGCCATGGCGATCGTGTCCATCACCTCGGCTCGCCCGCCGATGGCCGCGATCGGATAGCCGTTGCCGAGCGCCTTGGCAAACGTGGTGATATCGGCCCGGACGCCGAAATGCTCTGCGGCGCCGCCGGGCGCAATGCGAAACCCCGTCTTCACTTCATCGAAGATCAGCAGGATGCCGGCCTTGTCGCAAAGCGCGCGCAGGTGCTCGAGATAGCCGGGCTCGGGCAGCAAGCAGACGGCGTTGCCCATGACCGGCTCGACAAGCAGCGCCGCGATCTCATGACCTCGATCCTTCACAAGACGCTCGATATGCTCAAAGGCGTTGTAGCGCGTGATGTAGATCAACTCTCGCGTCTGGATCGGGATCCCCGACGACTGCGGCACCGGGATCGGGCTGCGCGGCGAGCCGCCGCCGTTATGCGGCATGTTGGCAGTCGAGTAGAGGGCGTAGTCGTGGTTGCCGTGGTAAGCGCCCTCGAACTTGACGATTTTTTCGCGATTGGTGAAGGCCCGCGCCAGTCGGACCGCATGCATCGTGGCCTCGGTGCCCGAGTTGGCGTAGCGGATCTTGTCGACCGACGGGTGCATGGCCACGATGCGCTCGGCGACCTCGATCTCGAGTGGGTGCGTATGCGCGTAAAGGTTGCCATGCTGCAGTTGTTCGGTGATCCGTTTGACCACACCGGGGTGGTTGTGGCCGAGGATCACTGGGCCGTAGGCAAGCCGGTAGTCGAGGTACTGCCGGTCGTCCATATCCCAGACATACGGGCCATCACCGCGTTTGATCACAAGTGTGGTGTCGCCCGTATAGCGGAAGTTCGACGTGACGCCAAGCGGCATGACGCGTTTGGCACGTTCGAAAGTGGCGCGAGTCCGGGTCGATTGGGTGTCGGTGCTTCCGACTGTGGCATTGGTCATGGCGAGTCTCCTGTCGATTCTGCGAACGGGCTGCTTGTC
>DKKP01000113.1 GCA_002455335.1 Anaerolineales bacterium UBA6663 | reverse complement strand
CGCCGCGGGCGCTCTCGTTTTTCAAGCTTCTTGCGTTAAGCTGAGGAGACGGGAGGCCCCATGACGACTTATCGCATCCTCAGCCTGGACGGCGGCGGCATCCGCGGCGTGATCGAAGCCACGCTGCTCGGGCGGCTCGAGCTCTGGTGCCCGGGCTTCCTTAAGCGCGCCGACCTGATCGCGGGCACCTCGACCGGAGGCATCCTGGCGCTCGGGCTCGCGGCCGGGATGACGCCGGCCGATCTGCGCGAGCTATACGTCGAGCACGGCGCCGAGATCTTCGCCGACCCACAGCTCAACGTCGCCCGGCCGCGCTACGACAACCGCCGGTTGCTCGGACTGCTGCGCGAGCGCATCGGCGACCGGACGCTCGGCGGCCTGCGCCAGCGCGTGCTTGTCTCGAGCTTCGATCTCGACAATCAGGATCGCTTCGCCGGGATCGCGCCGGCCGGCAGCCGCCGCACCTGGAAGGCCAAGTTCTTCCACAACTTCCCCAACGAAGACACCGACGCGCGCGAGCTGGCCGTCGACGTCGCGCTGCGCACGAGCGCCGCACCGACGTACTTCCCGATCGTCGACGGCTTCGTCGACGGCGGCGTGATCGCGAACAACCCGTCGATGTGCGCGCTTGCCCAGGCGCTCGACCCGAAGCGCGGCGCGGGCCAGGCCCTCGCCGACGTGCGCATCCTGTCGCTCGGCACTGGCCAGAACCAGGAGTTCATCGAAACCGACGACACAGACTGGGGCCTGGCGCAGTGGATGCCGCACCTGGTCGGCGTGATGATCGACGGCGCGATGGACCTGGCCAATTACCAGTGTCGCCAGATCCTGGGCGAGCACTATCACAGGGTCAACCCCCTGCTCGACGACGACTATGGCCTCGACGCCGTCGACCGGCTCTCGGCGCTCAACCTGCTCGCCAGCGAGTGCGACATCGAGCCGGCAGTCGCCTGGCTCAAAGCACACTGGTTCGAGTGAGACGAAGCAGATGGCGAGGGCCCGACGCGCCTTGCCTGTGCCGACGAGCCCCAGTCACGCGCCTCGGGTACGCGCTCAGTCCAGCATGATCCGGAGCCGCGCGCCAGCGGCCGGCGCCGTCAGGATGACGCCCGCGGAATCGAGCTCGGCCCTGCCGCCTTCCACACCGACGATTGCCGGGATATTGACCAGAAGGACGCGCCACTCGCCTGTGGCACCCACACGATCAACGCTGATCGTCCGCCCGACCCGCGTGACCGTGAAACGCGCGGCCTCGTCGCCGGCAACTGTCGGGATCACGGCCGTAGCCGTCGCGCCATCGGCCAGCTCATAGACGCGCAAGGTGAGGCCCTGGGCGAATTCGTAGTCGGGGCGCCCTGCCTCGGCCCCGAAGGCGATGATGCTGTTTGGCCGGGCGAGCAACGGCAGGCTCTGAAAGCCGTGGGCCTCGGTGAACCAGCCCGGCCCGGTCACGACGGCGCCCGAGAGGATGCTCGTCCACCGGCCGGCCGGGACGTAGTAGCGCACCGCATCGGCAGACGAGAAAACGGGCGCCACAAGCAGTGACCCGCCGAGCATGTACTGCCGATCGAGGGCTTCGCAGGCGGGATCGCCCGGGAACTCGAGCGCCAAGGCGCGCATCACGGGCAGGCCCTCGAGATGCGCCTCGCGCGCCGCCGCGAAAAGATAGGGCATGAGGCGATGCTTCAGGCGCGTGAAGTGGCCAAGGACGTCGACCGCTTCCTCGTCGAACAACCACGGCACGCGATACGAACTGCTGCCGTGCAGGCGGCTGTGCGAAGACAAAAGGCCGAACGCGAGCCAGCGCTTGTACAGCCCGGCCTGTGGCAGGCCCTCGAAACCGCCGATGTCGTGGCTCCAGAACCCGAAGCCCGAGAGCCCGAGCGACAGCCCGCCGCGCAGGCTTTGGGCCATCGCCTCGAACGTCGATTCGCAGTCGCCGCCCCAATGCACTGGGAAGCGCTGGCCACCGGCGGTCGCCGAGCGCGCAAAGACCACGGCCTCGCCGACGCCGCGACGGGTTTCAAGGAGCTCGAACACGGTCTGGTTGTACAGCAGGCTGTAGAAGTTGTGCATGCGCTGCGGGTCAGAGCCGTCGTGGTAGACCACGTCGGTCGGGATTCGCTCGCCGAAGTCGGTCTTGAACGCATCGACGCCCTGATCGAGCAGGACGCTCAGCTTCGATCGATACCAATCGCGCGCGGCCGGGTTTGTGAAATCGACGATGCCCATGCCGGCCTGCCACTTATCGGTCTGCCAGATCGAGCCGTCGGCGCGTTTGAGCAAGTACCCGGCGGCTGCGCCCTCGGCAAAGAGCGGCGACCGCTGCGCGATGTAGGGGTTGATCCACACGCACACCTTGAGCCCGCGGGCGTGCAGGCGGTCGAGCATCCCGACCGGGTCTGGAAACGCGGCCTCATCCCAGCAGAAATCGCACCAGTGGAATTGCTTCATCCAGAAGCAATCGAAGTGGAAGACGCTCAGTGGGAGATCCCGATCCTGCATCCCCTGGATGAAACTCGTGATCGTGGCCTCGTCGTATGGCGTGGTGAACGACGTCGACAGCCACAGCCCAAACGACCAGGCCGGCGGCAGCGCCGCGCGCCCGGTCAGGGCCGTATACTTCCGCAGCACCTCCTTGGGCGTCGGGCCGTAGATCACGAAGTACTCGAGCGTCTGTCCGGGCACGCTGAACTGCACGGCCGAGACGTTCTCGGACGCGACCTCGAACGATACGCGCTCGGGGTGGTTGACAAACACGCCATAGCCGTTGTTGGTCAGGTAGAACGGGATGTTCTTGTAAGCCTGTTCGCTCGACGTGCCGCCGTCCTCGTTCCAGATGTCGACGACCTGGCCATTCTTGACGAACGGCGTGAAGCGTTCGCCCAGCCCGTAGACCAGCTCGCCAACCGAGAGCCCGAGCTGTTCGTGCATGAAGCGCCCGTGCCCGGCGACCTCGACAGCGCCTAGCCCGCGCCAACCGCTGCGCGTCAGGGGCCGGCCCTCGGCCTCGAACGAGAGCGCCCACGGCCCGCCGCGGTTCACGTGCGCGCTCAACCGTCCGCTCGTCAGCCCG
>DKKP01000278.1 GCA_002455335.1 Anaerolineales bacterium UBA6663 | reverse complement strand
CCTCGAAGTCCTCCTCGTTCAGCGTGAGCGACACCGACAGACTCGCCTCCTCGCCCGGCCCCAGAGACAGCAGCATCGGCGCGACGCTGACGCTGGAGACGAAGGCCGGGCCGATCCCGTCGGCGCGGCGCAGGTCGGTCACGGCGCAGCGGATGCTGGCCCGTTCGGGCTGGGTGTTTGTCAACGTCAGCGACGCCGTGGCCGTCTCGCCCAGCCGTCCGATCAGGTTGAGCGCGATCGGCATCTCCTGATTCGCGGATCGAGACGTTGCGAGCACTCGCTTCAGCAGAACCTCTTCGTACTCGGAGCGCAAATCATTGAGCCCGTTGAGTAGATCGAAGTACATGGCGCTCAGCCGACTCATGTGTTCGGGGAGCCGTCGCTCGAGAAAGGCCGTCGACGATCGGCGCAGTCGGTCAGGCGAGATCGTGCCGTCGGCGACCCCGTCGAGGAGCGCCTGGTAGGCCGCCAGGGCCGCAGAGTTCAGGTGACTGGCGTAGTCGGTGAGTTGTTGATACCAGTTGATCGGGTCGTCGGAGTCGAAAGCCGGTGGCGCGGCAGGCAGCGGCGCGGTCTCCGGGCCGATGAGCTCCACCAACTCCTGCCAGAACGAGGCGTTGAGTTCGACCTGGCGGCTGAAGAACTGCGTGTTGAGCTCGGTCAGCTGTGTGGCGTAGTCGGTGCCGCGCGTCTGCGCGAAGGTGGGCATCAGGTCACGGAAGACGGTCGGGGCGATGTCGCCCTGCGCCACGCCTTCCATGATTTGTTGATAGAGTTCAGACGACTTCGCCGATTGGCTCGCGGCGCGCAGCAGGTACTGCGCGTACAGCGTCGGCCAGTCGCCCGATGCCGACCTGTCTGCGGAGTCTTGCCCGTGACCATTCCAACGCGTATCTTGGCCAGTCATCGCCTCGATCCAGACGTTGAGCGGTTAAGTGGATTAAACTTGTCGTATTCATTTCATTATTGCCATAACTCGAAGCCGAGTCAATACATGATCGGTCCTGGGTGGGCCGCCACCAACGGAAATCCGCCGAATTCGTGCGGAATCAGCCACTTCCGGGACCTACCCTTTGGCGATGCTCGCTGACGACTGACCCGGTCGCGCTCGAGACGTGCCGGTCGAGGCTGGGATGATCGTCCTAGATCTGCGCTGGCTTCCCGATCTGATCAAACAGTCATCGACGAGCACGCGATCATGCTGACGGACACTGGCGCATTCATCGGCGCGGTGGCACTCTCCCGCCGGCTCGCGACGACGTCCAGGCCAATTGCATCTCGGCCCTGAGCCCGAAGAGCCCCGGGGCTTACAATCGCAACATGCCTGACTGTATGCGATCCACACAGCATCGAAGGCTGATCTGGCGCCCGGCCCTGGCCCTCGCCCTGGCCGGCAGCGGGCTGGGGTGCCAGGCGGCGGCACCGGCCCCGATGACCACCACTACTTACACCGTAAGTGTGGAGCGGCAGGCGGCCCCGGCCATCGACACGCCGGAGCGCGTNNTGGCGCCCGGTCAGCCACGATCACGCCAAACACATCGCCGACGAACGCGCCATCCGATGGCGCTGCGGCTGAAGAGCTCCAGTGGAACCGCCCGAACGACAGCCCCGCTGATCCCGGTCCGCCGAGCCACTTCAGCGCGGTGTCGTTCGTCTCCCCCGATATCGGCTGGGCTTTGGGCCCTGTGCCAACGCCGGACGGGCACGGCAGATCCGCCTACACCCTCGGCCTCACCCGCGACGGCGGACGCAGCTGGGAGGCGCGGCGCCTCCCCGATCGTGGCATCGCCTGTTTGGACGGGGTCGTCGACATCCTGTTCCTCGACGACCGCAACGGCTGGCTGCGCTGCGACGGCCTCCTGCACACGACCGACGGGGCGCTCACCTGGGAATTGATCAGCGACCGCGATCCCATTCGCACCTGGGGCCGCACGATCAATGGGCTGGTCTGGGCCTGGATCGAGGACCCCGATCACGACGCCGCCGTGATGGCGCCCCGCCCCGGCGGGCTCGACGCCTGGCGCCCGCTGGTCACCGATTGGCCGAACCAGGCCGGCCCGGACCCCGAACGGCCGTGGATCACGATCTCGATCTGGGATGAGCAGACCCTGGTCTTCCACGACTCGCTGACGACTGGCAGCCCCTGGTGGGCCACGCACGACGGCGGCGTGACCTGGAAGCGCCTGACCCGCCCGTGTGGTCAGCACGACTGGCCGTTCGAATCGATCGCCCTGGGCTCGCCCACCGACCTCTGGGCCGCCTGCGGTGGCGTCGCTGCCACGTCGATGCAGACCAAACTGATCGCCACATCCGTTGATGGCGGCGCCACCTGGGCCTTGCGGGCCGAAGCGGCGCTTCCGGGCAGCGAGACGGCGGGGGCATCAGTGGAATGGATCGCGCTGTCCGGGCGCTTCTGGGCGATCCGTGCGCTCTCGCCAACCGTGCTTGTCGCCGAACTCTCCCGATCGCGTGGCCCACTGCTGAGCGCCGACGGCGGCGCCACCTGGGATCGGCTGGATCCCGGCCGCTGCGCGGGCGTCGACGAGCTCGTCCCGAGCGCCTTCATCGACGCCGAACACGGCTGGCTCTGGAGCCGCCATGGATTTGCACACACCGACGATGGGGGCCGATCCTGGTTGTGCCTCGCCTATCCGCAATCTTGAGGGTGTGACCAGGCTGGCGGAGTGGTCGGTTTTGCCCCGACCACTCCGCCCACCTGATTACGCCCGTTTAGTGCGCATCGCGCGGGTGTGCTTGAGGTTCGGGTCGGCGGCCAGCCGACGATAGTCCTTCGACTCCACGGCCACCAGCGCCACCTTGCCCTCGGCATTGTGATGCGTGCCCCAGCTCGCACTTCGTCAACGACTTCAAGAAGCTGATCGGCAAGAGCCCCCGAGCAATACACCCAGACCGTGCGCGCCTGAACCTTTGCGCCAGAAGGTTGGCGCGCTTGTGAAATCCAGACGAAAAACCCGACCCAGGTCGCCATTTGGGGACTATCCTGACCCATAGGGGGCAGGCGGTCGCCATCTATAAAGCCGATCATCACGAAACGTGATGGATCTGTCGCTATTGCTCAAGCCCCGTGGGCGATACGATTCCGTATTGCACCCGATCACGACCACCCTCGCCAACCCGCAGAGGAACAGGTGCGGGCGCGTTCTGCACGTGTTGATCAGGTCACTCTGGCGACACGGGTGCCTTAGTGCAGTAAACCGGGATATGGAGGACCTTCCATACAATCTGTGATAAATGTTATTCTTCACAGATTATCACATCCTCGATACGATCCCGCGATCCGCACACGCTCGAAACGATCACGCCAGTCACCGTGATCCAAGGATGATGAGGAGGCTCTTGCATGGATCCAACCCTGCTTGCCCAGTGGCAGTTCGGCATCACCACCGTCTACCACTACTTCTTCGTGCCGCTCACCATCGGGCTGACGACCATGACGGCCCTGATGCAGACGCTATGGTTCCTCAACGGCCAGGACGTCTACAAACAGATGACCAAGTTCTGGGGCAAGCTGATGCTGATCAACTTCGCCATGGGCGTGGTCACTGGCATCGTCCAGGAGTTCCAGTTCGGCATGAACTGGTCCGAGTACTCGCGCTTCGTTGGCGACATCTTCGGCGCCCCGCTGGCCATCGAGGCGCTGCTGGCCTTCTTCATGGAGAGCACGTTCCTGGGGCTGTGGCTCTTCGGGTGGGATCGCGTCTCGAAGCGCGCCCACCTGGCCTCGATCTGGCTCGTCGCCATCGGCTCGTTGCTCTCGTCGGTTTGGATCCTGATCGCCAACGCCTTCATGCAGAACCCGGTCGGCTATGAGCTGCGCAACGGCCGGGCCGAGATGACCGACTTCCTCGCCCTGCTCTTCAACCCGAGCGTGCAGGTGGCCTTCCCGCACGTGATCGGCGGCGCCTTCACGACGGCCGGGTTCTTCGTGATGGGCATCAGCGCCTGGCATCTGTTGCGCAAGTCTCATGTCGATCTGTTCAAGCGCTCGTTCCAGCTCGGCGCCATCGTCGGCCTGATCGCGATCGGCCTGACCGTGCTCAACGGCCACGAGCAGGCCCGCCACATGATCGCGTCGCAGCCGATGAAGATGGCCGCCGCCGAGGGCCTGTACGTCACCGAGGACCCCGCGTCGTTCTCGGTGCTGACCATCGGCGACTTCGAGGGCAACGAGGTCTTCTCGTTCCGCATCCCGACCTTGCTCAGCCTGCTCTCGTACAACCAGCTGACCGGCGTGGTGCGCGGCATGGACGATCTGCAGGTCGAATACGAGGCGCGCTTCGGCCCCGGCGATTACCGGCCGCCGGCCTTCGTCGTGTACTGGTCGTTCCGCGCCATGGTGGGCTCGGGCTTCGCCATGCTCGGCCTGGCCGTGGTCGCGCTGGTGATCAGCCTCGGCGATTTGACCGAGAAGGCCGGGCGCTGGCTGGCGCTTTACCCGCTGGCCATCCTCCTGCCCTATGTCGCTAACTCGACCGGCTGGCTGATGACCGAGGTCGGACGCTCGCCCTGGGTCGTGCACGGGTTGATGAAGATCGAGGACGCGGTGTCGCCCAACGTCAGCGGCGAGGCCGTACTGTTCACCACGATCGTCTTCACGCTGTTGTACGGCGCGCTGATGGCCGCCGATCTCTACCTGTTGCGGCGTTTCGCGGCGACGCCCGAGCTGGCTTTCGGGCCGCTCGACGCGCATGCGGCGCCCGATCTACCGGCGCCGTCGCTGGTCGGCACGGACTGAGACACGGAGGCCGCCATGACGTTCGATCTCAATATCCTCTGGTTCATACTCATCGCCGTGCTCTACATCGGGTTCTTCGTGCTCGAAGGATTCGACTTCGGCGTCGGCCTGCTGCTGCCCGTGCTCGGGCGCACCGACCTCGAGCGGCGCGCGATCATCAACACCATCGGACCCCACTGGGACGGCAACGAGGTCTGGCTGCTGACCGCCGGCGGCGCGACCTTCGCGGCCTTCCCACACTGGTACGCCACGCTGTTCAGCGGCTTCTATCTGCCGCTCTTTCTGGTGCTTGTCGGGTTGATCATCCGCGGCGTGGCCTTCGAGTTCCGCAGCAAATCGCCGGGCGCGCAATGGCGCCGCCTGTGGGATTGGGGCATCTTTGTCGGCAGCCTGCTGCCCGCCCTGCTCTTCGGCGTCGCCTTCGCAAACCTGACCCGCGGCGTGGCGATCGATGCCGACATGAACATGCGGAGCAGCCTCTTCGACCTGCTCAACCTGTACAGCCTGCTCGGCGGTGTCGCGGGCGTGTTGCTCTTCGCGACCTACGGCGCCGTCTTCCTCAGCCTCAAGCTCACCGGCGAGCTCGAAACCCGCGCGGCGGGCCTCGCCCGTCGGCTGTGGCCGTTCGCGGCCGTGGCCCAGATCCTGTTCTTCGGCGCCAGTTATCTCGAGACCGATCTACTCACGCACATCGGCATCAATCCTGGGCCTTTGCCGTTCGCGATGCTCGCCACGCTGCTTGTCGCCGGCCTGTTCATTTTGCGCGGTCGTAACCGCGGCTGGACCTTCGCGCTGCTGGCCTTCACAATCGCGGCGCAGACGGCCTTCACCTTCGGCCTGCTCTTCCCGCGCGTGATGATCTCGAGCCTCGACCCGGCGTACAGCCTGACGATCTACAACGCCTCATCCAGCCCGTACACGCTGACCGTGATGTCGGTGGTGGCGCTGTTGTTCGTGCCGATCGTGGTCGGGTATCAGATCTGGACCTACTGGGTCTTCCGAAAGCGCGTCGAGGCCAAGCCCGAAGGCCTGGTGTACTGAGCGCACACACAACGGGGGGCCGACGCCCCCCGTTCTTGTTTGATAAGCTTCGTCACGATGCTGCAGCGCCGCCTCCTCGAGCTGGCCCGCTCAACGCCATTGCCGTTCGGGCTCGCGATCCTGGCCGGCTGGCTGACCGCGCTGTTGATGATCGCGCAGGCCTGGAGCCTGAGCGTCGCGATCGATGGCGCGTTTCTGAATGGATGGGACCTCTCGCGAGCGGCGCCCTGGCTGGGCGCGGCGGCTGCAACCCTGATGGCCCGCGCGCTGACCACGGCGCTGGCCGAGGCCGCGGCGG
>DKKP01000199.1 GCA_002455335.1 Anaerolineales bacterium UBA6663 | reverse complement strand
CCCGGCGCCCAGCACGCGAGCGCCGCGCGCAACGTCCTGCCCGGCGCCGCGCACGTTGTCGCCTTGAGCCGGCACACGCTGGATCGTGACAAACGGCGGCGGCGGTTGGCCGTGCCCCGAAGCGCGTTGGTCGTCAGTGTCCTCGACCGGCACGACGGCGTCACAGCCGGCCGGGATCGGCGCCCCCGTCATGATGCGCATGGCCGTGCCGGGCGCCAGTGCGGCTGGGGCCTTACCCGCCGGGATGTCGCCCGAGACCGGCAGACGGCAGGGCGTTGACACCACCTCGGCAGCCCGCACGGCGTAGCCGTCCATCGACGAATTCGCAAACGGCGGCACATCCTCGTCGGCTGCCACATCGTCAGCCAGGACGCGGCCCTGCGCCTCGAGCAGCGCGACGGTCTCCGCCGGGAGACGAGCGAAGTGGCTCAGGATGCGCTCACGAGCGTCTAGAACGGAAAGCATGTGGGCGGCTCCGGGTGGGGGTTCAGGTTTAGCCGGCCTTCGGGCGGAAGGCCTCGATGACATTGGGCAGCTGCTCGATCCGCGCCAGCACACGCGGCAACACCGAGATGTCTGACATGTCGAGCGTCAGGTCCATGGTCGTCAGCGAGCCCTTGGTCACCGAGGTCACCGACGACATGTTGATGCGCTCGTTGCTGATCAGCGTCGAGACATCCTGCATCAGACCGGGCCGATCGTAAGCGTTGATTCGGATCGGCACCGGGTAGGTGCGCTCGATCTGGCCCCAGGTCACCTTGATCAGCCGTTGGGGCTCGTTACGATGACGGACGTTGGGGCAATCTTCGCGATGGATCGTCACACCGCGACCACGGGTGACGTAGCCGACGATCGGATCACCCGGAACCGGGCGACAGCACGGCGCCAGCCGGGTGAGCATCCCGCGCGCGCCGAGCACCGAGATCTCATCGCTCCCCCCCTCGCGCGTGATCGGCCGCTCAGGCGCGGTCGGCGTCGGCGCGACCTGCGGCTGAGCGCCAAGCTCCTCTTCGAGCACAACCGCGGCGACGTGCTTCGGATAGGCATCGCCGGTGCCAAGCGCATACAGGAGGTCTTCGGGCTTCTTGTGTCCGAGCGCCCGCGCCAGCGCCTCATGGCTGAACTCGGAGGCGCCAAGGCGTTTGAGCTCGCGCTCGAGGATCGCACGGCCCTGCTGGATCACCGTCTCGCGTTCCTGCTTGCGGAAGTAGAGCTTGATCTTCGCCAGCGCGGTCTGCGACTTGACGAGCTGCAGATCTGGGTTGAGCCAATCGCGCGAGGGGCCGCCCTGCTTGGCGGTCAGGATCTCGACCTGATCGCCGGTCGTCAATCGATGATCGAGGCTGACCAGCTTGCCGTTGACCTTGGCCCCGCGGCACCGGTGGCCGACCACGGTGTGCACGTGATAGGCGAAGTCGATTGGCGTCGACCCGGCCGGCATGTCGATGATGTCGCCGCGCGGGGTGAAGGCATAGACGCGATCGCTGAAGACGTCTCGCTTGAGCGCATCGACGAACTCGCTGCCGTCGGAGACTTCGGAGCGCCAGTCCATCAGCCGCCGGAGCCACTGGATGTGCTTCTCGTAGGCCTCGTCGCGCTTCCCGCCCTCTTTGTAACGCCAGTGCGCGGCGATTCCGAACTCGGCCGCCTCGTGCATATCGGGCGTGCGGATCTGCACCTCGAGCGGTCGCCCGTCGGTGTAGAGCACGGCCGTGTGCAGCGACTGATAAAGGTTGTCTTTCGGCGTCGCGATGTAGTCGTCGAACTGCTGCGGGATCGGCTTCCACATGTTGTGGATGATGCCAAGCGTGTAGTAGCACGTTGGCTTATCCTTGACCAGGATCCGCACAGCCCGCACATCGTAGACCTCGTTGAAGCCCACGCCCTTGCGCTGCATCTTGCGGTAGATCGAGTAGATGTGCTTTGGCCGACCGCTGATCTCGCCCGCGATCCCCTCGGCGGTGAGCGCGGTCTTGACCTCGTCGATGATCCGGGTCATGGTCTGTTCGCGCTCGGCCTGGACCTCGGCGATCTGCGCCGAGAGCTCGCGCCAACGGTCTGGCTCGAGATATTGAAACGAGAGATCTTCGAGCTCCGACTTGATCGACCAGATGCCGAGGCGATTTGCCAAAGGCGCAAAGATCTCGAGCGTCTCACGCGCGATCCGCTTTTGCTTCTCGGCCTGTTTGTAGCCAAGCGTGCGCATGTTGTGGAGACGGTCGGCGAGTTTGATGAGCACGACGCGCACGTCATCGCTCATGGCCATGAACGTCTTGCGCAGGCTCTCGACATGTCTGTCGATCGGCTGATTGCCGTCCTTCGAAACGCGCGGCAATTGAGCCAGTTTCGTGACACCGTCGACGAGCGAGGCCACTTCGTCGCTGAACTCGCGCCGGATCTCGTCGAGCGTGAGTTCGGTATCTTCGACTGTGTCGTGCAGCAGGCCGGCGATGATCACCGGGGGCGGCATGTGCAGGTCGGCCAGGATCATGGCGACCTGCAGACAATGCGTGACGTACGGTTCACCTGAGGCGCGGCGCTGGCCGGCATGGGCCCGATCGGCGATCGCGAACGCGCGTTCGATCAACTGGCGGTCGCGGCGCAGTAGATCGGCCGGGAGTTTCTCGAGCAGCAACACAAGCGCCGGGTGGGTCGGCGGGTCATCAGCATACGAGCGCTTTTCGAGGGTCACTTAGCCACCTGGCACCTTTGGGTCGATCGGACTCCGAGTATAACCCCGTGGGGCGTAGGGCGTTGTGCGTGGTGCGGGTAGGGCCGAAACGACTCTCGCTCCACGCTCCCCGCTCCGCTCTTACCGAACTCTACCGTCCCGGCCCCCAAAGGGCTTGGTAAGATCAGGTGATGAACGTGCCCCAGGGCAAGGGTGTGTGGATACAGCGGATCGCGGCCTGCGAGGGCGGTGACCCGACGGCGATCGTCGCCCGTGCGGTGGCGGCCGGGCTCGGGCACGTGATCGTCCGTATCGGCGAAGGGTCGGCGCCGGCCAACCAGCGCGCCGATGGCGCCGACCTGGCGGCCGAGTTGATCGAGCGGCTGACCGAGGCCGGGTTGTCGGCCTGGGGCTGGCACCACCTCTTCGGAGACCCGCCCAACGCGCGTCAGGCTCATGAACACGACTATCACCTGCGCGAGGCCGAGTACGCAGTCGCCCGCGCCCAGGCGCTGCGCGCGCATGGGATGGTCGGACTGATCCTCGAGGCGCGCGTTGAGTATGAACGTTCGGATGGCGCCGCGCACAAGGCCGAGCTGACGATGCGCCGCCTCCGCGATGGCCTGCCGCACCTGCCGCTCGGTGTCTCGAGCTGGAAGTCACCGCTCGAGCATCCCAATTTCCCGTGGTACGAGTTCAGGCGTCTCGCGGATTTCGATCTGCCGCATATCTTCTGGGTGGGCCAGCCGGCCGAGGCGGCCCGGCAGCTCGCGACCTCGCAAAACGCGTATGCCGCGCTTGCCCCGCGCCGAGCGTTTTGCGCCGTTGGCTCAGCTCTCTGGCAGCCGCAGCCCGGCGAGTTGGTCGAGTTCCTGGCGCAGGCTCGCAACAGCAAACTGCCCGGCGCCAGCATCTGGCGCTGGGACGAGCTTGGCCTGCGCGGCAATGAGCCCTACAACGGCCAACGCCTCGATCTGCGGCAACACTGGGATGTCGTGGCGGGCTTCGACTGGCCTGTAGCAACTCGGGCCGATAAACGCCGGGTCGGGCCTGCAATCCAACGCGTGTTCATGGAAGCCGACCTCGCCCAGGCCAACGCCCAGATGCCACCGACGCTGCGCCGCTTCTTTGGCGCTCTCCGTCGTGGACAGTTGCCGGACCTCATTGGCCTGTACGCGTCAGATGCCGCCCAATTGTCGGCGCACCAGACTCGCTACGGCCTCGAGGCCATCGCGGAGTTTCTGAAGGAGTTGCTCTGGCGGCCCGACCTGAATACGCTGGCTGTGCTCGACGCCGCAGCTGCCGGCGAGATCTATGTGGTTCGTTGGGTCCTGGCGCCGGGCCGTAACTCGGCGCTCACCGGCAGTGACACTTTTCACTTGAACCGTCGCGGCGAGATCGTGTTTCATAGTACTGCGCTGGCCTGAGCCCGGCGCCATACGGGCCGCAATGCGTGGTCAGGTCGTGCCGATTCCAACGGCGCACAGATAGATTTGCGGGAGCCGGTTCCACTTGATCCGGTCTGATTCTTCGACGGGCAATAGGTTGTGTATATCTCGGCCATCGAAAACCAGATATGCATCGCCAACGTCGATCCGAGCGCGTCAGGGCCGACACCCGCCCCGCGGCGACGCCGTTGGAGCAGCAGGTCTCTGACATCGGGAAACCAATAGTGAAACGCCAGGGCTTGTTTGTCACCGCGATCGTGATCAGCCTGACAATGTTGCTTTTCGGCCCGGTTGGCTCGGCGCCGCTGGCCAGCGGCGCCATCCGCAGGCTGACCGACCTGTCGACCGGGGTGTCAAGCTTCGAAATCTCTGCCGACGGTCAAAGGGTCGTTTTTCTCTCATACAATGGCGGCGCCACTGGGCTATATAGCGTGCCGACCGTCGGCGGGCCCGTCACCCAACTCGCCGAGGCGGTTCCTGCCGGCGACGCTCAGACAACCGCCTGGCGACGCGTGTTCGCCATCTCGCCTGACAGCCGATCGGTGCTGTATTTCGGCCGCCCAGACGCCTCGGCCACGCCAACACCCGACCCCGGTCAACCGTATATCCGTTACCCCGGAATGGGTCTTTACCACGTGCCGATCGATGGATCGACGGCCAGCGTCGTCGTCGCTGATGATCCGCGGATCCACACCTTCAGTTTCAGCCCTGATGGTCAGCGCGCCATCTTCGCGACGGGCACCGGCACAGACAATACGCCCCAAGAGCAATACCGTTACGAGCTCTACAGCCAGGCTCTGAGCGGTGCGCCGGCGCAACGTCTCAACATCCCACTCCCTGAGGGACAATCGGTGATTTTCGATCGCTGGTCGGTTCTGCAGACCGGCTACGTGGTGTATGGCGTCGGTACCGCGAACTATGTTTTCCCCTATGGCCCCAGCATGGGCCTGGTCGACCTTTACTCAGTTCCGATCGATGGGCCGTACGATGCCAGCGTGAAACTCACGACATGCAGCCGGATTGCCTTCCCGGCTGCGGCATTTGCGATCCCAGGCAACGGCCAGAGAATCGTATTTGGCCAGACCGATTGCGATGGCAACGGCGCCCTGCGTAGCATGACCCCGACGGGCGAGTCGATCGTTCGCCTGACGCCGCCGACCACGACAGGGGTCCCCGGCAATCTTGGGCTCACCCAAGACAACCGCTATGTCCTGTATACGCTGACCGAAACCAATGGCTCGCAGACGACGCGTGACATCTACATCACGCCGATCGGGGGGCCAAGCTCCGAGATCCATCTCATCCAGACCGGCGCCGCGCTCGGCGTCAACCCGGTGTTGGTGGGCCTGGCACCCAATGGAGATTGGATCGCCTACACCGCCCCGACCTCGTCGGCCTCCGACGTGCCGACTGACCTATATGTGGCTTCGCGGACCGGGCCGACGAATTCGGCGCGCCTGGTGACCAGCGCATTTCCAAACTCGGTCTGGCCAGTGTTTTCGGCCGATAGCCGCTACCTGATCTATCCCGAAAACGGCGGGATGTTTCAAAGCCTGGAACTCACCGAGGGATCGGTCGCGATCTCGTTGGGCGTGGAGGCCATCGGCTACACGACCGTGAAACCGCATTCGGCCACGCCGCGGCTCCTGATCCGTCCTCCTGACCCCGGGCTGCTATATACGGTGCTCAGCGCAGGTCCCGGCAACACGCTTATCCAGATCAGCCACGGGCCGGTGAGTTACTATGGCGGGGCTCGTTTCACACCGGATGGGCAGGATGTGGTGTACATCGGCCAGACAGATGGGCAACTGTATATCACCGACGCCGACACAGCCTATGACACCGCAACGCCTATCTGTGACGATCCACCAGATTGCGGTTCACCGACGGCGGCCCTGACAACGACAGCGACGTCCAGTGCGACCACAACCGGTACAGCGGCGACGCCCCTCATTCACCTGTACCTGCCAGCGCTTGAGCACTAAGCGGGGCGGGCTCTAGGCCACCGGCGTCGACGGCGGGTCGCCGCGGAGCACGGCCAGGGCATTGGCGACCGCCAGCCGAGCCATCGCGACCCGGGTCTGCACACTTGCGCTGCCGATGTGCGGGGTTGCGACCACGTTGGGCAATGCCAGCAGCGGGTGATCGGCCGCGATCGGCTCACGCTCGAAGACGTCGAGGCCGGCCGCCCAGGGCCGGCCCGCGCGCAAGGCAGCAACCAGCGCCGCCTCGTCGACCACCGGGCCGCGCGCCACATTGACGAACACGGACGTCGGCTTCATCAGCGACAGCTCGCGCGCCCCAACCAGCCCGCGCGTCTCGGCCNNGCCGTCAACGGCGCGCACACCACGACGTGATCGCTCTCAGCCATCAACGCGGCCAGATCACGATAGGCCGCACCGGTCACGGCTTCCAGCTCAGCGCTTGGCCGGCGGTTGTGATAAAGCAGGCGCATCCCGAACCCGGCGCCGCGCCGGAGCACTGCCCCGCCGATCCGGCCGGCGCCGATCACGCCTAGCGTCGCGCCGTGGACGTCCTGGCCGGTCATGAACAGAGGATGCCAGGCGCCCCAGCCCCCTGCCCCGATCAGCTTCTGGCCCTCGACCACGCGCCGCGCCGCGGCAAGCAGCAGCGCCCAGGCCAGATCGGCCGTGGTCTCGGTCAGCACATCGGGCGTGTTTGTGACGATCACGCCGCGCGCGCGACAGGCGGCCAGATCGATGTTGTCGACGCCCACGGCCATGTTGGCCACAACCCGTAGGCTCGGTGCGGCGGCCAGCAACTCGGCGTCGACGCGCTCGCTGACCAGGGCCACCAGCGCCCTCGCGTCGGCGACAGCCCGCAACAACTCGACCCGCGGGATCGGCACGCCGGCCTCGGGCCACATCTGCCAGGCCAGATCAGCGGGGATGGCGCTCAGTGCGGGCTCAGGGAGACGACGGGTGATGAAAAGCGTCATACCGGCATTGTAGTAGACCCGGGGGTCTGGTACCATGCCCAGCAACCGTTTGACAGGCCGCCAGTCCTCAGCCTACAATGTTCATATCGTGAATAGGATGTTCACAATATGAACAAACCTCAGGCCGGCGCACAGGCCGTCGCCCGCGCGCTCCAACTGCTCGAGCTCTTCACCGATCAGCGTCCGACGCTCAGCGCCGCCGACGCCGCCAACGCCGCTCGCCTTAACCGGACCACGACCTATCGCCTGCTCAGCGCGCTCGAGGACGTGGGTTTGCTGGCGCGCGACCCGGGCGACGAGCTCTACCGGCTCGGCCCGGGCGCGATCGCGCTCGGGGCGCGGGCGATGCGCGCCAACCCGCTCCAGC
>DKKP01000066.1 GCA_002455335.1 Anaerolineales bacterium UBA6663 | reverse complement strand
AAACGGCGGCCGAGTGGACGGCCGCCAATCGCGACCCGAGTTTTCTGCTCACCGGCGCGCGGCTGACGCAATTCGAGGCCTGGCGCGCCAACGCCACTGTGGCATTGACCCCCGACGAGCAGGCGTTGCTTGATGCAAGCCTGGCGGAGCGCGAACGCCAGGCGGCAGCCGAGGCGGCGCGGGTCGCGCGCGAGGCGGCCATGCAACAACGCGCGCGTCGGGTGATGCAAGCGCTGGTCGTTGTGTTTCTCGGCGCGGCCGTGATCTCGGGTGGGCTGGCCTGGTGGGCGAACGATCGGCGTGTGGCGGCCCAGGTCGCCGAGCAGGAAGCCGTGGCCAACCTCAATCTCTCGGAGGCTCAGCGTCTAGCGGCGGAGTCTCGGACGCTCATTCTCGAGCATGGTGATTCCGCCACAGCAGCGCTGCTCGCGTTGCGCTCGCTCGATTTCGGCTATACACAACAGGGCGATGCCGTTCTCTCGCAGGCGTTGTACCTGGACTATCCCACTCGCGTCTTTGCCGGGCACACGGATATGTTGTGGGATGTTGGTTTCCTGCCGGATCAGCGCTCCATATACACAGTGGGCACCGACGATGGGGGCACGATCCGGATCTGGGATCTGGCGACGGGCGCCATGACGCGGGCGCTGGATGTTGCCGGCGGTTGTCTTGAGGCTGACATCTCGCCTGACGGACGCTTTCTCGCAGCCGCCTGTTTGGACGGGTACGCATACCTGTGGCGTCTCGATAGCTTAGAATTGGTTTGGAGCTTCGCCCATCAAGCGTCTGAAAACCCACGTGTCCGTTTCTCGCCCAACAGTCGTCTGGTCATGACGGGGGGCGTCGACGCAGCCGCCAGACTGTGGGGGGTCGAGACTGGGAAACTCGTCAAAGCGTTTGAATCTGACGACCCGCCTGCCACTGCAGCCCTTGCTTTTGCGTTCACGCCGGATGGTCTGCAGGTCGTGATTGGTGGTCAGGACAACGTGGTTCGGCTACGAGACCTCGCAACCGGCGCGGTTGTGCGCGAGTTCAACGGCCACACAGACTGGGCCTGGGGCGTGGCGGTCTCGCCGGACGGTCGCCTAATGGCTAGCACCAGTCTTGACCCAAACGGCGCCCGGCTGTGGAACCTTTACACGGGCGAACTGATCCGGATCTTTCCACATCTCAACGTCACTTCCTATGAGGTCGACTTCTCGGCTGACGGTCGAACTCTGATCACGGGCGGATGGGATTCCACTGCACGCCTTTGGAACGTGGAGAGCGGGTTGGAGATGCGACGGTTTACTCAGACACAGGTGGTGTGGGGCGTCGCGCTTTCACGCGACGGGCGATACGCCGCGACAGCGAGTTGGGACAAAAAGGCTAGCCTCTGGTCCTTGACACCAGACGAAGGCCTGACTTGGTTCACGCCTGGAAAACCACCTGTATACGCGGTGCTGTCGCCTGATGCCAGTCAGATGGCTCTGGCTACCGGCGATCCTTTCATCCGGCTCATTTCGACGACGACCGGCGCGGAAACCATGCGTGTCGCAGGACACGTCGGAACCACCTACGGGATCGCCTTTTCTCCGGATGGGCGTTATCTGGCGACGACCAGTTCCGCCGATAGCGTCACCCGCGTGTCAGATCTCACGAGCGGCGCCAAGGTTTGGGAAGACACTCGCTTCGGAGCCCAGAGCGTTATTTTCTCCGATGACGGCCAGTTGCTTTTCGTGGTCGGCGACGATGCGTGGATTTATCGCGCGTTGACGGGTGAACTTGTCCAGACCCTCACGTATTCGGAAATCCAGCTTTATGGTGTGCCACTCCATGGTGGCAAGTCGATCGCCGCGTCCTTGGGCAGCAGCTCCAAGCTGTTGATCTGGGATGTTCCGGCCGGCCAGATCAGCAAAGTCCTGTCAACAAGCAGTGTGACGCGAGCATTCGCTACTTCGCCAAACGGTCGCAATCTGGCGACGGCCGGTGACGGTGGCACGATTATCCTTTGGGATACTGCCAACTGGCAGATAACCCGACACTTCATTGGCCACGCCAACACGGTGGAGCGGGCGTTGGCCTTTTCTCATGACGGCCGCTATTTGGCCAGCGGCAGTATGGACCGCACGGCTCGCATCTGGGATGTCGCGACAGGCCAGCAAATCCGGCTCTTCTCAGGCTACTCTGACGGCGTTGTAAACGTTGCTTTTTCGCGGGACGACAGTCGGCTGCTCATCGTTACGGCCGACGGCACTGTGCAGATGACCTACGTCATGCTAAAGGATGCAGTTGACGATCTTTGTCGAAGGTTGATCAGCGACTTGGATGTTGATGCGCGCAGCCGCTACGGGATCACAGGAGATGGCCCGACGTGCCCGGTCTTTCCTGCACCCTGAGGAGGCATCACCTGCTAACCCGCCGGCTACGTGAATACGTTTCTGCATGTTCAACCAACAATCTGAGTTCGCGATCCGCTGTGAGTGGGGCGCGGCAGGCTTGTGCGCGCCAGCGCTGATCAGCGTCGTCGTCGTGGTCGACGTCTTGGCGTTCTCGACCTGCGTGGACGTCGCCGTCAGCTACGGCGCCGCGATCTACCCCTGCCGGTGGCGCGACGAGCGAGCCGCGGGGCTGGCGCAGGAGGCCAGCGCTAGCGTCCTGTTGGGCGTGACCACCTGGTAGGTATTTCAGCGCTTCTCCGGCTGGCCTACACGGTGGAAAAGGCGTTGACCTCGCCTTACGACGGGCGTCACTTGTGCGGCGGCAGTCTGGACTGCACGGCGCGCATATGAGAGGTGGTGTCCGGGCGGCAGATCCGGCTCTCTGGGCTCAATCCACGGGCTTGCGTCGCAGGAGGTATTTGTCGCGATTGGCGGCGCCGGGGATCGATCGAGCCACGAACACCGAGCGGCACTGGTGACAAACAATATCGCCTGTCGCCACAATGCGGATCACAGCGGCGCAGTCGGGGCAATCGAAGACCGCCTGACCAGAGGGACTTGAGATTTCGGCGCTCAGGAGGTCATCGGTTGCGGGTCGACCGCGAACCACTGCATAACGTTTCTTCGTCATGAATATCCTTGTCGATTGGGGCCCTGGGCGCCCGGTAGCACCTGAACTGACCCTACGGCTGGCGTAGCGGGGCGCGCCAACGCGCAGGATCTACGAGTAGTTGTATGCACGACTGAATCGGAAGCTTTGCAGTTCTATGCCAAAAAATAGGGGACCGAAATCACACTGTGATGGTCGGAAACATCCCCAACGCATACTATCTGATCATTGTACGACAGATCACGGAGCCAGCCAAGCGCAGGGGTTGATATCGGAAGACCGACGCAGCAATCTTGTGCAACCGTGTGAGCATGGTCTCATGCACGCCAACGTCCTGGGTTATCCCGGATATAGCGGCGCATGGATTGTATGGCGTGATCGTCAAACAGGATCCGATCAAGGAATCGTTCTTGCCAGCCGAAGCATCCCAAGCCAACGGCGCTGACCGCGCGGCTGACGGCAGATTTGAACCCACCGACGATGGCGCCGAGCGAGACGTTATGTGGCGGCATTGCCGGGCATAGGTTGAGAATCCCATGGATGTGGTTGGGCATGACCTGCCAGGTGTCGAGCCTGACACGGAGGAAGTGGATCGGTATCTCGC
This sequence comes from Anaerolineales bacterium UBA6663, assembly GCA_002455335.1. Classification (GTDB taxonomy): domain Bacteria; phylum Chloroflexota; class Anaerolineae; order Anaerolineales; family UBA6663; genus UBA6663. The sequence continues at coordinate 387 of DKKP01000066.1, read as the reverse complement.
GCCACCGGTCATCGGCGATCTGCCCGATCGGGCTTGGGGTGAACTGGCCATGATCGACGGTCCCGAAGACGCATTGTCGGTGACGGCTGATGATCGTCACGCTATACCAACCAGGCCAGGAGTTAATCCCATGTTTTTAGCCGCGCGCTTTCGATCCGATAGCGGTTCTTGAAGAGCGACATGTGTTCATCGTGCCTTTCGGGAACAGGTTAGGGCCTCTCCAGGCCAACGAGTCCTCGATCCATCCTTGCGTCGGGCATGCGGACGTCGGGCGATGGGGGTGCCGGCGTCCGGTGGGGCGTCGGGCATGCGCACGTCGGGCGATGGGGGTGTTGGCGTTCGGTGGGGCGTCGGGCATGCGTGTGTCGGGCGATGGGGGTGTTGGCG
>DKKP01000174.1 GCA_002455335.1 Anaerolineales bacterium UBA6663 | reverse complement strand
GGACGGCCCGCGCGACATGGGCAAGCGCAGCCCAAACCAGCCCGCCTGCCAGCCGATCTACGTGGGCGGCGCGCAGGCCAGCGAGACCGACCGCTTCGTCCTCATCCGTTACGCCGGCACGGTGCTCGCCGTGCGCGAGCGCGATCTGCGCGACCGCACGACCGGCGAGTTGGTGCTCCGGCGCGAGCGCCCGTGGTTCTACCGCGCCGACCCGACGGTCTTGCGCGAGGACGTCGGNNAGCCGCATCTCGTTCGCCAAGGCCGACAACCACGCCTGGACGCTCGCCGCGCGGCTCCAGCGTCTCACCGAGAAGTCGCTGGGCTTCGAGGGGGTCTTCGGCGTCGGCGGCGATGGTTTTTCGACCTTCCTCTCGATGGGGGGCGGGGTCAGCGCGCTCCTGCATCGCTTCCAGGACGCCCCGCTCGAGCTCCGCGCCGGTGTCCACGGCCAGCTCGACCTGCGCGTCTCCAAGGACGGCGGCATGAACTTCAACGTCATCGGCAAGGCTCAGCTGCGATGGGTCAACGAGCTCGCCCCGGTGAGCTTCGAGCTCGGCCTCAACCTCGGCTACGGCGGCACCTTCGGTACGAGCGGGGAGGGCGGCGTGCTCTTCGGCATGCCGATCCAGCTCGTGGTGGAGCTGGTCCAGTTCTGAGCGGGTCGTCACCCCGGGCGCGACACGCCCGCCTCGAGCGGCCCCGTCGACGAAACACACGAGACTTCACCTCGCGTCTCGCCAACCCGGTGAAAGTGGTCCATAAACAGACGGCACCCTCGACACACCCCGCGGGCCGGCGCCAGGCGCACGGCTCCGCGACTCGGCCAGCCGAGCCAACTCACGAGAGCCCGTCGTGACGTCGCTCCAGACCCCACAAACACCCCTGTTCGCGACCCAGCGCGCCTCCTTCGAGTCCGTCGCCAACGCGGCTCGCCGGAGCCACTCCGACTTCGCCTTGTCCGCGGCCCTCTTCTTCGGGCTCCAGGGCGAGATCGCCTTCATCGACGCCGCTGGCGAACAGCTCCTCGATCTCGGACACGAGAGCTGGACCGGGACCTGGGTGAGCCAGCTCGAGCCCGGCCTCACTGCGGCCGATTGGGCCGAGCGTCGCCAGTCCCTCTATGAAGGCCCCCGCCGATTCCAGGCGCGGCTAGCGCGCGCCGACGGCCCGACCCTCGAGGTCGAGATCTACGCCGCATTGCATGCGGTCGGCGGCCGCACCTTCGTCCTCCACCTCGCGCGTCCGGCCCCGCTGGTCCCCCAGCTCCAGCGCGAGCTCGACGATCTCCAGCGCCGCCATGAGCTCATCGGCCTCGCGGCCAACGACGGCCTCTGGGTCTGGGATCTGGTCGAGGGCGTGGTCGCGTATTCGCCGCGCTGGGCGGCCCTCATCGGCCTGCCCGAGGCCCGGCTCACGGGCTCCATCGATCTCTGGCTCGATCGGGTCCACCCGGCCGACCGGGCCATGGTGGACGCCGCCCTGGCCTCACACCTCGATGGCGACACGCTGATCCTGAACCTCGAGCACCGCCTCGAGCACCGCCAGGGGACCTGGCGCTGGGTCCAGGTGCGCGGCCTCGCGGAACGCACCGCCGACGGCTCGCTCTCGCTCATGGCCGCCTCGACGAGCGACATCACCCACCGCAAGAACGCGGACGAGCGCCTGTGCTACGAGGCCTTCCACGACTCGCTCACCGGGCTCGCGAACCGGGCCTGGCTCATCCACCGGCTCCACGACGCGCTCTCGGCCTCGCGCAACCAGGGCGAACACTTCGCGCTCGTGCTCGTCGGCGTCGACGGCTTCAAGCTCATCAACGACAGCTTCGGCCTCCCGCTCGGCGACATGCTGCTGCGCGCGGTGGCCGCCCGCATCGCGCGCTCGGTCCGCTCCATCGACACGGTCGCCCGCGTCGGCGGCGACGAGTTCGTCGTCCTGCTCGAAGGCCTCGGCGCGCCGGACCAGGTCGCCATCGTCTCTGATCGCATCGCGCGCGAAGTCGCGGAGCCCTTCGATCTGAGAGGCTACGCCGTCTACACCTCGGTCTCGATGGGCATCGTCCCCGACAGCGACGACTACAACGAGCCCGAGGAGCTCTTGCGCGACGCCAACATCGCGCTCGTCCGGGCCAAACGCATGGGCCGCGCCAAGCAGGTCGTCTTCGATTCCAGCATGCGCGAGGCGACCGTGAAGCGGCTCATGCTCGAGACCGACCTCAGGCGCGCCCTCGAGCGCGCCGAGCTCCACCTCGCCTTCCAGCCGATCATCGAGATCGCCACCCGGCGCCTGCTCGGCTTCGAGGCCCTCTGCCGCTGGAACCACACCAAGCGCGGGATCATCGGCCCTGACGAGTTCATCCCGCTCGCCGAGGAGACCGGCCTGATCATCCCGATCGGCCAGTGGGTATTGCAGACGGCCTGTCGGCAGGCGCAGATCTGGCGAACCAGCGCCGGGTTGGAGAACCTGCGGGTCGCGATCAACCTCTCGAACCGGCAATTCCGCCAACCCGACCTCGTGCTCAGCGTAGCGTCGGCGTTGGCCGAGACCGGGCTGCCGCCCGAAGCACTCGAACTGGAACTCACCGAGACCATCATCATTCACGACCGGGCCGATTCTCTGGCCAAGATCGCGGCGCTCAAACAAATGGGCGTCCGGCTTGCGCTGGATGACTTCGGCACAGGCTACTCGTCGCTCGAACATCTCAAGCTTTTCCAGGTGGACACGCTCAAGATCGATCGGGCCTTCGTCCGCAGTGCGCATATCGACAGAGAGGATGAGGCGATCGTGCAGGCGATCGTAACCCTGGCGCACGGACTGGGGATCGCGGTCACCGCCGAAGGCATCGAATCAGATGAACAGCAGGCCTGCATGACGCGCTGTGGCTGCGATGAAGGCCAGGGCTACTTGTTCGGTCGTCCTCTTCCGCCAGAGGATCTCTCCCGCCGATTCGCATCCAATGTAGGCGCGGTCGAATCGTCGGAAGTCTGGGCCATGTCATGACGCTCGAATGGCCTGATATCGCCGTGGTCTACGTTGGGCTTGGCTCGGTGTGCGCGGCGGCAGCGGGCCTGGCCATCTTCGGTCGGCGACACATTCCCTTGACCGTCCAGGCCGGCTTCTTCCTCATGGCACTGGCGGCCGATCTGCTTGTCACGATGCTCGATCACGTGATGGCTGTACCGGTCGTGCCGGAGGCCGTCGCCTTCGTCGTCAACCTGGTGTTGATGGCGACCTGGTTGGTTCTGGCCCAGGCCGTCGATGGCCCCTTTCGCTGGCGACAGGCCGCGCGCTACCTTGTGCTGTGGATCGCCGCGAGCCTGGCGATCTGGGTTGGTGCAGCGCTTCTGCAGGGCGCGCCGTGGCCGGGGCCAGCGACCTACGCCATGACGCTCGTCGCCGGCTCGACCGCGGTCAGTGCACTGAGCGCTTGGGTCTTTCTCAACGCACTACGGAGAGGTCGGCCGGGCAATCGCCGCATCGCGGGGGCCGCACTTGCCGGGCTGATCTTGGGGACCGGGGCGGTGGCTGTGCCGCTGCCCGCGGGATCCATCGCACCGCTCGATTTGTTGTACGCGACAGCTGGGTTGGCCGCCGCGGCGTATGCCTGGGTCGGCATTCCCTGGCGGGCTGTGAGCGCGGCACAGCAGCGGCTTTACGACCACATTAATGATGGCGTGATCGTCCTCGACCGGCACCACCACGTTCTGCACCTCAACCCCGCAGCGTGTGAGATCCTGGGTTGTGTGGGGGAGCCCGTCGAAGGTACATCTCTCACGACGTTTTGGCCCGAGGGCGGCGATCTGCTGGGCCGAGTCACTGAGGCCGCGAGCGAACACCACTTCACAGTCAACGGCATTGAGCTCCTCTACTGCGTGACACGCCTTCCGCTGGAGGGGATCAACGGGGTCGGCGAGGGTTCTGTCCTGCTGCTCCAGAACATCACCGGCCGCGAGGCGATGGAACAGGCCCTCAAGCACCGCGCCCGCGAGTTGGGGCGGACCAACCAGTTGATCACGGACCTTGCGAAAGTCACCACCCACCTGGGGGCGATCCGTGATCCCCACCAGGTGTGGGAGACTCTGGGCGCCGAGCTGCGCGGGATCGAGCTGCAATGCGCGGTCATCAGCTTCAATGCCGAAGCCACATCCTTGACGCTGCGTCATCTCTCGTTGCCGCCAGGCGCCAATCATGGCCTGGAGTTGCTCGCCCGGCATCAACTGATCGGGCACGAGGTCCCGCGAAGTCGCTGGCCAGACGATCAGGTCCTCTTCGAACGGAGCCCCATCTGGTACGACGAACCCATCAGGCTCCTGCACAAGATGCTCCCAACCGTGCCCGAACGGGCTGTCATCGAGGCGGCCGGCCAGCTTGGTGTCGCGAGGGTCAAGGGGATCTGCGTCCTGCCCTTGATTGCCGAGAAACGCGTCATCGGTGCGCTACCGATCTGGGGTGCCGACCTTGGGCCGGAAGACAGCCAGGTGCTTTCGATCTTCGCCGGACAGGTCGCCGGGATCCTCAATGCAGCCGATGCGCACGCTCTCGAGGTTCAACGCACGGCGGCGTTGACGCGCTCGAACAGCATGATCCTGGCGCTATCACGGGTCGCGGCTCGACTTGATAGCACGACCGAGTTCGCAAAAGTCGTCCAGACCTTTGGGAACGAGCTGCATGCGCTCGGCATCGAGAGCCTGGTCGGCACCGTGGATGCGGCAAAGGCGTTCATGCGTCTTGAGTACACGTCGGTCCGTCCGGACGTCATTCAGTGGGCCGAACGACTTACCGGACATACGCTTCGCGACCTGGTGATCCCCAGGCGCCACTGGCCCACCGATCGCGTGATCACTGAGGGCGCGCCCTACTGGGACCCAAATGGCATCCGCGCGACGCTCAATGTCTTCCCGATCCTTTCCGAGGAGGTTCATCGACGAGCGCTCCAGCTCGCGGGCATCGACCTGAATAGCCCGGTGTGTTACCTGCCCCTCGCCCACGACGACGATGTCATCGGCGTCCTGGCGGTCTGGGGCGGCGATCTTTGTCTCGATGACGTGCCAGCCCTGACCGTGTTCTCGACGCAGCTGGCCACGGCGATTCGCAATGCCCGACTGCTCGACGACGTCCAGAAGCGCCTCAATGAAAAAGTGGTGCTTCTAAAGGAAGTCCATCATCGAGTCAAGAACAATCTGCAGGTGATCTCCAGCCTACTGAACCTGCAGGCCGCCCGCGTCCCCGACCGGACGACCCGAGACAAGCTTCGCGAGAGCCAAAACCGTGTGCGCTCGATGGCGCTCATCCACGAGAAACTGTATCAATCGCCGAACCTGGCCGACATCGACTTCGCGGCCTACCTGCGCAGCCTGGTCAGCTCGTTGGCGCAGTCGTACCGAGATCAGGCGCAGTCGGTTCAGGTCGACGTGCAGGCCATCGGGAGTCAGCTAGATCTGGATACAGCGATCCCGTGCGGGCTGATCGTCAATGAGTTGGTGTCCAACGCGCTCAAGCACGGTTTTCCCGAGGGACGCCCGGGCGCGATCATGGTGAGCCTGGAGACAGCCGACGAGGATCGACTGTGCTTGCGTGTGCGCGACGACGGCGTCGGACTGCCGGCAGATCGCAAGCGCCTTGATTCGAGCCTTGGTCTCTCACTGGTCCGCACGTTGTCGGACCAGATTGGCGGCACATTGACGATCGTGTCCAGCTCCGGCGCCGACTTTGCGGTCTGCTTCAGCGCACACGGCGCGCGGCAACCTGCCCAGGCTTGATCTAGGCGCTGGCCCCGATGATCAGCAACGACCCGATGAGCGTAAGCGCTCCGCCGAGCGCTTGAGCGTCGGTCAGGCGTTCGCGTGACACGGCGTGGGCCAGCCCAATCGTCACCGCCGGAGCCAACGAGGCAAGAACGCTGACCGGGCCGACATCGCCATCGCGCATCGCCCAGACCAGGGCCGCGTCGGCGATCAGATTGAGCAGTGTGATCCCGGCCAGGGGCACCCAGAGGGTAGAGAGCTGCCCAAGACGCAACGGTTCGCCGGCAACTGTGGCACTGGCCACGAGGAAGGGTGTCGGCAGTGCGCCGATCTGGACGCCTGCCAGCACCCAGAGTGGGCCGGTGAAGGCCTGATCGGCGCCGAAATCGATAAAGAGATAGGCCAGGCCAAAGCACACCGATGCGGCGAGCGCCAGACTGATCGGCAGTGCGGGAAGGAGTCGGCGCCGCTCGGGCGGGTCATGGGTTTCGGAGCGGGTGAGGATCACCAGACCCGACAGCGCAGCACCGAACCCCAGCCAGGTGACAAGGCCCGGTACAGCGCCCAGCGTCGCCGAGACCACAACTGGAAAAACGGCGCTGGTCGCCGCGATCGGGGCGACCACGCCTGCCGGGCCGAGCGCCAGGGCGCGGTAGTACGCGATCAAGGCGAGCGCGCCCACAAAGCCGCCGGCGGCACCGCCCGCGAATCCCGCAGCCAAAAACGGCTGGCCAGTGACTGTCGCCGCGATGACCATCGCCAGGCTCTGTACCGCTGCCGTAGCCAGCACGATCAGGGTCGACGAGGCGCGTCGCGCCAGTCGGCCCGATGCGTAGTCGCTGGAGCCGTACCCTACACTGGCGATCAGGGCGAGCAGCAGCGGCCACATAGGGGTCAGGCGGGCGTCACCTCAGGAGTGGGCCGGGCAGCCGGTGCGAGCTGGCCGGCGAGGTAGGCCAGCCCGGCGCCTATCAAGAAGAGAACGATATTCAGGATGAAGGGAAGGTCTTTGTTCGTGGCCGACAGGACCCCGGCGATCCAGCCGAATGGCGCCGTCAGAAGGATGACGCTGAACGACAGGATCGACTGCACCCGGGCCCGCTCCTGGGCGTCGACCGTCAGCACGACGAGGCGGTCAACGAGCGGACTGACCACGGCGAAGGCGACCGCTTCGAGCGACACGCTCAGCGCTAGCTGCACGAGACCCTGTTCGGGCGCCGTGATCAACAGCACCTGGCTGAGAACGAACCCCACGAACCCAAGGATCATCGGCAGCTTGAAGGGAAGCCGGCCGACGCGCGGCATCACGCCAAAGAAGATGACCATCATCACGGCCGACTTGATGAACGGAAAGATCGACAGAGTCTCCTCGGCGATCTTGAGTTTCTCAGTAGCGATCAAGGCCCAGAAGGTCCCGCTGATCATCCACGCAATGCTGAGCACAAGCATGATGCCGGCGGTGGCCAGGGTACGCGGCGTGCGCAGCACGTCTCCAAACACTCCCAGATAGCCGCCGAGCACCTGGTTGACGCTCTGGTGGCGGGTCTCGTGCAGGCGGAGCTCGCCCTGACGGGTCTCGCGCGTGTAGATAAACGTCACGGTCGCCTTGATCGTGAACATGATCGCCGCGAAGATGTACAACCCGCGCATCGTCGGCACGAGGCTGTAGGCCGCGATCAGGGCCCCGGTGACGGGTGCGACAAGGCCGACCAGTGTGTTGGCGATGTAGATCCAGGAATAGATATCGACAAGTTGCTCAGGATCGGCATCCTCGACCAGAAGACAGGTCCAGGAATTGTGGGTCACGCGCCAGATGCCGTTGACCACGCCGGCGATCAGGAACCACCAGAAGTTTTGAGAGAAGGCCCAGATCACGGCCGGAACGGTCCAGGAGAAGATATCAAAAAGCAGGGTCGTGCGGCGCCGGCCGAACTTGTCGGTGATCACGCCGCTCAGCAACGCGAAAATCAGCTGCGAGCCCCACGACAGGCTGATGATCAGGCCGATATCGTGATCCGAAAGCCCGAGTGCCACCATGAACACCGAGACATAGGGCGTGTAGAGGTTATACGGAATACCCCAGAGCGGCTCGGTGTAGACGCAGCCACGGGGATTTCCGGTCAGTGTGACCAGAGTGCGGATCAACGAATGTTTGGGCACAACCTATCCTTGGTGACGCAAGGCCTGCGGAACAGCCGCGGCGTCGTTTCGAGGTCAGCCCGGAGTGTAACACGGCCACCCGACTGAGTGCGGCGCTGGGTGAGCGTCTGGCGGGGGTATGGGTGGAGGCCACATCCCCGCCAGGCACTCACCCCACGCTCTGGCTATAATCGCGAGATGCCTCTGTATTCTTTCCGTTTGCGCCGAATGACCTGGTTGTGGTTCTGGATCTGCGTGGCGCTGTGGCTGGCGCTCGCCAGCTGCGCGCCTGCGGCCGATCTCGAGCCGAGCCCGCAGCCGGCACTACCGACCGCCCAGGTGGTGGTGGCCCCCACCCGGGTCGTCACCGCGACACCGGCGCCGACCGCCACGGCCGCGCCGACTCTGGAGCCCAGCGCCACGGTCCCAGCGCCGACACCGACTCTGTTCTACATCGTGCCCCATCAGGTCGAAATCGACCCGACGCCGCAGCTCCCGGCCGCCGCGCCCTTTCCGACGTCGTGCGACGGGCCGGGCCGGATCAACATCCTGCTGATCGGCATCGACGGTTTCAGCAACGACTACACGCGGGCTGCCCGGGCGGATACGGTCATGCTGCTTGGGATCGACTTCGGCGCAAAGGCCGCCGAGATCATCTCATTCCCACGCGACCTCTGGCTGCCGCTGGCGAACGGGCTGCCCGTCGTCGAGTCGCGGCTGAACACCGCCTACCACTATGGCGAACTCTACGCCGTTGAGGGCGGCGGCCCCGCCGAAGTGGCCGCGACGCTCAGCCAGAACTTCGGGGTGCGGATCGATCGCCACGTGGTCGTCAGCTTCCTGGCGTTCGAGCAGGCTATCGACGCACTGGGCGGCATCGAGATCGACATCCCGCAACCGATCCGCGACGCCAAATACCCGCGCCGCTCGACCGAGGGCACGATGGTGATCGAGTTCCCGGCCGGTCGCGTGCTGATGGACGGCGGCACGGCCCTGATCTACGCCCGGATCCGGCATGACAGCAGCGATTTCCAGCGGATGCGCCGGCAGCAGCAGGTGATGTTCGCGGTTCGCGATAAGCTCCTGTCGCCCGAGGTCATCCCGCAGATCCCGGCACTGACCAGCGTGCTGTGGAGCGCCGTGCGGACCGATCTGACGTTCGACGACCTCGCCCTGCTGGGCTGCGTCGGGCTCCAGATCCCGGACTCGGCGATTTACAGTTCGACGATCTCGGAGAAGATGGTCGTGCCCACCAGGCTCGAGGACGGCGCGCAGGTGTTGATGCCGAACCTCGATGCGATCAACGCCGCACTGGCGTCCTACCGCTAGACGAGGAGCCCCATGAGTCTTCGAACAACGCTCGAGCAGGTCGGGCTCTTCGTGTTGGGCCTGACGATCGCCGCGCTGACGTTTCTGGCGGGCTACTACGCGCATGCCTTCAGCGGCCAACTCCCGGTGTTGCGCTGGGCTCTGCCGGGGCTTCCCGCGGGGGTCGAGCAATACGGGCTTCTGGCCGAGACACGCGCCCTGGTCGAGCAGCATTTCAACGGGCCAATACCCGAGCCCAATGAGATCGATCAGGCCCTGGCGCGGGGCTACGTCCAGTCGCTCGGCGACCCGTACTCGGTCTTCATCGATCCGCCCAACGCCGAACTCGAAAGCGATTCGCTGTCGGGCGAGTACGGCGGGATCGGCGTGAGCATCGGTCGCAATGAGGCGGACGAGATCGTGCTCGATCCGTTCCCCGATTCGCCGGCGATACGCGCGGGTGTCCAGCGTGGCGACGTTTTGGTCAGGGTCGACGACCTGGCGATCACGCCCGAGACCCCCACAGAGGCCGTGACCTCCGCGGTCCGCGGTCCGGTCGACACCGAGGTGACGATCACGGTCAGACGGGGCGCCGATGAGTTGAGCTTCATATTGACTCGCGCCGTGATCGCCCTACCCTCGGTGCGCGGGCAGCTTGTCGACGGTCAACCCGAGATGGGTTGGATCCGGGTCGATCGCTTTAGCGACAAAACCGCCGAGGAGCTGGCCACGGTCAGCCAGGAGCTGGCCGATCAGGGCGCGACCCGGTACATCCTGGATCTGCGCAACAACGGCGGCGGCCTTGTCGACTCGGCCGTCGAGACGGCAAGCCTCGTGCTCGATGGCGGCGTCGTGCTCTACGAGCAGAGCAAGACCGACGGCGAGCGGACCTACAACGCGAGCAATGCCGCCTCGGTGCTCAAGAACGCGCCCCTGGTCGTGCTTGTCAACCACAATACCGCAAGCGCCGCCGAGATCCTGGCCGGCGCAATCGCGGCACAGGGCCGGGCACCGTTGATCGGGCAGCAGACTTTTGGGAAGGGCTCGGTTCAGTTCGTGTTCACGTTGTCGGATGGCTCGAGTGTGCACATCACGGCCAAAACCTGGCAGACCCCCGATCGCCAGGATCTGAACGGGAACGGGCTCACGCCCACGATCGCGATCGAGCCCGGGACCGATGGGCAGGATCCCGAGCTCGTAGCCGCGATCGAAGTTCTGCTGGAACAGCGGTAGAATCGGGCTCTCTGAAGCGAAGCAGGACCCATGACGAACAAGACCGACGAAGAGCGCGTGCTGGCCAACAATCGTCGCGCCAGTTTTGATTACTTTCTCGAGGAACGTTTCGAGGCCGGGCTGGCCCTGACGGGCACCGAGATCAAAAGCCTACGCGATGGCAAGGCCCAGATCAAGGAAGCTTACGTGCGGGTCGAGGCCGGCGAGGCCTGGCTGCTCAATAGCCATATCTCGCTCTACGATCCGGCGTCGCGGCAGAATCACGATCCGCTCCGCCCGCGCAAGCTCCTGATGCACAAAAAAGAGATCCGGACCCTGTTCGATCAGGGCAAGCTGAAGGGTTACACGATCGTGCCCCTTCGGATCTATCTCAAGAAGGGGCGGGCCAAACTCGAACTCGCCCTGGCGCGCGGTAAGAAGAACTTCGACAAGCGCGAATCGATCAAGAAACGTGAAACGGAGCGCGAGATGGCCCGTGAAATCGGGCGCCGCTCGTAACGCGCGGGCAGCCGTCGTGCATGCGGCGATCAGAGTAAGAAATCAGTTAGCTTCAGCCAACACCCCCTTAGTCGGTGACATTTATCGCCATTCTGGAGCTTAATGTCACTCAATCTGCAGGTCAGGTCACCCTATAGTTTACCCAGGGCCGACTTGTGGAACTTTTGGATCGTCTCAACCTCACCCTGACTGCGAAGCGGATCAGCATCCTGAAATGGATCCTGCCGCTCGCCATGGCCGTGGTCGTGCTGGCAGTCGAGTTCGCGCAGATGCTGTGGCTGGCGGGCGGCGGGCTGAGCGAGTTCATCGCCGATGGTCTGGTCTATGGCACTGCTGGACCGCTGTTGCTTTTCTGGCTACTCGATGTGCTTCAGCGCTGGCTTGTCGAACGCGAAACGTCGGCGCTTCAGGCGCGCTTGTTGGCGCGGGCCCGCGAGCATTTGAGCGACAACCAGACCCTCAGCGACAGCACCCTACAGTCGCTATTTGCGACCAGCCTGTATATCAACGATGTGCACGATCACGTCGCCGGCCTCCCCCCCGAGGCCGTGACCCAGCTCGAAGCCGCGCACCAATCGCTCGATGCGGCAATCACGGGTCTGCGCGAGCACTTGCTCAAAACGGATCGTCCCCTGCGGTAGGGCTAGAGCGACTCAAGCACCGTGTGCAACTGCTCGCAGAAGAAATCGGCGTCGGCGCGCGAAAAGGCCAGAGGCGGCTTGATCTTGAGGATGTTGTAGTAGTCGCCTGTCGGGTATACGATCACGCCGCGCTCACGCATGCGCTCGGCCACCCACATCGCCTCCGCCGCGGCCGGTGTGCGGGCCTCGCGCTCGCGCACCAGCTCCACCCCCAGATACATACCGTGGCCGTTGACCGCGCCGATCAGCGGTTGCTCGACCATGACGGCCTCCAGGCCTTGCTTGAGCCGCGCGCCAACCTCGGCCGCTCGCTCTTGCAGAGCCTCCTCGCGGATCACGTCAAGCACGGCCAGACCGGCCGCGCACGCCACCGGATTCCCGGCATAGGTGCTGAAGTATGTGGCGCGTTGGCGGAACGACTCGGCGATCTCGGGCGTGGTCACCACAGCCGACAGCGGATAACCGTTGCCGATCATCTTGCCCAACGTGACGATGTCGGGCCGGACGCCGGCCATCTCAAACGCCCAGAAGTGCGTGCCCATCCGGCCAAAGCCGACCTGGACCTCGTCGGCGATGCACACCGCGCCGGCCGCGCGAGCCTGCGAGTATACGCGCGCCAGCCAGCCCGATGGCGGCAGCACAGCGCCCGGCGAGCCCAGCAGCGCCTCGGCAATCAA
>DKKP01000291.1 GCA_002455335.1 Anaerolineales bacterium UBA6663 | reverse complement strand
CCTGTAGCTCAATGGCAGAGCGCTTCACTGTGGATGAAGAGGTTGCGGGTTCGAGCCCCGTCAGGCACCCAGGTCGAAACCAGAGACTGAAGGATGCTGCAGACAGCATCCCTTGGCTTTTGGCGCGCCCAACCGGGCGCCCGTTGCCCTCGTAGCTCAATTGGATAGAGCACTTGACTTCGGATCAAGGGGTTGTGGGTTCAAATCCTGCCGAGGGCGCCTGATCCTTATCCTTTTCGGGCCGCGACGTCCGTTCACGATAGCATCGCGCTAACTGCCAATATCGATGCGCCGCTCCCGACAACTCCTCTTCAGCGACGCGACCCAGATCCTGGAGCTGCTCCACACGCCGCTCAATCGTCTGCCCGTGTCGATCGAAGGCACCTTTCTGGCGGAGGCGATCCGGATCGGCCGCCAGGACCTGCAGCGTCTGCGGATCCGTCAGCTCGAGCCGTACTTCTACCTGTCGACCGGCTATGGCACGGTCGCCGGCACCACAAGCATCGCGCTCGGGTTCTACGACACGCACCCGCTCCTGCGCCAGCTCAACTTCGACCTGCGCGGCTTCCAGTACACCCAGACCGAGATCATCGATCTCGTACGACATGAGCTCGGCCATGCCTTCGCCTACGCGTACAAGCTGTACTCGCGCAAGGACTTCCGGCGCACGTTTAACGTCAAAGGCAACTACTTCCTGACCTACCCGGTCACCGACCGCTATCTGCAACGGGTCAACCCTTACAGCCGTGACTACGTCAATCCTTCGGGCGACCACTATGCCCAGAAACACCCCGATGAGGATTGGGCCGAGACCTTTACGGTCTGGATCCAGCCGAACGCCAACTGGGAACGCGAGTATCGCAACTACCCGGGCGCGCTTCGCAAGCTACGCTTCTGCGACGCTTTGATGAAGGAGTTGCGCAACGAGACCCCCGCGATCTCACAGGCGCCGTATGAGTTCGAGCCCATGGAGGATTACAACATCACGCTGGCGGCGTTCTTTAAACTCCGAAGCACGCGACGCTATCGCGCCAAAGCCACGGGTTACATCGACCCAGACCTGCGCGACCTGTTTTGGTCTCCGGCTCAAGTGCTCAGCAACGGCCGTAAGCGCGAGCGCGACTTCATCCAGGCCGATAACTTCATTCGGAAGCACAAACGCCACATCGCCGCCAGGGTTAGCCGTTGGACAGGTGTGCCCGAGATCGCGGTCCGCGATCTACTCGACAAATGCATCCACCGGACCAGCGACCTCGACCTGTGGGTCCGCAAGGAGAAGCGCGAGGCCTCGCTTGTCGAGCTGACGTCGTACGTTTCTTACCGCTGCGCGTTGTACGCCATCAACGACGTTTGGTTCAGCGCGTAAGCGCCCGCCTCAACCCGACCGCCCCAACCCCTGATAGACATCCATGATCCGATCGGCGATTGCGGGCCAGCCGTAATTCCGGGCATGGGCGCGGGCCTGCGCGCTCATCCGCGCCTTGAGATCGCGGTCGCTGATCAACATGCAAATCCGATCGGCCAGCGCCTCCGGATCCTGATCGGGGACAGTGAAGCCCGTCTGGCCGTCCTGCACAAGGAAAGCTAACCCGCCGACCTCCGAGGCGATGACCGGGGTGCCACAGGCCATGGCCTCGAGCGCGACCATGCCGAACGACTCGTAGTGCGAGGGCATGATGACGCAATCGGCGGCTGTGTAGTACTCGGGCAACGCATCCTGGTCCTGTTTGCCGAGGAAGGTGACCAGCTCGCTCAGCCCGAGCTCGTCGCGGAGCGCCATCACCCGGCGCATCTCATCGGTCTGGCGCTCGGGCGGCAGATCGGGGTCGCCGCCGATGATGGCCAGAGCCAGCTGCCCGCAATCGCAGGTGCCCCTGGCACGCAAGACCCCGACGGCGCGCAATAGCGTGTCGATGCCCTTCAGCGCCTCGATTCGGCCGACAAACAGCAACAAGAAAGTATCAGCCGGCGCATGGATCGCGCGCTTCGACTCGGCGCCGGGGCGCGGATAGAACACGTTGAGATCGACACCCGGCGGGATGATGCTGGCGCTGACCGTCTCGACCCGATAAAGCCACTGCAACTGGGCCTGTTCGGCCGGGGTGGCCAGGATCAGGCGATCGGCGGCGTGCATCAGCTCAGTCTCGATCCGAACGCGGATGTCGGGCTCGCGCTCGTCGGGGCGCTGGGCGATTCGGTTTTTCATGATCCCGAGCGTGTGGAACATCTGCACCACGGGGGTGCCCCAGGCCTCGCGCAGGCTGAGCGCCGCGACGCCCGAGAGCCAGTAATGGGCGTGGACGACATCGTAGTGCAGATCGTTCGCGCGGGCGAATTCACGGATCCCGCCGACGAATTCGGGGACGTGCTTGTAAAGCACGTCTTTGGCCAACGGCACCTCGGGCCCCGACGGCACATGGATCACCAGGTTGCCGTGCCCCAGGTCTTCCTTGACGTGCGGCTGATGCTCGTCCTGAGAGCGGGTGAAGACATCGACGTGCAGGCCGCGACGCCCAAGTTCGCGCGTCAGGTCGCGGACATACACGTTCATGCCGCCGGTATCCTTGCCGCCCAGGGTCGCCAGGGGGCAGGTGTGGTAAGAGATCATGGCGATGCGCATGACAATTGGCTCCAAACGATTATAACCGTCGGTTGCCCTGGCTCCTGCGTCGTAGTACACTGACGCGCTATGGGGACCACCATTCTGATCGCCGACGATGACCTCGAAACCCTCAAACTCGTCGGCCTGATCCTCGAGCGCCAGGGCTTCACGATCATCGCCGCCAACAACGGGAGACAGGCCGTCGCCAAGATCGCGGCCGAAAAGCCCGCGCTGGCCATCGTCGACATCATGATGCCCGACATGGATGGCCTCGATGTGACCCGCCGGTTGCGCCAGGAATACGACAACGCCGCTCTGCCGATTCTGCTCTTCACGGCGAAGGCCACGGCCGAGGAGAAGGCGGCCGGCTATGCCGCGGGCGCCGACGATTACCTGGTCAAACCCACCCACCCGCGCGAGCTCGTTGCGCGAGTTCAGGCCTTGCTTGCGCGAGTGGCTCAGCCCCCCGTTTCCGAGCCGACCGGCCTCGTCATCGGCGTGATCGCCAGTCGGACCCCGGCGCTCGCCAGTTGGCTGGCGCTCAATACGGCAGCTGTGGCGCGCGAACGAATCGCGCCGATCATCATGGCCGACGCCGTCCCCGGCGCGATCGGCGCCAGCGCCTGGCTTGGCGCGCGGACCCCGGGCGGGCTTGGCGCGCTTCTGCGTCGGCCGCAGTCTGAGATCACGCGCGAAGCCGTCCAGGCCGAGTTGATCGAGGACGTGACCGGCTTGCATGTGCTTGCCGCGTCGCCTGCCCCGAGAGACGCCGAGCTCAAGACGCATACGCTCCAGGCCGAATCGGTGCTGGTGCAACTGCGTAACCTGGCCCCGCTGACCGTGCTCGACCTTGGCACCGATATCGACTTGCATGTCGCCCGGCTTGCTCCCAGGCTCGACCTTGTGCTTGTCGTGGCCGAAGACCGGAGGGCCGGCGCGGCGCGTGCCATCGGCCTGATCGACGCCCTGGGCGAGATCGGCCTCGATCCCGGGCGCGCCCACCTGGTCTACATGCTCTCCGCCAACGAACCAATTGCCGACGCCGCACACGAGCTCAGCCTCGACCCGACGACCTTGATCGGCGACGCGGAGCCGCAGCCGATGGTCGTGCACCGGCCGACTGATCCCTCTTCGCAGCAGATTCGCAATTTCATGCAGCCCTTGCTAATCCGGCTGGGTCTCGCGCACTCCGGGTAAACATAACGACCGCGCTCCGCAGATTGCGGTGCGCCGACCTTGCTTTCCGTCAACCGACGACAACTGAGCCAAACCCACGTGCCGCGCCGATTTGGGTACGATGGTCAAGGCTTGACAGAAGGAATTGCCAGTTGCTGTGACCTGCTCATGATGGCGCCACCTCACGCCCCGGTCCAGCAGACGCGCCTCGAGCGTTTGCTGGAAATCAACCGCACTCTGGCCTCGACGCTGGAGCAATCGGTGTTGCTGCGCAACATCATCGATGCCGCGCGCGAACTGATCGGCGCTGAGGCGGCTTCGATCATGTTGGCCGATACACAATCGGGCGAATTGCGCTTCGAGGCCGCCACCAACATGGAGTCGTCCCAGATGGCGGGGCTCGTTGTGCCGATCAACGGCAGCATCGCGGGCTGGATCTTCACCCATCGCGAGCCCATCATCGTCCCCGACACGAGCACAGACACCCGCTGGCATCGAAAGGTCGATGACAAGACCGCGTTCGTCACACGCTCGATCATGGGCGTGCCGCTGATCCATCGCAATCAGGCGATCGGCGTCGTCCAGTGCCTGAACAAGATCGAGGACACGTTTGACGCCGACGACACGGTCACGCTTCAGGCGCTGGCCGATCAGGCCGCCATCGCCATCGTCAACGCCCGCCTCTTCCAACAATCCGACCTGATTTCGGATCTGGTTCACGAGCTCCGGACACCGCTTGGGGCGATCCTGGCGACAACCCACCTGCTGCAACGCAACCTTCCCGAGGAGAAGCGCGCCGAGCTGGTCAAGACCATCCAGCGCGAGACCGAACGGTTGAGCACGCTGACGACCGAGTTCCTCGACATCTCGCGGCTCGAGTCCGGCCGGATCCAGTTCAAGCGCGAGCCGTTCGCCCTGCCCGAGCTGCTGGCCGAGAGCCTCGAGGTCGTGCGCCATCAGGCCCAGGCCCGTGGGCTCGGCCTCGAGCTGCGCCTCGCCCCGGATGTCAGCCTCGTGGTGACCGACCGGGCCAAGATCAAGCAGGTGGTGCTCAATCTACTGACCAACGCGGTCAAGTACAACCGCGAAGACGGCCGGCTCACGCTCGCCGCGACAACGGTCGCCGACGGCGCCTATCGGATCAGCGTGACCGATACAGGCCGCGGCATCCCACCTGAGTCGCTCAAGAATTTGTTCCAGAAGTTTTATCGGGTACCCGAATCCGAGAACGTGGTCGGCGGCACGGGCCTCGGCCTGTCGTTGGCGCGCAAGATCGTCGAGCTCCTTGGCGGCGAGATGGGCGTCGAGTCGACCTACGGCGTCGGCAGCACCTTTTGGTTCACGCTCCCTGTTGGGGAGTAAGAACGCCGACCAACGCCTGCAGCCCCAGCAGATACGAACGCCAGCCAAATCCGCGGATCGATCCGACGCAGACCGGCGCCGTCAGCGACCGATGGCGGAATTCCTCGCGCGCATCGGTGTTGGAGAGATGCACCTCGACGGTCGGCAGCGCGACAGCCGCGATCGCGTCTCGCAAAGCGACCGACGTGTGCGTCAAACCGCCCGGGTTGATGACCACGCCAGCCATGGCACCGCGGGCCTCGTGCAGGGCGTCGATCAGCACACCTTCGTGATTGCTCTGCAGACAGCGCACCGCATATCCCAGCCGCGCGCCCTCGGCCGCGAGCGCGGCATCGATGTCGGCCAGTGTGGTGTGGCCATAGACCTCGGGCTCGCGCTGGCCGAGCAGGTTGAGATTTGGCCCGTGCAGGACCAGGATGGCGGGCATCTGTCGAGCGCTTGCGCGGCGTTGTTTCGGCATGTCTCAGAACCTCCGGCGGCGGATTCTAACCTTCGACCTGTCAGGTCCACCCGAATATCGCTTGTTTTCAGGCAAATCAAAAATCGCCTTTTCGGAAAACGGGCGGGTATTCTAACCATCCGGCTCACGGCCACCGCTGGGTCACTCGCAGCAACTCCGCAGCCAGGAGCGCCTCAGGCGCCTCGATCCCCCAGCGCACATCGCCGATCGCAGCCGGCAAAGCGAACGTGAGCCGCCCGGTCACCTTTTTCTTGTCACTGCTCATCGCCTGTCGGATCGACTCGGGGTCGAGCCCCGGCGCCGCAACGGGCAGGCCGGTGCGCGCCAACGTATCGGCCAGGGCCTCGGCCAACTCAGGCGCAGCCAGGCCCAACGCCACAGCCAGCCGGGCTTCGGCGACAAGCCCGATCGCGATCGCCTCACCATGCCGCAGCCGATATCCCGAAGCCGCCTCGACGCCATGGCCGATTGTGTGCCCCAGGTTGAGCGTCGCCCGTCGGCCACGCTCATACGGATCCTGGCTGACCACGCGCGCCTTGACATCGATCGCGCGCGCCAGTTGCTCGACGCCGGCGAACACCGGGCGCGAGACGAACTGCCGCCAGAGCTCGGGGTCGTCGATCACGCCGTGCTTGATAGCCTCGGCCAGGCCCGCCCGGCGCTCGGCCTCCGGAAGGGTTTGTAACGTCAGCGGATCCGAAACGATCAAGGCGGGTGGATGAAAGGCGCCGACCAGGTTCTTGCCCTCGGGTAGATCGACGCCTGTCTTGCCGCCCAGGCTGGCATCGACCATGGCCAGCAGCGTGGTCGGCACGTTGACCCAGCGCACGCCGCGCATGAACGTCGCGGCCGCAAACCCGGCCATGTCGCCGATGACGCCGCCTCCGACCGCCAGCACCACGCTGCCTCGATCGAGATCAAGCTCGAGGAAGCGCGCGTACATCCCGCGCACCGTGTCGAGCGTCTTGTGCTGCTCGCCGCTCGGCACGACGACCCGTGGGATGTCGAGCGCGGCAAGCCAGGGCTGTGTCGCGACGACATCATCGCACACAAGCACACCCGGCCATTTCAATCCGCGCGCGCCGAGTATTTCGTCGAGCCGGTTCAAGAGGCCGTACCCGAGCGCCACGGTATGCTCGAAACCCGTCGCCGTGATGGTCAGGTCACGCTGGGCCAGTCGCGACTGGATCCGTTCAGCAACACCCGACACGGTCAGGTCCGACGTGTCGATCTGCTCGACGATCGAGTCATACAGCGGCGCCCGGTCGCGCAACAACGTCGCCAGTCGTTCGACGGGATCGCCTTGCAGGAGCGGCCGATCGGAGCCCGCGACCCGCCGCAACAGAACCTCGGTGGTCGCCCGCAGGCAAAACAGCACACCGTGGCGCTCCAGCGCAGCACGGTTTGTGGGATCGAGCAGCGCCCCGCCCCCGGGCGCGATCACCTGCCCGCCGCGGGCCGCGAGTCTTCGGATTTGATCGCGCTCGAGCGAACGAAACCCAGCCTCGCCGTCGCTGCGGAAGATCTCGGCGATCGGCCGGCCGCCCTCGGCCACGATCGCGGCATCGACGTCGACGAAAGGCCACCCCAGTCGCGCCGCGAGCGCCCGGCCGACGCTCGTTTTTCCGGCCCCGGGCGGGCCGACAAGGATCACGTTCAGGTCAGTCATCGTTGTTTACGGCCAGAACACGGTCGGCGTGTTGTCGAGGTCGAAGTCGCTCAGGCGCGCGCGTCTGAGCGCCTCGAAACGCTGAAGCATCTCGGCCAGCGAATCACCGCCCAGCTTTTCGATCAGCGCATCCGCCAGCACCAGGCAGGCCATCGCCTCGCCGATCACGCCGGCGCGGGGCACGGGGCAGAAATCCGAACGCTCGTACTCGATCGGGCGCGGCTCGCCACTGACCAGATCGACAGAGTCGATCGGCGTCAACGTGGTCGCGATCGGCTTCATGGCGACGCGCAACACGATCGGCTCGCCCGTCGTGATGCCGCCCTCGAGTCCGCCGGACCGGTTGGTGTTTCGGGTGAGCGTCCCGGCGGGATCTTTGTAGATCGCGTCCTGAACCTGGGTGCCGGGTCGCCCGGCGTTCTCGAACGCGTCGCCGATCTCGACGCCCTTCATGGCGTGGATGCTGAGCATGGCCTGCGCCAGCCGTCCGGTCAGACGCCGATCCCAATGGACGTGGCTGCCCAGCCCCGGCGGCACGCCAAGGGCGACGACCTCGAAAACGCCTCCGAGTGTGTCTCTGCCCCGCATGGCCTCCTGAATATGAACGACCATCGCTGCGCTGCTCTCGGGATCGGGGCACTGCACTTCAGACTCGCCTGCCGCCGTCAGGCGGGCATCGAGCGGCAGCCCGCTCAGGTCGGCCCGGACCGTGCCGATCTGGGTCACATAGCTCCCGACGCGCACGCCAAAGGCGCCGAGCAGCTTACGCGCCGTCGCGCCCGCCGCGACGCGGGCCGTTGTCTCGCGGGCTGAGGCGCGTTCGAGGCTCATCCTCAGGTCGCGATGCCCATACTTGAGCGCGCCGGTCAGGTCGGCGTGGCCCGGTCGCGGGATCGTCATCGGAGCCACGGCCTTGCCCTTCCACTTGTCGTGGTCGTTGTTGTCGACCTGGATCGCCACCGGAGCGCCGATCGTCATCCCGGCCATTACGCCGCTCAGCACGCGAGCTTCGTCGCGTTCGAGCTTCATACGCGGGCTGGCGCCCGGATAAGGCTTACCTGTCGCGTTCAGGCCCTGACGACGCGCCAGATCGGGGTTGATGTCGTCGGCGTCGAGCGGCAGACCTGCCGGCAGACCCTCGACGATCACGAGCTCGACTGGGCCATGCGATTCACCTGCTGTGAGAAATCGAAGTGGCATGCTGGTTCATCTCAGAAGTACTAACGGGCGCCGCCCAGAGTCGCTTCGGCAGCCCGGCGCATGACGGCGCGCGGCGCGGTCTGACCGGTCCAAAGTTCGAAAGCGAGCGCACCCTGCTCGACGAGCATTCCAAGGCCTGTGGCGGCGCGCAAACCCTGTGCGCGCGCCTGCCGCACGAACAGGGTCTCCGCAGGGTTGTACACCAGGTCGTAGACGAGGTCGGCCACCGGCCAGGGTGTGCCCTCAAGCCAGGGCGAGGCATCGACCCGTGGATGCATACCCAAGGGCGTCGTGTTGATCACCACGGCGACGTCATCGCTGGCCTCGAGAAAGCCAAGGGGCGTCCAGGGGTAGATCTCGATCGGGCCCAGCACCTGTAGCGCTTCGGCCTGTTCGGGCCGCCGCGCCAACACGCGCACAGCGGCGCCGACGCCCAGGAGCCCGCCCACGGCAGCCCGGGCCGAACCACCCGCGCCAAGGACGAGTACGCGCGCACCGGTCAGACGAGCGCCGTTCGTAGCGAGGTCAGCGAGCAAGCCGGCCGCATCGGTATTGTGGCCGAGCAATCGACCGCCCTCCTTCACGATGGTGTTGACGGCGCCAAGCGCCAGAGCAGTCGGGGTGAGCCCATCGAGGTACGGGATGACGGCCTGTTTGTGCGGCACGGTGACGTTCGCGCCCGCGACATCCGCGCGTCTGAGTTCGGCCAACGCAAAACCCAGATCCTCCGTCCTCACGGGACGCGGAGTGTAGTGCCAGCCGCCAAGCCCGACCTCGGCGAGCGCAGCATTGTGCATGGCCGGTGAGAGCGTATGCCCCAGCGGATCGCCAAACAGAAAGAGGTGCATCGCCCGATGATAACCCAGACACTGCCCTCAACAAGCTGCAGAATGCCGACTCATAGTGGTACGATCATTGTGCGCCGGCTCGCAAGGCAATCGAAGCCGCCGAATTCATGGATGATGAGCGCCAGGGTTTTGACCACAAGCCGTCTCGTGCTCCGCGAACTGCGGCCGGCTGACGCCGCCGATGTGCTCGTGTTTCGCGGCGACCCCGAAGTGCAGCGCTTCGACGACCCCCCGATCAAGACAGTGGGCGAGGCCCGCGCCTTGATCTCCGAACTGCGCCGCGCTCAGCGCATTGGCGACATCCAGGTCTGGGCGATCACGGAGCAAGGCATCGATCGGGTGATTGGTCTTGTCACGCTCCAACATCCGGCTCGTCGGGGCGACGGCTACCATCGACGCGCGGAAATCGGTTATGGGATCGCCCGTTCTCGTTGGGGCCAGGGCATCGGGTCAGAAGCCACCCGCGCCGTGATCTGCCACGCCTTTGAGACCCTGAAGCTCAATCGCGTCTTCGCTCGCACGATCGCCGACAACCACGAGTCGGTGCGGTTGCTCGAGCGCCTGGGGTTTGCGCGAGAGGGTCTGCAACGCGAGCACTCGCTCGAGGATGATGGTCGCTTCCACGATAGCGCCGTCTACGGATTGCTCCGCCGCGACTGGGGCTACCCGCCGCTCGACCCAGACACCGAGACCTGATCGCCGGCGCCGCTTGCCGCAACGATCAGTCGCCGGCAATGGGCGCCTGCGCCGGCGCCTGCCGCAATCGCCTATAAAGCCACAAACCGCCGCCGATCAATCCTGCAAGGACGAACACCGCGAGGTATTCGATCACCGGGATTCGCACGATCTCATTGAGCGCCGCCCAGCGGCCGTTATACACCCACAGTACAAGACCGCTGAAGACGGCCGTCAGGCCCCAGCGCACGCGCCAGCTCAGCCCGAGCCCATGCATCTGAGTCAAGATGAAGATGCCGCCAAAGCCAAAGGCGAACATCGGCCACAGATTGTTCCCTTGCTGAAACGCCACAAGCGCGCCATGCGCCAGCACGACCGACTCCTGGACGAACATCCACCACTTGTTGACGTGCACCCGTGTCAGGAACAAGCTGGACTGCACGAGCATGAGGAAGGTATAGGCAAAACCGACAAGGTGCCCGGGCGTGGCGACCATCGGGTGATACCAGAACGTATAGATCACGGCCCAGGCAAAGACATAGCCGTGATACTTGCGCGCGAAGGCCAGCACGTCCTTCGAGAGCGGCGCCTTCCAGCCCCAGATCAGGCCACGTCGCGGCGTATCCATCAGAAGGACCCAGACAAGCAGCAAAATGACGCTGCCCTGCGAGCTGAAGATCGACACATCCTGGGCCAGCCCGTCGTACCAGAGGTGGGTCTGGATGAAGTGCAGCACGATGAAACCCGCGTTGAGCGCCAGAGCCGCGATGTTGACGCTGTGAAGGCGGCTGGTGTACTTCAACCCGCGCGATTGCGCGTAGTAGATCAGGGCCCAGTTGGCGATCTGATGCGCCAGATAGAAGCCCCAGGCCGTCGCTCGCGACCAAAATGTCGGTTCAGGTAGCCGCCAGTAATACCAGGCCACGCCGGTATCAGGCAGCAACGGCTGGGCCTCGAGCCGACTGCCGGCGGCCCAGATCACGGCCGTGAAGATCAGGCTGAAGGCGATGCCGCCCCAAAGCGCGAGCGATGCAGTCGGTTGATTTGGGGTTGTTGTCGATTCTCGCGATGACATACGGTTGGCCTCCATCCGCAAGGATTGTAGGACTAAGCCCCAACCCTGCCTGCCTTTGCACAAAGTCGGTGGCCGACGTTCATCACTTTCTCATCGAGCCTCGATTGACCAACGTTCAGGCGACCCGGGGCGCCCCGGTCTGGGTCAGGGCATCTTCGAGGACCGTGAAGAACTCGGGGAAGGTCTTGGCCGTGCACCCCGGGTCGGCGATCTTGGCGCCGGGGACGCGCAGCGCCGTGAGCGCGAAGGCCATGGCCATGCGATGGTCATTGTAGGTCTGGAGGGTCGCCGGCGCGAACTGCGTCGTCGGCCAGATCGTCACGCCGTCTTCGCGCTCTTCGACACGCACGCCAAGGCGGGCCAACTCCGTCGCGATGGCGGCCACCCGGTCGGTCTCCTTGACCCGGGCCGATGCGATCCCACGAATAACGGTCGGCGTTGCAGCGAAAGGCGCAATCGCGGCCAGGGTCTGGGCAGTGTCTGGGATGTGGCGCAGGTCGACGTCGACGCCGCGAACAACGCCACCCGGCCGCGTCACCTCGATCCCATCCGCTGTCTCAGTGACGTCACACCCCATCCGCGCCAAGACGTCGACAAACGCGACGTCGCCCTGCCGCGAGTCGCGACCGAGGCCGCGCACCCGCACCCGACCGCCGACAACAACAGGGAGCGCAAAGAAGTACGAGGCCGCCGAGGCGTCGCTTTCGATAGCGTATTCCGCCAGCGCCCGATACCGCGCCGGCCGGACCGCGAACCTCTGGTAGCCGTCGCGCGTCGCGCTCACGCCGAAGTCGGCCATCAACGCCAGCGTGAGATCGACGTAGGGTTGCGAGTTGAGCTGCCCGTCGACGGTGAGAGTCACGGGCCCCCGCGCGTAGGGCGCGGCCAGAAGCAGCCCGCTGAGGAACTGGCTGCTGATGTCGCCGGCCACGCGCGTCGCCCCGCCTGCCAGCCCACCGGCCCGCACGCGAAGCGGCGGGCACAGGCGG
>DKKP01000159.1 GCA_002455335.1 Anaerolineales bacterium UBA6663 | reverse complement strand
CTGCCAGCCCTGATTGGTCGACAACCACGCCGTCAACCGCCCATTCTCGAGCTCGAGCGACCAGCCCGTGAAGTCGTCGCCGCTCGCTAGCATGATCCCGCTCTCGTTGGCGGCGCCCGGACGCACCCAGGCCTCGATCGTCAGCGGCCCCGTGCCCGGGATCGCGCCCGCGCGCACCACGTCGTTCACTCCATCGAACTGCAGGGCTCCGTTTGCGCTCACGACCGTCGTCGGCGTGGCTGTGGGCCCGACCGGCGTCGCCGTTGCGGTCGGCGTCGGGCCGATCGGGGTCGCCGTCGCGGTGGCCGTGGCCGTCGACGAGGGCGTCGCGGTCGGCAACGGCGTGTTCGTGATCGTCGGCGCCGTCGTGGGCGTTGGTGTGTTCAACGGCGGCGCAGCCGGGCCATACGTGAAGAGCACATCGCGCACCTCGGGCGACTGCAGCGCGTTCGAGGTGTTCAGATCCAATCGGTATTGCAGATACCGGCCGTTGGGGCTGGCGATGGCATTGCCGGCCACGGCCTGCCAGGCGCTCCAGTTCACGCCATCCACCGAAGAGCGAGTATTGAGGGCCACGCCTGTCCCGCCGGGCGCGTTGCCCAGCCACGAGCCCTCGGCCCAATCGACCACTGAGCCGGCATCCAGCGCGCACGATTGATACGTGCCCGTCGACGCATACTGGCCGACGCGCACCCAGTCGACCTGCATCGGGCTGCGGCCGCCGGTGGCCGGATCCTGGCTGTACAGGAAGGCCCAGGTATTGAGCGTGGCGATCCCGGGGATCGTCGCGCGCAACGTGCCATCCGTGTAGAACCGGGTCTCGGTCGCATCCCACTCGATACGGAAGAGGTGATACTGCTGCAGGTCGAGCGTCGGGATGTCGACGTCGATCAGCGGCTGGGTCCCATCGCCGTCGCGCCCGCGCACATAGGTGGTGTTAGTGTCGCGCGTCACGAAGATGCGTAGCGAGCTATCGTTTGGATACGGGCCGCTGCCGTAGTCGAGCGGCGGCAGTTCGCGATAGAAGCCCAGGTCGGGCCAGGAGGCGGCGTTGGTGTTGATGCGCTGCAACGCGCGGGCCTCAAAGAAGCGCGGCACGACGTTCTGGAAGTTCGTCTGCGAGCGCAGGTAAGCGGAGTCTAGGGTCAACACGCCGCCCGAGACCGATGGCGGTACCTGATACCACGTGTAGGTCGAGCCAGACACCCAACGCGCTGTGTCGACGGCCGAGCCCGAGAAGTAATCCTCGAGCAACGCCGCCAGACGCACTTCACCGCCGGCGGCATCGCTGACGATCGTGTTCGTGCGCACCGCGCAGCCCGCGCCGAACTCACTGGCCGTGGTCTGCGAGAGCATGCCCGAGGTCGACGTCGTTGTCGGTGTCGCGGAGGGCGTCATCGCCGTGGTCGACGTCGCTGTGGGCTGCGGCGTGTTCGTTGCGGTGTTTGTCGCCGTGGCAGCAGTTGTGTTTGTCGCGGTCGGCGTATTCGTTGGAGCCACCACGGCGGTGGACGTCGCCGTCGAAGTGGGCGTCGCGGTCGCGCCGCCATAGCTGACCACGACTTCACCGANNAGCCGATATTGGAGGAAGCGCCCAGCCGGGCTGCCGATCACGCCGCCAGGCGCGGCCAGCCAGTTGGTCCAGGTCGCGCCATCGAGCGAGGTGCGCGTGCTGATCGCGACGCCTGTGCCGGTCGGCGTGCCGGCCTGGACAGCGGCCTGCGACCAGTTCACCGACTGCCCGGCATCGAGCGCGCACGACTCGTACGTGCCGGCCGCGGCGTACTGCCCGGCCCGCACCCAGTCGATCTGCGCCGGGCTGCGTCCCGTATTGGTGGGCTCTTGATGATAGAGGAAAGCCCAGGTGTCGAGCGTATCGATACTCTGATCGACCGTGGCGCGCAGCACGCCGTCGACGTAGAACCGGGTCTGGGCCGCCTCCCACTCGACGCGATACACCTGATAGGCCGCGGTGTTGAAGCCGTTGAGGAAGGTATCGAAGGCCGGCGCCGTGGAATCGCCGTCGCGCGCGCGTGTGTAGATCGTGCTGTTATCCTGCGCGACGAAGATGCGCATGGCGCTTGTCGCCGGATAGATCCCGGAGAGCGGCGGATCCTGGCGATAGAAACCCAGGTCGACCGGGGAAACATCGGCCGCGCCGGCGCGCAGCAGGGCGCGCGTCTCGAAGAAGCGTGGACGCACGCCGTTGAAGTTCACCTGTGAGCGCAGATACGCCGAATCCAGAGTCAACACACCGCCGGCCACCACCGGCGGCACAGTGTACTGCGGGTAAACGGTGCCCGTGATCCAGCGCGTGAGATCGACAGCCGAGCCGTCGAACTCGTCTTCGAGCGTCGCCGCCAGGCGGATCTCACCGCCGCTGACGTTGCTCACAGAGGTGCTGGTGCGCAACGCGCAGGCTGCCCCAAAATCCGCGACGCTGGTGTGCGTGATCGATCCGCCGGTCTGGGCCGATGCTTGTGGCACGTTCGGTCCGGCGACGCCCGAGAACAGAAGGGCCACCAGGAGCAGTCCGGATACGTGTCGATGCAGACCTGTCGTCCGTGTCTGTGCTCGGGGCATGGAGCGATGGTTCATCGTTCGACCTCGTCTCTAGAGCGGACCTGCAACCAGGGGAAGCCCGCAACGGGGAGCTGTGCACCTGTATCCGGCCGGGCATTCTGCCTGACCACCCGTCTAGGGCCAGCCACAACCAATTAACGATAACCTTGAGAGGTTTGCATCAAATTATAGGAGGGCCGGATCGGCCCTCCGGTAGCCCATTGGTACCACGGCCCGGCCCGTCAGCCGTCGGGGGGGCGCGGTCCCCCCCTTCTTTCAGGCGGCTGGCGCATCGCCGGCGGCCGGCAGGCTCGCCGGGGCCTCCGTGCGCTTGGTTCGGAACTGAGCGACGTTCCAGATCCGTCCGGCGAGCGCAGCAGCCGCTCCATAGCACACAGCCGCGCTCAGCATGGCGATCGAGAAGTTGGAGATCATGCTGATCAGGATCACGAGCGATGAGCCAAGCACTGAGAAGATTCCGTTCATGCCCCACGCCCAGGGGACCAGCGAGGGCGCCTGCTGCCCAAGCCGACTGAGGGCCGTGGGGAAGGGCATGCCCATCAGGAACGCCAGTGGGCCGATCAGTAGGACGCTTGCGACAAGTCGCGCCGTATCCGACAACGCCAGCAAACTATTCAGCACGACCGAGAGCCCCAGGACGTAGACGATGATCGCCGCGACAAGCACGCCCAGCGCCGACCTGAGATGCGTTGCCTGGCGCAATAGGCGCTGGCTGACCAGGCTGCCGACCGCCGAAAAGGTCAGCATGCTAAAAATCGAAGTGGTGACCGCCAGCGTGGGGTAACCGATGAACAGGGTGAACCGCTGGATCAGGATGATCTCGACGAAGATGTACCCCGCGCCAAGCAGACTGAAGTACGCCAGCATCGGCATCGCCTGCGGTGTGCGCAGCCCGGCGCGCTCGTGCCGCCACAGCGGGAGGATGACGAACAACACCGAGGTGATCACAGCCAGGCCGATCAGCGTCAGCAAGATCAGGTTGCCGATCGGGAAGCGGTTGAGCCGTCCGATCGTGGCGCTGTCGGTCGTCAGATTGGTCCACCTGAAGTAGTTATAGAAAAACGGATTGTCATCCGTGACCGGATAGATGTTGAATTCGTAGGCGCTCTCAAACGCCCGTGGATCTTCGGCGCGCAGGTAATCGGCGTACACGGTGTCGAGAGCGACCAGCGGATCCTGAAGCATATGGAAGCGGTTGGCGTCGCCCCATGCGCGTAGTTGCTCCATTGTCTCGGGCGTGAACGGCTGGCTGGCCACCAGCAGGGTGGCGTTCACGTTGGCCTCGTTGGCGACGATGGCGATATGCCGCGCGGGCTCGGCGATGCCACGGCGGCGCAAGGCCTCGGCCGCGAGACCGGCGAGCCTGAGCATCTCGCGCGGCGGCTCGTTGGTGTCGCGTGTCCAGGCAAAGACCCCGCGCGGCGTGAGGCGACTGAGCGCCAGATCGAAGGACTCGACGGTGTAGAGATACGATTCGGCGAGCACGTACGCGCCGCCGGAGAGCGCCGCGAGGTTGTCGAGGCCAATGCCCTGGATGATGTCGTATTGCGATTCGTCGCGGATGAGGTAACTGCGCCCCTCGGCCACTTCGAGATCGGTGTTCGGGTAAAAAGCCAGCCGGCCGCTGTACTCGGCATACGGGCCGCGCAGCAACTCGACGACATCGGCATTGAGCTCGATCGCCTTGATGCGCTCCGCATCGTAAAGCTGGGCCAGGAGCATATCCAGCCCGCCACCCACGCCGATGTTCAACACGACAGGGCGCTCGATCCCGAGTTGATACGGCGCGCTGATGATGGCGTGCTCAAGGAAGTCGAAGCGCGTCAGGTCGCCGTCGAAGCGATAGATGCCAGTCATCGAGGTGCCGTCGAGGGTCACGAGCTTCAGCGGATACTGGGGCGGGTTGTCAGCGACCTCCTCGAGCCAGACCGAGCTCACGCCGCCGACGATCATGGGTTCAGCGATGATCATCTCGGGCATCACATCGACCCGCGCGACAGGGTTCCAGCGCGTGTACTCAGGGCGTTCGACGCCCTGATACGCCAGCGCCCAACCCAGCTCCTTCGACTCGGGCACAGGCAATTGCAGCGGCTGGGCGAACACGATCCAACCCAGCAGCGCCAACTGGCCAACACCGCCGAGGCCGATCGCCCACCGCCAGCGCCGCACCCATTCGCCGCCAAAGAACCAGCCCGTCGCAAGGGCCAACATAGCGATCAGGACAAGCGCGCCCGGACCGCCAAGGCTCTGGGTCAGCGCCAGGACGACAAGCGTGCTCAGACCGGCGCCGAGCAGGTCGATGAAGTACAGATGATGGGCGTGCTGCACCCACAGACTGAAGGCGGCAGCGATCACCAGCCCGCCCAGGAAGAACGTGGCGAACAGGGTGCCGAAGTAAACGGTCAGGCCGAAGAGCGTCTGCACGATCTGGCGGGCCCGCAACGGGTCGAACTCGATCACGGACATCGCCAGCAGATTGATGAGGATGCTCAGGCTGAAGGCCACAGCCAGCATCCCAAGCCGCCGCTCGATCTTGTCTCGNNCCCCACCAGGGCAAATGAAAGCCGCGGCTCCGGGCCGAACATCGCCCAGGCGACAAACGCAAGCAGTGCCACGCCGATGACCAGATACGTGAAGTGGTGCCAGATCATGATCGAGAAGATGCGGGTGAAGATCACCTGCAGCGCCACGATGCTTCCAGAGATGATGGCCAGACCCCAATACCGAGGCAACCCTTGTTTCAGCATAATCCTCACACTGATACCGCTTTCACGATGATACAGACCGTCTAGGTGAACAAAATGATAGCGGGGCAGGCCCTGAAGGGTAACCCGACCTTCGGCCTATT
>DKKP01000447.1 GCA_002455335.1 Anaerolineales bacterium UBA6663 | reverse complement strand
TGCCGTCTGTGCCGAGGCTGAGCGTGGCCGCCGCGCCAAGCAAGGCGTAATCGCCATGGCGGCGGGCGACCTCGCGGAACGCCCCGCCGACGCCGGGCGGCAGGGCGGGCAGCGCGATTTCGATCAACAACTCATCGGGTTCGAGCGCTGTCGTGAACGGACCGAGCATGAATGCATCGGCCGGGATCCAGCGCTCGCCGCGCGTCGAGGCGACCAGCACCCGGCCGGAAAGCACGCTCAGCAACACAGGCATCTCGGCGGCCGGGTCGGCGTGCGCCAGGCTCCCGCCGAGCGTGCCGCGGTTGCGGATTNNTGCCGATGCGCAGCTCGTCGCCGTCCTCGCGGAGATAGTCCAGCGCCTTGATGCGGTTGAGATCGATCAGGGCAGTCGGCTGCATGACGCGGAAGTTCATGGCCGGGATCAGGCTCTGCCCTCCGGCCAGGTATTTGGCGTCTTCGCCGTGTTCGCTTTTGAGCGCGAGCGCCTCGGCGACGCTCTGAGGAGCCACGTAGGTGAACGCTGCGGGCTTCATGGATGGATGATAGCAGATCGGTGAGCGGGGGAGCGCGAGAGCGGGGGAGCGTGATCGCTCTCGCGCTCCCCCGCTCCTACGCTCCCCCGCGTCTTTACTTCCCGCCTTCGACCAACTCGACCGTGATCGGCTGATAGCCGGCGCCGACGACGTCGAGGCCTTCGGCCTTGAGCCCTTCGAGCGCCTGCTCGGTCAGGTCGGTGCGGTAGGCGCCGTCGGTGGGCGCGGCGTTGAGGATCTTTTGCGAGACGGCCACGTCGACGGTCTGGGCCCAGAGCGCCGGATCCATCGTGCCGACGCCGGTCGCGGGCGATGGCCAGATGAGCTTGTTGATCTCGTTCATCTGCCAGAGCTGATGGCTCTCGCCGAGTTCGGTGCCCGCCGCGAGCACGTGCTCGACGCAGCCTGCGACGTTGTCGCGGCAGAAGATCCAGCCCTTGTAGGTCGCGCGCAGGAACTTGACCGCGAGCTCCTGATTGGCGCTATCGGTCAGCCACTCCTCGCGGGCCCAGAGCGCATCCTGGAGCATGGCGGTCTTGACGTCGTTGAAGCTGATGACGTTCAGGTCCTCGGGTTGATAAAGCTCGCCCGTGGCCGGGTTGACCGATTCGAGCACCTGAGCGTACTCGTTGTAGGTCATCGCCTCGGCGACGTCGATCTCGCGGTTGAGCAGCGCGTTCATGTCGAAGTTCTGCTGCACGAGCTCGAGATCTGTGCCGGGGACGAGCCCGGCGGCGTTGATCGCGGCCAGTAACTCGAACTCGTTGCCAAAGCCCCAATTGCCGACCTTCTTGCCGGCGAAGTCGGCGATGCTTGTGATGTTCGAGTCCTTCCACGACACCATCAGCGTGCCCGATCGCTGGAACACCTGGCCGATGTTGACGATCGCGGCGCCCTCCTCGCGGGGCTTGAGGCCGCGCGGCACCCACGATACGGCGAACTCGGCCTGGCCGGTGGCCAGCACCTGCGAAGGCACGATGTCGACGGCGCCCGGCAGGATGGTGACGTCGAGCCCCTCGGCTGCGTAGTATCCCTCCGCCAGCGCGGCGTAATAGCCGCCGAACTGGGCCTGTGGGAACCATTGCAGCTGCAGCTTGATCGGGGTGAGCGCAGCGGGCGGCGCCTCAGTCGCATCCGACGGCTCAGACGCGACTGGGGTTGCGGCGGGGGCGCAGGCGGCCGCAGCCAATGCGGCGGCCAGTAAAGCGCTCGACCAGCGGGGTAGTTCGCGAATCATAGACGGTCTCCTCCTGTGTGTGTGCAGATCGGAAGTGGCGAATGGGTGAGGGATGTCGGAGGCGCCTCCTTTCGTCACGCGTCCTTCGTCGTTCGTCATGCTCACCGCCGCCACGGCATCGCCGCTCGTTCGACGGCGACGACGATGCCATAGAGCCCGAGGCCGAGCAGACAGGCGACGACGATGCCGGCCCAGGCCTCGGGGAAGTTGAAGAGCCCGGCGCGTTGCGAGATGAACTGACCAAGCGCACGTTGGGTGCCGCCGAAGTACTCGCTGACGACGGCCGCGATCACGCTCAGGCTTGCGCCGACTTTCAGCGCCGAGAAGAGAAAGGGCAGGCTGTTGGGCAGACGCAGCTGACCCAGAACGATGAACTCATTGGCCGCGTACGATCTGAAGAGCTCGAGCGCGGCCGGGCTGACCTGGGTCAGCCCGCGCACCATGTTGATCATCACGGGAAAGAAAACGAGCAGCGCGACCACGCTGATCTTCGAGAACGGGTTCTGGAGCCCGAACCATTGATTGAGGATCGGGGCCAGCGCGATGATCGGCATGGCGTTGACGGCCACGGCGAAAGGCATCAGGCCCTCGTTGATCACTGTCCAGCGCGCTGTGGCGAGGGCCACCAGCACGCCCAGCGCGGCGCCAAGCACCAGCCCACCGATCGCATTGCCGGCTGTGTAGCCGGTGGCCAGCGCCAGATCAGGCAGCACGCGCCAAAATGTCGTCCAGATCAGCGATGGCGCCGGGAGCAGGAAGCGTTGGATGTGGAACGCGCCGACCAGGCCCTCCCACGCCACAAGCACGATGATGAAGACGGCCAACGCCGGCAGCCAGCGCTCGAGGCGTTGGTTCATGGGCCGAGGCGTGGAGGGCGCGAGTGGGGTGGTGGCCATGTGGCTCACGATGTCGCCGCGCGCAACGCCGCGCCCCGCGCCTCGTCACGGCGCAGCGCCTCGCGCACTTCGGTGATCTTCTCGAAGAAGCGCGGATCTTCGCGGGTCTCGAAGTTGCGTGGCTGAGGCAGGTCGACGTCGACGATCGCCGAGATGCGCCCGGGGCGCGCCGACATCACCACCACACGCGTCGAGAGGAAGACGGCTTCGGGGATGCTGTGCGTGACGAAGATCACAGTCGTATGGGTCTGGCTCCAGATCCGCAGCACCTCGAGCTGCATGCGCTCGCGTGTCATCTCGTCAAGCGCGCCAAAGGGCTCGTCCATCAATAGTAATGCTGGCTCGAACGCGAGGGCACGCGCGATGGCCACGCGTTGTTGCATGCCGCCCGAGAGCTGCCAGGGGTAGTGGCGCTCGAACTCGGCGAGGTGCACCAGGTCGAGCATCTGCCGCGCGCGCGCCTGCCGTTTGTCGGCCGACCAGGCCATCACCTCGAGCGGCAGCTCGACGTTCTGGCGGATCGTGCGCCACTCCATCAGCGTCGCCTGCTGAAAGACCATGCCGTATTCGCGCTTGAGGCGGGCTTCATGGGCGGGTTTGCCGTTGACGCGCACATCGCCCGCGGAGGGCGTGATCAGATCGCCGACTAACCTGAGGAGCGTGCTCTTGCCGCAACCCGAGGGGCCGATCAGGCTGATGAACTCGTTCGACTTGATGGACAGGTTGATGTCTTTGAGGGCGTGCACCGCATCGGCGCCACGTC
The DNA here is from genome assembly GCA_002455335.1 of Anaerolineales bacterium UBA6663. GTDB lineage: Bacteria > Chloroflexota > Anaerolineae > Anaerolineales > UBA6663 > UBA6663. Next base: position 4,066 of record DKKP01000447.1, on the reverse strand, counting down.
CGCCAAAGGTCTTGTTGATGTCGGTCAACTGCACGACGGCTTGATGTGTCAATCGCTTACCCCGTGGTTCGCTACTCGAGGCGGCGGCGCGCCGGCACGAGCCAGAGCTCGGCCAGCGTGACCAGGCCAAAGAACGCCAGCCCAACCAGGGCCGAGACCAGCACCGCGCCAAACAGCCGCTCGGGTCCGGTCGTGAAATACTGACTGAAGGTGAGCAGGGCCCGGCCGAGGCCGTTCTGGATCCCCGAGGGCAGCTCGCCCACGATCGCGCCGACCACGCTGCTCGTGGCCGAGATCTTGAGCGCTGTGAAGATGTACGGCAACGCCGCCGGGACCCTGAGCTTCCACAGCACCTGCGCGGGCGTGGCCGCGTACGAACGCATCAACTCGATCGCGGCCGGGTCCGGCGATTGCAGGCCGCGCAGGGTGTTGATCGCCACGGGAAAGAACGTGAGATAGGCCGCGATGATCGAGACGGCCAGCCAGGCGGGCAGACCGGCCTGCGAGCCCCAGATCACGACCATCGGCGCGACCGCGAGGAGCGGCACAGCCTGCGAGGCGACGACATAGGGCATCAGGCCACGTTCGAGCAGTTCCGATTGCACGAAGACGACGCCCAGAAAGAAGCCGATGACGCCGCCCATCGCAAAACCCACCGCGGCCTCGAACCAGGTGAACGCGGCGTAGCGCAGCAGGTTGGCTATGAGGAGCGTGTCGTCGCTGGCGCGGACGGGCTCGAACAGGCTGCCGACGATCCGCCAGGTATGGGGCAACGATCGGTCGTCGGCTCGAATGGGGAGCTTGAGCGTGGTGCCTGGGATCAGACCGCCCGTGGCCGTGCCGAGCGCCTTGTAGCCTTCCCAGGCGCCGATCAGGAGCGCGCAGATCAAAAGGAAGGCGACGGCCCGGCGCGTCACCACCCGCCAGGCTGACGGCGCTGACGGCGACGCAACGGGCTCGAGCGCTTGTGCGACCGCCATGCCTGCAGGGTCCTCCGGTTCCGGGCCCACCCGGTGAAGGGCAGCGCGCAACGCGGCACGACGCGGTGCGGCGCAGCTGTCACCCCAATATCGTTAGCTTGAGGGAATACGACTAAGTGAGCCGGTTATATCCTATACAGTGCACGGTGTCAATGTGCACGTTCAGGGAGGGCGTCGGGTGATCTACCCAAGAACGGACCGCGATTTTCGTTTCTTGACACCCCAGGTCTCTTTTGATAATCTCAAACCCAATCGCATACGGTGAGCTCTTATCCAGAGAGGCAGAGGGACCGGCCCTATGAAGCCTCGGCAACCGTTGGTGTGCGCATGGGCGCAACAACATGGTGCCAAATCCGGCAGAGCGTCGTCAGCTTTGAACCGCTGACATGCAGACACTTCTGGAAGATGAGAGACGGGAACCTCGCTATTCGCGCCCCTTCTCGCATCCGGAAGGGGCGTATTGTTTTGGACGATGGCCACGTCCGACACGTCCGCCCCGACCGGAGCCCAAGAGCACAACCCGAAACGAGAAGGCGCTGCGCCCCGTCGAGGCCCAGCGAAAACCAGGTTCCGCACACGGAGGATGGACATGAGCAACAGCAATGGCAACGCCCGCACGTTCGGGTTCCACACGCAGGCCCTGCACGCCGGCTACAAACCCGACCCGACCACGGGCGCGCGCGCGGTACCGATCTACCAGACCGCGGCGTACCAGTTCCGCGACTCGGAGCATGCCGCGAACCTCTTCGGTCTGCGCGAGTTCGGCAATATCTACTCGCGCATCATGAACCCGACGCACGACGTGTTCGAGCAGCGCCTGGCCGCGCTCGATGGCGGCGTCGGCGCGCTGGCGACGGCCTCGGGCCACTTCGCCCAGCTGCTGGCCGTGACCTCGCTCGCCGACGCCGGCGACGAACTCGTCTCAACCTCGGCCTTGTACGGCGGCACGTACACGCAGTTCACACAATCGTTTCGGCGCCTGGGGATCAAGGCCCATCTGGTGCAGGGCACCGAGGGCAAAGACTTCGAGCCGTACATCAACGACAAGACCAAGCTGATCTACCTCGAGACGATCGGCAACCCGAAACTCGAAGTCCCGGATTTCGAGAGCATCGCCGATCTGGCGCACTCGAAGGGGATCCCGGTCGTGGTCGATAACACCTTTGGCACGCCGTACCTGTTCCAGGGCTTCAAGCATGGCGTCGACATCCTGACCTACTCGACCACCAAGTGGCTCAGCGGCCACGGGCTGATCATCGGTGGCGCGCTTGTCGACAGCGGCAAGTTCGACTGGAAGGCGAGCGGCCGGCACAAGGGCATCGTCGAGCCTGAGCCCGCCTACCACGGCGCGGTCTTCGCCGACGTGGTCGGGCCGCTGGCCTTCATCATCCGCGCGCGCGTCGTCGGTCTGCGCGATCTGGGCGGCCCGCAGGCGCCGTTCAACTCGTTCCTGGCGCTGGTCGGCCTCGAGACCCTGGCGCTGCGGCTCGAGCGCCACGTTGCCAACACGCTGGCCGTGGCGAAGTTCCTTAAGGATCATCCGGCCGTGGCCTGGGTCAACTACCCGGGTCTGCCCGAGCACCCGAGCTACGCGCGCGCGCAGAAGTACCTGCCCAAGGGCGCCGGCGCCGTGCTCGGCTTCGGCATCAAGGGCGGTAAGGCGGCCGGCAGCGCCTTCATCGATAACCTCAAGCTGTTCTCGCACCTGGCGAACGTCGGCGATACGCGCTCGTTGGCCATCCACCCGGCGACGACCACGCACTCGCAACTCAGCGCCGAGGAGCAGGCCCTGGCTGGAGTCTCTGAAGACTACGTCAGGCTCTCGGTTGGCCTCGAGGACCTGGATGACATCCTGTGGGACCTTGATCAGGCGTTGACGATCGCCTCGGGCAAGACCCAGTTCGCGGCGGCAAAGACCACGGCATAGGTCATTGGCGATTGGCGATTTGTGATTGGCGATTTGGCGTCATCAGCCAAGCGCACATCACAAATCGCCGATCGCAAATCTCGATGAATGACGATGCCCAGACGGGCTCTCGCGCCGGATCGGTCGGCGTGGTGCGCACTGAGTTCGCGCACTTCGCCGAGCCGCTGCATTTAAGCGGCGGTGGGGTGCTCCCGGGGTATACGCTGGCCTACGAGACCTATGGCCGGCTGAACGCCGACGGTTCGAACGCGATCCTGATCTGTCATGCGCTCTCGGGAGACGCCCATGTGGCCGGCTACCACACCGAGGACCCGGACGAGCGGCCGGGTTGGTGGGATGAGGCGGTCGGCCCCGGGCGGATGTTCGACACAGACCGCTACTTCGTCATCTGTAGCAACGTGATCGGCGGTTGCGCCGGCAGCACAGGGCCGTCGTCGCCTGCGCCCGACGGCAAGCCCTGGGGCTCACGCTTCCCGATCCTGACGATCACGGACATGGTCGCGGCCCAGGTCAGGCTGATCGATCGGCTGGGCATCGAACGACTGTATGCCACGGCCGGCGGGAGCATGGGCGGGATGCAGGCGTTGCAATGGGCGCTCGACTACCCAGAGCGCGTCGGCAGCGTGTTGTTCATCGCTTCGACGGTGCGCTCGAGCACGCAGAACATCGCCTTCAACGCGATCGGGCGAGAGGCGATCATGCGCGACCCCAACTGGCGCGGCGGCGATTACTACGACGGCCCGGCCCCGCGCGATGGGCTGGCCGTCGCCCGCATGGTCGGGCATGTCAGCTACATGAGTGAGCCCTCGCTCGAACGAAAATTCGCGCGCCAGATCTACGTCAACGGGTCAGGCCCGCAGCGGTTCACGTTCGATCCGGAATATCAGGTCGAGAGCTATCTCAGGTACCAGGGCGAGAAATTCGTCAATCGGTTCGACGCCAACAGCTACCTTGTCATCACAAAGGCGCTTGATTACTTCGATGTGGGCGAAGGGCGGGCTTCGCTGGCCGAGGCGCTGGCGCCCGTGCATTGCCCCGTGCTGGCGGTGAGTTTCTCGAGCGACTGGCTCTATCCGGCAGCGCATGCCGAGATGCTTGTGCAGGCCTTGATCTCGCGCGGCAAGGAGTGCCGCTACTACCATGTCGTGGCCGCCTATGG
>DKKP01000427.1 GCA_002455335.1 Anaerolineales bacterium UBA6663 | reverse complement strand
TGCGCCGCCCAGACGCCATCCTCGGCGTTGGTGACGCAGGCGTCGGCCGCGGCCCAGCGCGCCGCCCGCTCGGGATCCCCGGCCCAACGCAGCCCGATCGACACGCCCCGACAGGCCGCCGAGTCGTCATAGTGCTGGGGGATGTCGTTCCCGGTGGCCGGCGGCGTCAGCCCGCGTGCGAGGTTGTCGAGCGCGGCCCGCTCCGAGAACCCGGTCAACACGTCCTCGCGGAAGGGCAGGACGCGTTCGCGCCAGGCGCGCGCAAAGTCGTCGGCCGTGGGCTCACCGGCCAGGCCGAGCGCGGTCTGCGCTGCGAAGACGGCGTATTCGGTGTCGTCGGTCGGGAAGGGCGTCAGAGTTTCGGCCGGGATGCGGTGCGTGAACGGCAGCGTCAGCCGGATGATCCGCTCGCGCGCCAACTCGCCGTTGGTGCGCCAGAGGAAATCGCGGCGCTTGCCCGGGAACTGGAACGTCCGGTGGAAGGCCGCCGGGAAGCCAAGGGCGTCGCCAAGGGCCAGGCCGAGCAGCGCGCCATGGGTGTGTTCGAAACGGGTCAGGGGCATGGTTCACCAGGCGTAGGCTTGTGGGGCTGGCCCGCCGGGGCCGGGCCAGATGGAATCGAGGCGGTTCAAGACCTCGGTCGGAAGTATCAGAGACAGTGCCGGCAGCGCGCGTTCGAGCTGCGCCAGGGTGCGCGGCCCGATGATCGGCGCGGTGACGACCGGGTTGTGCAATAGCCAGGCGAGCGCCACCACGGCGGGATCCTGACCGATTTCGGAACACAGGGCGAGATAGGCGTCGCGCCGATCGCCGAAGCGCTCGGTCGCGGCCTTTACCTTCGGCGAGCTCTGACGCCGGCTGAGCGCGCCCTCGTCCGGGCCCGGTCCGGCCAGGAAACCGCCGGCCAGCGGGCTGTACGGGAGCAGACCCAGGCCGTAATCCCGGCAGGCCGGGATCACCTCGAGCTCGATGGTGCGGTCCTTGAGGTTGTAAAGGCTCTGCTCACTGACCAGGCCGAGCAGGTCGCGGGCCTCGGCGCGTTCCTGGCCCTGGGCGATGTGCCAGCCCGCGAAGTTGCTGCTGCCGAAGTACGTGACCTTGCCCTCGCGCAGCAGTTGCTCCAGCGCCTGCCAGATCTCGGCCCACGGCGTCGCCAGATCGACGTGGTGCATCTGATACAGGTCGATGTGGTCGGTGCCGAGGCGGCGCAGGCTGGCCTCGCAAGCCCGGCGGATGTGATAGGCCGAGAGCCGCGCGTCGTTGGGGCCGTCGCCCATCTCGGCATAGACCTTGGTGGCCAGCACGACCCGGTCGCGGCGGCCGCCTTGCGCCAGCCAGCGCCCGATGATCTGCTCGGTCAGGCCCGCGCCCTTGTGCCGCCCGTACATGTCGGCTGTGTCGATGAAGTTCAGGCCGAGCTCCAGGGCGCGATCCAGGATCGCGAAGCTCTCGGCTTCCGTCGCGCGCGGACCGAAGTTCATGGTGCCGACGCACAATCGGCTGACGCGCACACCGGCGCGACCCAGAGGAACGTATTCCATCATGTTGCTCCTGTCTTTCACTCCGGTGGTTTTAGGGTCGGACCCAGATACCGGGCGCCCGCAACAAAGGCCGGCGTCCACACATCCCAGCCGTGTCCCCCGTCGAGCACCCGGAACTCCGCCGAGATGTTTGGCACCCGCACCAGCCGATTGAAGACCAGGTGCGCTTCCAGGTCGATGTCGTGAAGCGCGTCGGCCGGATCCGGGTTCTTGTACTCGTCGTCGCCGACGGCGATGAACAGCCGCAGGGTCAGACCGCTGGTGGCGAAGTCGTTCACCAGAGCCGGATAATTAAGCCGCTCGTAGATCGCGTCCACGAACAACATCTCGCCCCGACCGAAGGCGCCGAACTCGCGCGTGCTCGAGTCTGCTGGCGGCAGCGGCGTGTAGACGGCCGGGCTGAGCACCAGCGCAGCCCCGAAGACTTCCGGGTAGGCCAGCGCGTAGCGCAGCGCGCCAAAGCCGCCCATCGAGTAGCCGCCGATCAGGCGCCCGGCCCGATCGGCATGCACGCGATAGCTTGCCTCGATGTGCGGCATAAGCTCGACGAAGAACGCGGTCTCGAGCGCCGCGCCCGGCGCGTCACCGCCCGTGTAAGCCGAGTCGACGTAGTAGCCGGCGCGTTCGCTGCTCGGTGCGTCCGGGAACACGGCCACCAGCGGCGGGACCTCGCCGGCCGCGATCAGGGCATCGAGCTCGGGCGCGACGCGCGCCCAGCTGGCGAGATTGTCGCCGCGCCCGTGCAGCAGGATCGCGAGCGGGTAGGTGACCGTCGTCTCCGCGTAGCCGGCCGGCAGGTAGACGGCATACCGCTGCGCCCGCCCAAGGAGTGCTGACTCGTAGGCGTGTTCTTCAAGCGTGCCCGCAGGCGTTTCGGTCGGCATGGGTGTCTCGCTTGGCGCCGCGATCGCGGTTGGTGTCAGCAGCATCGGCGCAGTCGGGGACGAGGTGGATAGTGGCGCTGGCGCTGCACACGCGGCGAGCAGCACGGCCAGCACCGTCGACCCCAACCGCTCCGCCACGCGTTGGCAGAGGACCGGGAGCGCGCGGCGTCGCGTTGTCGCCTGCCGG
>DKKP01000247.1 GCA_002455335.1 Anaerolineales bacterium UBA6663 | reverse complement strand
CAGCCAGCGCCGCGCGCTCAGGCCAGGGCGAATGGGCGCTGGGCGACCAGTCGCCGCGGCCGGGCGCAGGCCCCAACTGCGCCCGCTCGCGGCGTGTGGTTCTGGGTGCTCGACCGTACGGATCGCCGCGGCCAGGTTGAGCAGTTCGCCCAACTCATGCGCATCCTCGGGGTGGTCGGCAAGCACTGCGCCAGGCGACCTCCCGGCATCGATCTGGGCCAACGCGTCGTCAAGTCGATCATCGAGGTTATTCATCGAACACCTGAGCTTCCTGTAGTCGCACGCGGAGCGCTTCGAGCCCGCGCCGCTGCAAGGCTTTGACAGCTGTCTCGCTCTTGCCGATCACGGCAGCGACCTCGGCCGTCGAACACCCCGCGACAAAACGCAACACGATGACTTCGCGCTGTTCTTCGGTGATCATCTCAAGGGCAGCGCGCAACCGGGCGTGGGTCAGGCGCCGCTCTGCGACCCGGTCGAGATCGTCGCCATCCGACGCCATTCGTTCGTCGAGCGGCTCTTGCGGATGAGAACTGACGCGCCGGTAGTGGTCGATCGACAGGTTGCGCGCGATCTGCAGCAGCCAGGTCTGAAACGAGGCGCGCTGACGTCGATAGCCAGGGAGCGCCCGCGCGACGCGCAGGAAAACATCGGCCGTCAAATCCTCGGCTCCGGCCGCGTCGCCCACCCGGTAGTACAAGAAGCGGAACACAGTCCGCTGAAACCGCACAAAGAGGCCGTCGAAAGCCGCTTCATCCCCGTTCTGAGCGCGCGCGATGAGCGCGTCGACGGCGGGATCCCGCGGCACGTCTGGTCGCATGATGATTGAGAGGTCCCTCTATGGATAGAAACGTAGCACAGGCCCGAAAAGACTCGTCTGGCCAGGATGGGGGCTTAATGGGGCGTCAGGGAGTTGCTGGATACCGCGTCATCCGTGCAATCGGAGACCGTTTTCGCAGGGGCGCACGGCCGTGCGCCCCTGCGAAAACGGCATCAACTCGTTCATGCACGGCCATCAGGAGACGGGCCGAAGCAACACGGTCATTCGATGCGTGCCGGGCCAGACCAGGTACTCATCGCGTGTCCCCGGCCCGCACGAGGCTCCACCCAGCCCACACTGAGCCAGATCGAGATTGACGTAGACCTCCGGACGGCGGACGAGGTCGACTGTGTGGCGCGCCGCGAAGAGGTCCGAGGCGGTGTGGTGGGCGGCCGAGACCTGCATCAACGACGCGGCGCTCATTCTCAGACCGCGGCCCCGGGCGTCGGTGACAATCGCCCAGCGCACGTCGGTTTTGTTTCCGTTTTCTTGCGGCATGATGTACGGCACGTGCTGCGCATCGATCGAGCCGGTATACAACCCGACCGGGGAGCCGGCCTTGCGGTCGGGGTAGCTCTCGCCGGGGCCGCGCCCGAACCAGGTCAGGGTCTCGAAGCCGGCCGGCATGACGAGCGTCAGGCCGATGCGCGGCAGCGGCGGCAGCTCGCCAAAGGCATCCAGCTGGCACTCGCACGCGATCACGCCGTCGCTGTGGATCGTGGTGGTCGAGGTGTGTCGAAAGCCGGCGACTACGCCGTCAGCCTGTGACACAGCCTGGACGCGCACCACGACACCGCCGGCCTCGGTGCGCGAGAGGCTCAGGCTCTCGAGTCGCTCGACCAGACGATCGAGGCCCGCAGCGAGCCAGCGCGTCAGCAGCTTGCCCGGCTCGTCGGGCCGCCATTTGAACCCGTCGTTGTCGGTCGCGGCCCGCCAGACGTTCAGGCGCGGGCCAGCCTCGATCAGTCGCACGCCCTGCCAGTCGACGGTCTCGATCCGGCCCGACGCCCGCGACACGACTACCTGCAACTCGCGCCCCACGATCCGCAACGCCTCAGCGCCTTCTTCGACAACCAGTGGCTCGAGCTGCCGCGGCGTTGCTGCGACGCGCGCCGCCGGCTGAGGCAGCGCGAACTGCTCCCAGGCGATCTCGTGTCCGGCCGCGACCAGCGCCGTCGCTTCAGCCTGCTGAAAGCGCAGAGTCAGGAAGGCTTCGCCGCCTCGTCTGAGGCGGGCAACGTCAGTCGCGATCTGCACGACTTCGGTGCCGCCGGGCGGGGTTGTCAACACCGGCAGCGCCCCGCTCTGGACGACGACGCCGTCGAGGCTCAACTCCCAGACGCCGCGGAGATCGGCGAGCGTCGTGAAGTCGCGCTTGTTGTGGATCTCGAAGCGGCCGGCGGCAAGGTCGAGCGCGCGCACGGCGACCGGCTGAAACAGCTTGTGTACTTCGGTCATGGCCGGATGCGGCGTTCGGTCGGGGAAGATCACGCCGTTCAGGCAGAAGTTCATGTCGTTGATCGTGTCGCCGAAGTCCCCGCCATAGGCCCAGTAGCGGCGACCATCGTCCGTGGTCTTGACCAGGCCCTGATCGACCCAATCCCAGATAAAGCCGCCCTGCAGACCCTGCGTCGACTCGATCGCGTCCCAGTATTCCTTCAGGTTGCCGCACGAGTTGCCCATCGCGTGCGCGTACTCGCACATGATCAGCGGGCGCGGGTCGTCGACGTTCCGGGCGAAATCGACGATCCGCTCGATCGAGGGGTACATCGGGCAGACGATATCCGAGGCGAGCCGCCCTCCGCTCCAGTTCGGCGCGATCGCGCCCTCGTAGTGCAATGGGCGCGAGGGGTCGAAGCCGCGGATCCAGCCGGCCAGCGCGTCGTGGTTAGGCCCGTAGCCCGACTCGTTGCCGAGCGACCAGACCACGACCGAGGGGTGGTTCTTGTCGCGCTCGACCATCCGCGCGCCGCGCTCGAGGAAGGCCGGGCGCCAGGCCGGGTCGTGGCACAGCCGGTTGTAGAGCGAGTGCGTCTCGAGGTTGGCCTCGTCCCATACGTAGATCCCGTGCTCGTCGCACAGGTCGTACCAGCGCTCATCGTTCGGATAGTGCGACGTGCGCACGGCGTTGAGGTTGTGCTGTTTCATCAGCCGGATGTCGGCCAGCATCGACTCGAGCGTCACCGCCTTGCCCCGCGTCTCGTCGTGCTCGTGGCGGTTGACGCCGCGGATGTAGACGGGGCGGCCGTTGATCAACAGCTGGCGATCGCGGACCTCGACCCGGCGAAAGCCGACGCGCCATGACTCGGCCTGGACGACGGTCCCGGAGGCGTCGCGTAACGCCACCACCAGCGTGTACAGGTACGGCGTCTCGTGCGACCAGGGCCGCGGTGCCGCGACAGGGCCCTCGAGCGCCACTTCGGGCGGCTGGTAATCGCTGTGCGTGAAGACTGCCGTGATCGGCTCAACCCACACCGGCGCGCCTGACGCGTCGTGGAGCTGCGCACTCACGGCATATCCGTCGGCCCGCGCGACCGGTCCGCCCAGCCGCGCGACCACATTCAGGGTGCCCGAGCTCAACGCCTTATCGAGCGTCGGCTTCGCGAAGACATCGGCCAGATGAATCTCGGGCAATGCATACACGCTCACACTGCGATACATCCCGGCCAGGCGCCAGTGATCCTGATCCTCAAGAAAGGACCCGTCTGACCAACGGATCACCTGGGTGACCACGAGGTTCTCGCCCGGCCTGACGACGTTTGTGATGTCGAACTCGGCGGGCAGCCGCGAATCCTTGCTGAAGCCGACGCGCTGGCCGTTGACCCACACGTAGAAGGCCGACTCGACGCCTCCAAAGCGCAGGATGATGCGCCGCCCAGCCCATTCCGCTGGAAGCACAAAGGCCCTGCGGTACAGCCCGGTCGGGTTATCGTCGGCCGGCACGTGCGGCGGCGTGTTTGGGATCGGCATCTGGACGTTGCAGTAGATCGGCTTGTCGTAGCCCTGCAGCATCCAGTTACCGGGGACCGTGATCGTGTCCCAGGCCGTCGCGTCGAAGCCGGTGTCGAAGAAGCTCTCGGGAGCGGCCAACGGGTTCGGCGCCAGATGGAACCTCCAGTCGCCGTCGAGGCTGAGCGACCACGGCGAGCGGCGCGGGTCGCGGGTCAGGGCCGAGGCTTCATCGGGGTACGGCACGCCGCGCGCATGCGCCGGCAGCCGGTCGATCGCGATCCGTTCGGGGTTTTCCCAATCGGGTTGTTGTGTCATCGTGACCTCATTTGCGTTCACCCCATCGGCAATCGGGTAGAGACGGGGCATGCCCC
>DKKP01000244.1 GCA_002455335.1 Anaerolineales bacterium UBA6663 | reverse complement strand
CCCCGGCGGCGACCCGCGCGGGGCGCCGGCCGAGGCGGTCTTCGCGCAGCCCGCAACCGTACGGGCCGGCAACGGCTACTACGTGCTGCTGCGTGCGATCGACGGCGGGCCGCTGGCGTTGAGCGGCGCCACGGTCTCGAACGAGAACTGGGACGAGTCGCTGCCGATGCGCATGGACGGCTTCGATCCGTTTGGCGGCCTGTACATCGGTCGGACGATGGAGATGCACTGGCCCGATGCGCCGAACAAGCGCGACATGATCGTCGAGAACCTGGGTCAGGTCGACTACATCCTGGTGCAGAGCCAGCGCCGTTTGTGGGCCTCGACGCGCATCCCGGCGACCTACCCGATGACGATGGAGTTCTATAAGGCGCTGTTCGATGGCCGGCTCGGCTATGAGCTGGTCGGCGAGTTCCAGAACCCGATCGTCATTGGGCCGCTGCAGGTCAGCGACGCCGCCGGCACGGTGGCCTGGGGGCAGGCGCCCGACCTGACGCCCAACGTCGGCAACCCGTTCAATGACAACCTCTTCGCGGCCGAGGAGGCCTTCACGATCTACGACCACGCGCCGGTGTGGATCTTCCGCAAGCGCGCGGATTTCGATCTGGCCAGGGCCACGGCCATCCTCGACAGCGTCGACCTCAACACCGTGGTGGTGCAGGGCCCGCTCGACGCTTCGCGGGCGGGCACGTTGCTCAAGCTGCCGGATTGGCTGCGCGCGACCCAGCAGGCGGGCGGCACGTGGAGCCAGATGTTCGACCTCAACGGCCTGCTGAACACCAATCAGCCGCTGGCCGTCATCGCCTGGTATCTGCTTGTGCTGGCGCTCGGCGTGCTGGCCTTCCCGTTGACGCACGTGGCCTTCAAAGGCCTGGCCGACGGCGGCTATCCGCTGGCGCGCAGCGTCGGGCTGCTGGTCGTCGCCTGGCTGGCCTGGATCGCCGCCAGTCTGCGCGCGCTGCCCTTTACGCAGGCCACGCTCTGGCTGGCCGTGCTGGCCCTGGCCGTGCTCAGCGGCGCGATCGGCTATGCCCGTCGCCGCGAGCTGCTCGCTTACCTGCGTGAGCACTGGAAGCACATCCTGATCGTCGAGGCGCTGGCGCTCGTGCTGTTCGTCGGCTTCCTGCTGGTGCGCCTTGGCAATCCCGACCTGTGGCATCCCTCGAAGGGCGGCGAGAAGCCCATGGACTTCTCGTACTTCAACGCCGTGCTCAAGAGCACGTTCTTTCCGCCCTACGATCCCTGGTACGCGGGCGGCTACCTGAACTACTACTACTACGGCTTCGTGCTGATGGGTGTGCCGACCAAACTCCTCGGCATCATGCCGAGCCTGGCCTACAACCTGATCCTGCCGACCTTCTATGCCCTGCTGGGTTTGAACGCCTTCAGCGTGGCGTGGAACCTGGTGGCGCGGGGAACGGGGAGCGGGGAGCGAACGGCGAGGAGCGAGAGGCGAGAGGCGAGCGAGGCGGAACCGAAGTCGGGTGAAGGGGGCGCCGCGACACAGTCGTCGCTCGTCGCTCCTCGCCCCTCGTCTTACATCGCCGGCTTCGCGGCTGTGTTGCTCATGGGCGTGCTCGGCAATCTGGGCCAGGTGTACACGTATCTGGCCGGGTTCCAACGTGCGGCGGATCCGATGCTGGCGGCGACCTCGCCCAACGATGGCGCGCTGCTCATCGCCAACGGCCTGTACCGGGTCGTGACCGGCCAGGGGTCGATGGGCATCCCGCTGGATTGGTGGTATTGGAACGGCTCGCGCGTGCTGGCCTACACCAACAACTCAAGCGATTTCTCGGAGTTCCCGCTCTTCACCTTCCTGTACGCCGATCCGCACGCGCATCTCGCGGCGTTGCCGTTCGCTGTGCTTGTGCTGGCCTGGGGGCTGGCCTACCTCAAGGGCTTTGAGGCGCCGCGCCGCCGCTGGGAGTGGGCCAGCGCCTTCGTGCTCGGCGGGTTGGCGCTGGGCGTGCTGCGGCCGACCAACACCTGGGACTATCCGATGTATCTGGCCGTGACCGTGGTCGCGGTCGGCGGCGCCTGGCTGTGGCACAGGCGCGTGATCGACGGGCGGCTGCTGCTCGGCCTTGGCCTGCACCTCGGGCTGGTGATCGGCCTCTCGCAGCTGCTGTATCGCCCGTTCGATCAGTGGTTCGTGCCCGCCTACACCGAGCTCAAGCGCTTCGAGGGCCCGACCACCGAGATGCTCGGCTATCTCTACTGGTACGGTCTGTATCTGTTCCTGTTTGGGATCTTCGTCCTGAGCGAGATCGGGTTGTGGCTGAGCGAGACCTCGGCGAGCGTGCTGGCGCAGGCCGGGCAGTGGGCGATGCCCGTGATGGTCTTCGCCTCGGGCGTGCTCCTGGCCCTGGCGGCGCTGCTGTATCTCAAGGTCGACATCGCCTGGATCTCGTGGCCGTTGCTTGTGCTGGCTGGGTTGTTGGCCTTCCGCCGACGTGAGGACACGCCGCTTGGCAAGCGCGTCGTGCTCTTCCTGCTCGGCACGGGCATGGCTGTGACGATTTTCGTCGAGGTCTTCACGCTCGGCGGCGATCGCATGAACACGATCTTCAAACTGTACGTGCAGGTCTGGGTGCTCTTCGCTATCGGCGGCGCGGCTGCGCTGGCCTACGTCTGGGCCGATCGCGCCGCCTGGTCGCCGACCTGGCGTGGCATGCACACCGGCGCGCTGGTCATGCTGCTCGTTTTCGCCGGGCTCTACCCGGCCACGGCGCTGCCGGCGAAGATGAGCGATCGCTTTCCGGCCTACGGCTCGAACCCGGCCGGGAGCAACAGCGGGTGCGACCAGATCGCGGGCCAACCCGTGCCCTACGAAACGGGACTACCGATCAAGGATCAGCCGCACAGCCTGGACGGCATGCAGTTCATGTCGTTCAGCGCCTTCTGCCTCAACGGCAGCTATCTGCCGCTCCAATACGACTACGACGCCATTCGCTGGCTGCAGCAGAACGTCCAGGGCTCGCCCGTGATCGTCGAGGCGCAGACGTTCGATCTCTACGTCATGGGCAGCCGCTACGCCTGGTTCACGGGGCTGCCGAACGTCGTCGGCTGGGACTGGCATCAACGCCAGCAGCGCGGGGCGGTCGGTTCGGATTTCGAGGTCACGCAGCGCGGCCGTGAAGTGACCGACTTCTACTGCGCGGGTGCGTCGGCCGAGGTGATCTTGAGCGGCAAGTACGGCAACTGCGCCAACGTCCTGCAGTACAACGATGACGGCGCTGCCTTTGTCGAGACGTTCCTGACGCGTTACGCGCCCCGCTACGTCATCGTGGGGCCGATGGAGCGCGCTTACTACCCGGTCGAGGGCCTCGATAAGTTCGAGCGCCTGACGGGCGAGGGGTCGATGCGCATCGCCTATCAGAACCCGGGCGTGACGATCTACGAAGTGACACAGAAGTAGGAGTTGGTGCTTGAGGGAGTGGGAGCCCGACGCTGTCGCGCCGGGCTCCCACTCCCTCAAGCACACAATCACTCAATGGAACAATTCTTCCTCTGGTACCTGG
>DKKP01000039.1 GCA_002455335.1 Anaerolineales bacterium UBA6663 | reverse complement strand
GGCGCCGTCGGGCGCCAGCCGACCTCGCCATCGACCAGCGGGCGGGTCCAGCGCAGGCGCGCCTGCGCCAGATGGCCGCGCGCCTCGCCCACGAACTGACTGACCACGCCCGGAGTCACCGGCACGCTGTAGAAGGCCACGGCCCCAAGCGTTGTCATCTCGGCGCCCCATGCGCCATTGGGCGAGGCCAGGCCGATAACCGCGATCGGGAAGTCTGGCCACTTGCTCAGCCGCGCGATCAGATCGGGCGCGTNNCGCCAACTCGGGCGGCGCCGCCACAAGCACGCCGATCGGCTCATCGGGTTGCGCCTCGGGCGCCTTGCCATTCTCGAAGATCTTGCTGAGCTTCAACATCGTCTACGGCCTCGTGGTCGGAGTCGGGCTTGGCGTCTGGGTCGGCAGCGGCAGCGGCAACGGCGTGGCCGTGGCCTGGGCAGCGGCGGCGGCGGCCTGCGCCGCCAGATCCTGCTGGCGCCACAGATCCATGCCGGCGCCCGTCGTCACTTCAGGCAGCCCGGCGGCCAGACGCTGCTCGCGTTCCATCTCGAGCAGGGCCACCAGGTCGTTCCAGGTCATGCCCAGCGTCGGGCGTCGATCACCGGCCTGCGTGCCGTCGGCGCGCGCATTGGCCGAAAGCAGCGAGATGCGCACGATGCCGGTGTCGAGCGCGAACTGCACAACCTCCTGGGCATCGCGCGGCACCGCCAGCACGAGCGCCGTCACCGGGCCCGAGACCTCGGAGACCACGGTCTGACCGCTCGAAGTCACCTGACTGTTTTGCTTGGTCTCACGCACCAGGTCGAGCACCCGGGCGTTGGTCACGATGGTCTTGGCCAGCGGCGCGTACAACATCACGCCCGGCGTCGCCGTCGGCGACGGCGCCTGACTCGAAAAACCCTCGCTCACAGCCGGATCGACCACCACCGGCGCGCTGTACGACTGAAACGGGACCTCAGTGGGCGGCACCACAGGCGCATACGACGCGCCAGTTACGCCATAGACCAGGTCTACGAAATCGCCAGCGCGGATCCCGGGCGGCGCCGTCTCGTCACTAACCGGCACGACCACGGCGATCAGATTCGGGTCTTCGAGCTGCCCCGAGAGCCCACCACTCGTGTTTCCTTCCGATACGACAGCGTTACGCGGGAACGGCTGCCCGGCCGCGACCGGCTGGGTCACTGTCTTGTTGTTGAGGTACTGAACATCTTCTTGGAGGAAGACCGTGGCATAGAAGCCACTCTCGCTCTCGTCGATGTGCACCGACACCAGGGCAAGATCGCTCAGGCTGACGACATCACCCGGGCTGAGGTCACGACGCGCAACAATGACCTGAACCGCCGGCGGATTAAAGACCTGGCCCAACAGGAATACGCCGGCAAACGACGCTCCCATCAAAACCAATCCGACAATCAACACCAATAGATTCCGACGCATGGCTATCCTCTATCCCAACGGCAGCCCGAGCTTGTCGTTCACGGGCGCCGAACACGACAACCATAATCCCCAACAGCCGACGCTGAGTCCTCGGCTGGTCCTCGTCAACCGAGCCCCTATGGATGTTTGAGATGGTCGCGTGTGGGCGAATCGCCAGACTAAAACCAATCTTTAACATCCAGCAAAACCATCGAGCATTCGTGCGAACGTGCGACACACCTGGCATTATTCAGGCGCGTTTCGTCAGGATAACGCCTCGACCAAGGTTTGACAATAGTTCATTCTATCCAGGCCCCGTCCGTCGCTCCTGGCGCTCAGCACAAGACTGGGCGCAATTGGGCCATCTCAGGTTTGAACTATTGTGCACGCCGCACGAAGAGGCACGATCGACCGTCCGTGCGACACAACACGGTGCTCGAGCACTTCTACAGTGGGTAAAGGTTACCGGATGCGCCGGCTGGGTCAATGACGTATACGTACCAAAACACTGGCCGGCTGCGCCCCCTCGCACAGCCGGCCAGTTTACGGAAGGCCCCCTCTGCCCGCCGCGATCTAGAGCTTACGTCGACTCAGCTTGAGTGGATCCTCGAAGACTCCTCGCCGCTAGGGTGTGGCCGTAGGTAACGGCGTCTCGGTGGCCGCGATCGGCGTCTCAGTCGCCGGCGGCAAGGTAGGCGTCGGGGGCTCAGGCGTGTTTGTCGCAGGCACAGGCGTGTCCGTGGCTGTCGGGGTCCAGGTCGCAACAGGGCTCGGGGTAGCCGTCGGCCCACCGGCGGGGGTCGCGGTTGGCGTGGCAGTCGGGGTGTCGGTGGCGGTCGAGACCGGCGTCTCAGTCGCCGTTGGCGCCATGACATCGGTCGGCGTCGGCGTGTCGGTTGCCGATGGGAGCGATGTCTCAGAGGCCGTGGGCGACGCGGTCGATGTGGGCGTCGCGGTCGGGGTCGCCGTATCGGTCGCCGTGGCCGTTGCGCTCGGCGTCGAGGTGCCCGTGGCGCTGGCCGTCGCGGTGGGCGTCGGTGTCTCCGTCGGTGGAGCGCCGATGATCGCCACAGGCCCGAACTCGCTTGTGTTGTCTGCAGCGTTGGTCGCCGTCGCGCTGAGCC
>DKKP01000021.1 GCA_002455335.1 Anaerolineales bacterium UBA6663 | reverse complement strand
CAGCGTCAGGGGCTGGCTCAGGATCTCGCGCGCAGCGTCGGCCTGCAGCTCAGCGTCGAGGATACGCGGCGCCGTCTCGACATACGCCAGCGGCACCTCGGCCGGGCGCAGCGTCAGCAGCGCTGTGCGCACAGCGGCAAGCGCCCGGTCGACATCGAGCTGACGCCCGATCTGGCCAGGCGCGACGACCACGTCGCCGCCGGTCGCGGTCAGCGAGGCCTCGCGCACCGGCACGAAGCTCGACGCCGCCAGGTCGTTGAGGCGCGTGTAGGTCACCGACTCGTCGAGCCGCCAGATCGGGGCCACATCGACGCCGTCGTGCCAGGCCACGTACAGCTGGTAGATGTCGGCCACCCCGTTCCCCGTGCGCCCGACGTCGTAGGCGGCGCTGACCGTGGCCGCCAGGTCGAACGTCAACCCGAGCTCGGCGGGCGTGAACGTCGTCTGCGTCGCGCCATCGACGAGCGTGATCGTCGCCGACTGCCCCGACAACCCGATCGGCGCGGCGAGCGAGCGCGCCGCCTCCTCGGGCGTCAGGCCCGAGAGGTCAACACCCCCGACGCGCACGCCCGAGAGGATCTCGCCGCGATGCGAGAGCGTGTAGAACGCGCCGCCGGCCACCGCAAGCGCGCCGAAGATCACGCTGCAGAAGGCCACGCTGAGCGCCATACGCGCGACCCAGACGAGCGGGCTCGGCCCACCGGCCGCGGGCGCCTGTTCAGGCTGAAGGGGGTGTGGGGCGCGATGCGCGCGGGTTGCATTCATGGCAAATGATTATAGCGAAAACCGAAGGGCCACAACGACCCTGGGCGAAGCCCGGATCATTGTGGCCCTTCGGTTGTTGCGAGCCATGCCTACCAGGCTGGTGTGGCGACCCCGTCGTCATCCACGACAAACGGCGCCCAGATCAGGCTGACCAGCTGCGGATTGATGTTCGCCTTCTTCGGCTTGATCGAGAGCGTCTCGAGCGGCGCAGCGCCGGCGCCGAACTGGGCCTCGAGCGCGGCCACGTCTTCGCGGAACTGGGCATCGAGCTCCGCGATCTGGTTCTTTACCGCCTCGACCGTCTCCTGCGCGCGCGAGACGTCGCCGCCCTCCTTCATCGCGCGCCCGACGCCACGGGCCGCTGTGGTGGCGCGGCCGACGCCCGTGCCCTTGCGACCGGTGAAGGCGCCAAGCAACGTCGCGCCGAACGAGATCGCTGTCTGCATCTTGGCCTGATCGGCCTGCGCTTTTTGCTCGGCCACGCGCTGCTCGGCGCGGCGCAGCCGCTCCTGGAGCACGGCCTCTTTGGGCGCGTACTTGCGCTTGAGCGTCTCGACAGCGGCATCGCGCTTCTCGCGACCGCCCTGACTGATGCGCACGCGGAATTCGCCCTCGCTCTCGTCGGGATTCGAGACCAGCTTCGTCAACGGGTCGCGCCGCAGCGTGAGGAATTGCGTGCCGTAGAGATACGCCACGAAATCCTTGCCCCAGGCCGCATAGTTCTTGGGCTTGGCCGCCGCCGGCGGGAGCGCCGCGTACGCGACCCCGGTTGACGGGGCGCGCTCGAGATCGTTGGGGCCGAGGTCGATCGCAGCGGCCGCGTCCCATTCGACGGGCACGGCGTTGTCCGTGATCGGCGTGAGAAAGCACACGCCCTGGTTGACGTCGACGCGCGTCCTGGCATCACTAAACCCGACAGCGGCCGCGCCATACACATGCGGGCGATAGACCAGACGCGCACCGGGCGGCGCGTTGCGCAGCGGCAGGAAGAACTGCGAGATCGCGGGATCGAGCGAGGGCCGGGCCGTCGCGGCCGAGGCTGCCTGGGTCGCCACGGGTGCCGGCGCGGTCGTTGGAGCCGGCGCTGCGGCGCCAACGACGTCGGCCGACTGGGATGCAGCCGCCTGCACCGGAAGCGGCGCGGCCGGCGTCTTGAGCGGATCCATCAAGACCTTGATCTGCCCACGCGTGAGCGGGCCGCGCAGATAACTCATCGCCCAGCGCGTGGTGAAGACCACGGGTCCGCTGTCGTGGACGTTATTCATCAGGAAGACGCGGTTGCCAAGCCCTGAGAGCAGCGTATCCATCGCGGCGCGATCGAAGCCGCTGCCCGCGCCGGCCGCCGCGCCCTCGAGGCCGTCGAGCACGCGCTGCTTGTCGCGGTCGGTCTGCAGACGGCCGATGAACCAGGTGCCGGTGTTGCCCAGACCCTTGTAGTCGAGGTCGACCGGGTTTTGGGTGGCCAACACCACGCCCAGGCCAAAGGCGCGCGCCTGCTTGAGCAGCGTGAGCAGTGGCGGCTTGCTCGGCGGGTTGGCCGAGGGCGGGAAGTAGCCGAAGATCTCGTCCATGTAGAGCAGCGCGCGCAGGCTGGTCGTGCCCGATTGCGCGCGCGCCCAGCCGAGCACCTGGTTGAGCAACAGCGCGACGAAGAACATGCGCTGCGCATCGCTCAGATGCGCAATCGAGAAGATCGCCAGGCGCGGCCTGCCCGTGGGCGTGTAGAGCAGGCGCTGGATGTCGAGCGGCTCGCCTTCAAGCCAGGCCGCGAAGCCCGGCGAGGCGAGCAAGTTGTTGAGCGCCATCACAAGGCTGAAGCGGTCCTTCGAGGGATAGAACGACTCGAGGTCGAGCACGCCGACCTTTGTGAAGGGCGGGTTCTGCACCTGGCCGATCAGGCCGGCGATGTCGAGATCCTGCCCGGCGCGCCAGGCCGTGTCGAGGATCGTGCTGATCAGGATATGCTCGCGGCTCTGGAGCGGATCGGCGTCGATGCCGGCCAGGCTGAGCAACGACGAGGCCGCCGTCGAGACGCGATCGCGCATGGCCTCGACGTCGTCGATCACGGCCGCGTCGGGCGCCGCGAACGACTTGAGGATCGAGATCGGGATGCCGCTGTTGCTGCCGGGCGTGTAGACTCGGATCTCGGCCGCGTCGCGCAGGCGCTGGATGCGCGCGCCGTCCTGGCCCCAATCGGCGAGGCCCTTGCGCCACAGATCGGCCTGCGCCTGGGCATACCCGTCGGGCGTGAAGCCCTTCCGGGTTGCATCTTCTTCGTTGATCCACGGCCTGAAGTCCTCGGCGCGCAACTCGGGGAAGGTCAGGAGCAGGTTCGGCAGATCGCCCTTGGGGTCGATGATGATCGCCGGAACGCCGTCGATCGCGGCTTCCTCGAGCAGCGACAGACACAGACCGGTCTTGCCCGAGCCGGTCATGCCCACACAAACCGCGTGCGTCACAAGGTCCTTCGAGTCGTACAGCAGCAACGACTCCTTCGCCTGACGGGCCGCGAGGTCGTACTCTTTGCCGAGATAGAAAACGCCAAGCCGCTCGAAATCGGTCATGATCGGTTCCTCTGCGTGGTCGTCACTTCTTCTTGCCGAAAGCGTCGTCGAGGATGCTCTGCGCCAGCAGGCCGCCCGAGGCAGCGCGCGGGCTTCCGGTCGCCAATGGGTCGACCCCGCGGATCGCGGCCATCACGGCCTGAAGCGCCGCGGCCGGCGCGTCGGCATGAAGCACCGCCGCGGACGGGTTGAGCGCCCGCAGCCGGTCGCAGAGCGCCCCGACGGCGTCCGCCTTCGCCAGATCGGTCTTGGTCAGCACCAGCCGGTCG
>DKKP01000121.1 GCA_002455335.1 Anaerolineales bacterium UBA6663 | reverse complement strand
CTGCTGGCGCTCCGGCCGACGCCGGCCGCGGCCGGCGCCCCGCTTGTCAACGACCCAACGGCCTCCGACCGGCTTTGCGCCGCGCAGGCGATGTCGGCCGGCGGCATGAGTGAGCTCGATATCGCTCGACATCTCGGCGCCTCGCGCGAAGAGGTGCAGCTCTGGATCAACGTCGGCAAGCGCCGCTGAGCGCGAAAGGATCGGTCAGCATGATCAAAGGCATGTACGCCGCGGCCTCGGCCATGATCACGAACCTGGCGCGCCAGAACGTGATCTCGCACAACCTGGCCAACATCGATACGCCCGGTTTTCGGATGTTGCTCACCGCCAACGAAGACTGGCGGAACACTGACGTCCAGGATCTGCCGCAGTATCCGAACACGTATGGCAACCGCCTGCTCGACTACGGCACGATCGGCCTCGGCGTTGAAACGATCGAGCCAGTCACCGACTATGCGATGGGCGCGCTTCGCCAGACCGAGGAGCCCCTCGACGTGGCGATCGAGGGCCCAGGCTTTTTCACGATCGAGACCCCGAACGGCGTCCGCTACACCAAAGATGGGCGATTTCTCCGGGATGCCGAAAACAACCTCGTGACAAGCGAAGGCTACTTCGTGCTCGACGACGCGGGCCAGCGCATCACGCTGCCCGAAACAGGCACGCTCGTGATCGGCACAGACGGCTCGATCCGCGCTGACGACAACCCGCCGTTTGCCACGCTTGGCCTCGCGGCCTTCAACGAC
Source organism: Anaerolineales bacterium UBA6663 (assembly GCA_002455335.1). Classification (GTDB taxonomy): domain Bacteria; phylum Chloroflexota; class Anaerolineae; order Anaerolineales; family UBA6663; genus UBA6663. Next base: position 2,272 of record DKKP01000121.1, on the reverse strand, counting down.
CCGCGGACCGAGCTGGTGGGCGATCTGCCCAATACCTACAGCGCGGCGGCTGCCCCGACAGGGACAGACATCGGACAGGTCGTGCAGGGATATCTCGAGGATTCGAATGTCAACCCGACGCTGATGACGGCCCAGATGGTCGAAGTCAACCGTGCTTATGAGGCGGCCCAGAAGCTCGTGCAGACGCAGGACGAACTGCTCGGGCGGGTCATCTCCACCCTCGGGAGGCTGTGATGCCGACGCTCTCCACGTCTTCGCTGCTCGTCGCTTCACGCACCGCGCTGCTCGCCAAAATGCTTGGCGTCGACATGGTCAGCCAGAACCTGGCCAACGTCAACACCTATGGCTATCGGGGCCAGCGCATGAATTTCCAGGAGCTGCTCAACGACCGGACCAACATCAACGGCGTCCAGCCCGTCGCCACGCAGATCTTGCTGGCCCCGGGCCGGCTCGAGACCACAGGGCGCTCGCTCGACCTGGCGGTCGATGGCGATGGCTTCTTCCCGATCCAGCTGCCCGACGGCCGCACGGCGTACACACGCGACGGCCAGTTCACGCGCGACGCCGACAACAACCTAGTGACCGGCGACGGCTACCGCCTGATCTGGCAGGGCCAGATCCCGCCCAACACGCCCGACGAGCGCATCACGGTCAACCGCGACGGCACGGTCGAAGTGCTCCAGGATGACGGCACGCTGGCGCAGATCGGTCAGATCGGCCTCGTGCGCTTCACCAACCCGACCGGCCTGATCGGTTACGGCCGCAATTTGTTTCTGGAGAGCGTCCCGAGCGGGGCTCCGGTGGCCGGCAACCCGGGCGCCGCGGGCTTTGGGTCGATCAACGGCGGCGCGCTCGAAGGTTCCAACGTCAACATGGCGAGCGAGATGACCAACCTGATCGCGCTGCAACGGGCCTACAGCCTGTCGACGCGCGCCTTTCAGCAGGTCGATACCATGATCGGCCTTGCCGTCCAGATGCGTCGCGGATAAGGCGGGGAGCGAGGGAGTGAAGAGCGGGGAGCGGGGAGCGGGGGAGCAAGCATCAGACGACCTGACGACCTGACTACTTGACTACCCGACCATCCAACTACCCGCCTAACCCGTATTTGAGATTGGTTTGAGTTTAGGCCCGCTTTACGGACTGGGCCTGAAGTTTCGGGTGGAGCAGACGATAACTTGGTTGGGAACCGTGGGGAACGGCTCCAGCAAGGTTGAGGTCACATGAAGATCGAGCCGAACGGCAACGACATCCAGCGGATCGAACAGGTGCGGGCGGTGCGCGCCACGCAGCCCACGGCGCCGACACAGGCGTCGGGGGCCGTGAGCGGCCCAGACCAGGCGCAGTTCTCGAACCGCGGCATCGAACTGGCCAAGGCGCGGACTGCGTTGTCGGCCGTCCCTGAGGTTCGCGAAGACCGCGTGGCTGAGCTCCGCAGCCAGATCCAGGCGGGCACCTATCAGGTGCCGGTCGAGGCGCTGGCCGAGAAGCTGATGCGCGCGGTGACGGGCTGACGAGCAGGTGAGCTGAGGCGATCATGACCCAACAACAGGCCGCCGCCATCCTGGAACAAATCGAGCGCATCCTCGCTCGCGAGTTTCGGCTGTATCAGGGGTTGCTGGCGTTGACCAAGCAGGAACGTCAGGCCCTGATCGCCGGTGCGCTCGAAGATCTGAGCGAGATCGTGCGCCAGAAGGAGCTCTCGCTCGAGCAGCTCAATCAGCTCGAGGTCGATCGGGTCTCGGCGCTTGGCGCCTGGTCGCGCGCCCACGGCGGCGACGCCACGCTCGTGGCTCTGATGGCCGACGTCGATGAAGAGATCGCGGCCCGCTTCGGTCGGCTGCGCGAGGGGATCCTGGCCATCGCCAGCCAGTTGCGCGATTTCGGTCTGGCGAACCGGGCGCTGGCTCAGGTCGCGCTCGAACGCCTCGAGGCGACGCGCAGTTATCTGCTCACCCTGGCGACGCCGGCGCCGGCCTACGGGCCGCAACCCACGGCGGCGCCGCGGTTGACCCTGGCAGTGGAGGTGTCGGCATGATGCTCTTGCCCGTGATGCTGCGTGGCCTGCCCGCGCCCGCCTGGGTGCGTGGGCTCCAGGTCGCTCTGCGGCGTCTGCTGGGCCGCAGGTCCGGGGCCGGCCCACTGGGGCGCCCGGAAAGGAGAGTCTTGTGAGTGCGTTCTTCGGGATCCACATCGCCAGCTCGGCGCTTCGCGCGCATCAGCAGGCGCTGGACGTGATCAACAACAACGTCGCCAATGCCAACACGCCCGGCTA
>DKKP01000228.1 GCA_002455335.1 Anaerolineales bacterium UBA6663 | reverse complement strand
GCCGCGGCGGGCACTGAGCTGGGCCCGCTCCTCGAGCCTCGCGGGCGATGCCGAGTCAGGATCGTCTACGGTGTCGGCATCGTCACGGCCACAAAGAAGAACTCGACCAGGTTCAGGGCCAGGTGCGCGGCGTACGCCGCGATCACGCTCCGCCGCCAAAGCGCAAGCCCGCCGAACACGCCACCGGCCACGACCCCGGTCAACAGCATGTACCAGATACCGCCGCTACAATGGAGCAGCCCGAACGCGACGCAGGTCAGCCCGAGCGCGACGGGGCGCCCGAACTGGTCGGCCAGACGGGGCAGGGCGAGGCCGCGATACAGCAACTCCTCGACCAGCGGGGCCAGCACCACGTTCGCCAGGAAGAAGGGGAGCAGCGCGGAACCAAGCGCCGGGAGCAGCGCGCCGGCCGGCACGTAGTCGCCTAACGTGGATTGCATCCAGGTCATCCATGGCTCGAGCACGGTGAGATAGAGCGCGGCAAGCATAAGCCCGATCGTTGCGCCCAACGCGGCTTCGCGCCAAAGGCGCTGCCCAGGTAGGACACGCCAGCCCCAGTCCGCCGCAGCCATGCGAAGCCGCTTGCCCGTCAGGGCCAGCGCGGCCAACAAGGTCAGTTGCACAACCAACAGCAACCAGGGGGTCTGGCCCGACACGGCATCAGCGATCGCATCGGCGTCGGTGATGCCGTGGGCACCAACCCATACCGAAGCGACGACGATGACGCCCAGAAACGCGGCGGGCGCAAGGCCGAGCAACCCAACAATCCACCGAAAGCGACGATGCGTTTGTATCGACATGTGATCTCCCATGATCGAGCGCTATGGCCCGTCAGGGTACGTGAAGCCGGGTCACCGCGCCCAGTGCGCGTGGTCACATCCCGGGTCATGTGCCAGCGCGTCTCCCTGGCTATCTACAGGCAACTCCACCCGATCCGGCACGGCCCCGGGCACCGCGTGTGTGGTTGCCCGGCACAACCGGGTGCGTGAGGACGAACTCGGACGATGGATCCAACCCCCATATCTTGGGGCGTGCCGGTTTCTTAAGGAAAAGGGTGTGACGAAGTCGTCCTTGAATGCCGAGGAAATTGACGCCCAAATTGGTCAAGAACTTTTAAGGCAAATGGCCCTCGAGTCGGTTGCGCCCCCCCGGCGGGTGTTGTACACTGTGCGCCCCTAGGTCGAAAATATTGGGTGCCCACGTTGCCCGCCCCTAAATATGGCGGGTGACCTGGGCGTTTATCGTCAAAGCGACAGAACACATCATGCGGTGTCCTTATTGCGGTGCCGGTGACAGCCAGGTCATCGACACCAACCACGACTCAAAAGGCGGTGTTCGGCGTCGGCGGAAGTGCAAGGACTGCAACCAGCGGTTCAGCACCTACGAGCGCGCCATCCTCGCGACCCCGTTGATCGTCAAGCAAGACGGCACGCGCGAGGAGTTCGATCGCGAGAAGCTGATGCGCGGCTTGCGCATCTCGTGCGCCAAGCGCCCGGTCTCGGCCAGCGACATCGAGCGCATGGTGGGCGAGATCGAGGCCACGTTGCAGACCATGGGCAAGAGCGAGGTCTCCAGCCGCGTGATCGGCGACATGGTGATCGCCGGGCTCAAAGATCTCGACCAGGTGGCGTACATCCGTTACGCGATCGTGTACCTGGGGCTCGAGAACCTCAAGTCGGTGCGCGAAGAAATCGATCGATTGCTCGAGTGAGCCGCTCAGGGGGCGCCGGCGGGCCTCGGCCCGTCGGGCGGCTCTTTAGCGGCTCGTTCTCATACATGATAGGAGCATGCGAGGTATGTTGGACAACAAACAGGATGTGACCGAAGTCAATGGACGCAACGGGCGCGCAAAGCGGCCGCGGGTCTCGGAGTTGATGGCGATGCCGGCGAATGTCGTCAAGCGCGATGGCCGGGTGGTGAGCTTCGACATCACGCGCATCGAGAACGCCCTGCAGAAGTGTTTCGCCTCGGTCGGGCACAAACCCGTGACGCCGATCTCCGATTTGGCCAAGCAGGTGGTCAACATTGTCGCGGCGCGTTTCGATCAGCCCAGCGTCGAGCAGGTGCAGGACATCGTCGAGATGGTGCTGCAGTCGGCCGGCGAGTACGAGGCCGCCAAGCACTACATCCTGTACCGCGTCGAACGCGCCAAGAAACGCGCCGAGCGTCCGATCCCCGATTCGGTTCGCATGTCGTTTAGCGAGTCCGACAAATACTTTCCGACCCAACTCCAGAAGTTCCAGTTCTACGACAAGTATTCGCGCTTCAATTACGAAATGGGCCGCCGCGAGACGTGGATCGAGACGGTCGATCGCGCCGTCGACTATCTGTATGAGCTCGGCGGCGACCGACTGCCGCGCGAGACGTACGAGCGCGTGCGCCGCAGCATCTTGAAGATGGAGGCCATGCCCTCGATGCGGTTGTTGGCGATGGCCGGCCCGGCGGCGCGCCGCAACAACATCGCCATCTACAACTGCTCGTACCAGCCGGTCGAGAGCATCGACAGCTTCGTCGAGGCGCTGATCATCTCGATGTCGGGTTGCGGCGTGGGCTTTTCGGTCGAGCGCCGCTACGTCGAGCAGTTCCAGCGCATCAAGCGCCAGGGCGGCAAGCCCGCGATCGAGTTCGTGGTCGAAGATTCGGCCGAGGGCTGGGCTGAGGCGCTGCGTTTCGGTCTGCAGACCTGGTTCGAGGGCGGCGACGTCCGCTTCGATCTTGGCCAGCTGCGGCCGGCCGGCACGCCGCTGCGCACCAAGGGCGGCCGCGCCTCGGGCCCCGAGCCGTTCCGCGTCATGCTCGACTTCGTCCGCGCTCGCGTCCTCGCTCGTCAGGGCTCGTTCCTGCGCCCGCTCGACGCCCACGACATGATGTGCGCCGTCGGCAACGCGGCAGTCTCGGGCGGCGTGCGCCGCACCGCCATGATCTCGCTCTTCGACGCCGATGACGACGAGATGCGCCTGAGCAAGAACGGCGACTTCGAGCGCGACAACAGCCAGCGCTGGAACGCCAACAACTCGGCGGTCTGGGACGAGAACCTGCTCGACCAGCAGAGCTTCATCCACGAGTTCATGGCCATGGTCGACAGCGGCCGCGGCGAGCCCGGCATCTTCAGCCGCGTCGCCGCCAACGCCATGAAGCCGGCGCGCCGCAAAGATGCCGAGTTCGGCACCAACCCGTGCGGCGAGATCAACCTGCGCCCGTTCCAGTTCTGCAACCTCTCGGCGGCCGTCGCCCGCGCCGAAGACACCTTCGAGACGCTGCGCGACAAAGTTGAAGTCGCCACGATCATCGGCTCGCTCCAGTCGCTGGCCACGCACTTCCCGGGCCTGCGCCCGATCTGGAAGCAGAACTGCGAAGAGGAGCGGCTGCTTGGCGTCGACATCACAGGCCAGATGGACAGCGCCATCGCCCAGGACGCCATGGCCAAACGCCGGCTGCGCGAGGTCTCGGTCGAGCTCCAGGGCAACCTCGCCCAGCAGCTGGGCATCAACCGCAGCGCCTCGATCACGTGCGTCAAGCCCAGCGGCAACTCGAGCCAGCTGCTCAACTGCTCGTCGGGCCTGCACTCACGCTGGGCACCGTACTATGTTCGCAACGTCCGCGTCGCCGCGCACTCGCCGCTCTTTAAGGTGCTACGCGACGCCGGCGCGCCGATGGACCCCGAGAACGGGCAGACGACCGAGAACGCCAACACCTGGGTCGTGCACTTCCCGGTCAAAGCGCCCGAGGGCGCGATCACGCGCAATCAGCGCTCGGCCGTCGACCAGTGCGAGTTCTGGCTGCAGAACAAACTGCATTGGACCGAGCACAACCCGTCGTGCACGATCACGTATCGCCCGCACGAGGTGCTCGACCTGATGAAATGGGTCTGGGAGCACCGCGAGGTGATCGGCGGGTTGTCGTTCCTGCCCGCCTTCGACGCCCAGTACGCGCAGATGCCGTATGTCGAGATCACAAAAGAAGAGTTCGAGAAGCGCGCCGCCGACTTCCCGAACATCGACTTCTCGAAGCTTTACTACTACGAGGAAGAGGACCTGACCACAGCGGCTCAGGAACTCGCCTGCGTCGGCGGCGCCTGCGAGGTCGACTTCAGCATTCCGAGCTGAGCAAGCTCGCCTGAGTCCGATCCCGAGCAGCGGGGTGGTGTGGCAATGTCCCACGCCACCCCGCTGTGTCTTTCCCAACGATCGCACACCCGTTCATGCGCTCCATGGCCCTGTTCATGTCTACACTCCAACCAATCGCTTCGCCGGTTGGTCCGACGGCGCGTCCAGGAGGATCCATGAACCCGGCCTCACATCTCGACGACCTCAGCCTGGGCGAGGCCGCCGTTCTGGCTGCCGCCGACCATCTCGCGCAGTATCACAAAACCCCCAGCTCGAAGCTGCGGTGGCGGATCGCCCAAGATTTTGAGCAGGCCGGCGATCTCGAGCGCGCCCGCCTCTGGTATCGCTCTCTGGCGCGTGGGACTCAACCCCTGGCGGCTCTGGCCGCCTGTCGATTGGATGAACTCGCCAACGGCCCAGAACTCGGCGACTAACCAAAAAACAACTTATTTGGTTAAGGACGGTCTGTGGCGCCATTGACCGAAACGTCAAAGTCGAGTAACCTTATCTGAAGCGAGGCACAAATCCGAGGTTTTGGCTCAATCCATCGTTCGCCGCTGTCAAGGCTAGTGACAGAGGGCGAATTTTTTGTTGGGTGAGCTTCAGGTAGACGGTTTAGTGCCCGCACAGTCAATGGGTTCGAAGGAGGAACCTATCGTATGAGCGAACGTGTGACTGGAACCGTCAAGTGGTTCAGCCGGGTCAAGGGCTACGGCTTCATCAGCCCCGATGGCGGCGCGAAGGACGTCTTCGTCCACTACTCCGCGATCACGGGTGCCGGCTACCGCAACCTCGAAGAGGGCCAACGCGTCGAGTTCTCGATCGAGAACACCGATAAGGGGCCGCAGGCCGCCAACGTGGTCGACCTGGGAGAGAAGGCCGAGTAATTCGCCCTGGGCTACCCCCAGGGTTCCACTAGCCTGAATTCCGATCTTCGAAGAGCTCCGGCGGTTCCGCCGGAGCTTTTTGTTCCCTCCGGCGTGATATGATCCTGCGTATGTTCCTCTCCGATCGTCCGCCCTGCTGATCCTCAACCGCCCGTGGGCCGCCGCCCAGGTCGCGTCATCGGCATCCAACCGTTGCTCGACCGACCCGTGAGGTACCCATGAGCCCTGTCTTTGCCTCGACCTCCCGTCGCCTTGGCGGCGTGGTCGTGACCCTGTTGCTGATTGAATTTCTGGATGAGTTGGTCTTCGGCGTGGGCGAATCCGCCTGGCCCCTGATCCGCGCCGATCTGCGCCTCGACTACGCCCAGATCGGCCTACTCCTCAGCCTGCCCGGCCTGCTGGCCGCCTTTGTCGAGCCCGCGTTCGGCATCCTGGCCGATCGCGGCTACACGCGCTGGCTGATCCTGATCGGCGGAGTGTGTTTCGGTCTGGCCAATCTGCTCACTGGCCTGGCTCCCGATTTCGGTTTGCTGCTGTTTGCGTTCATCCTGTTCTTCCCGGCCTCCGGCGCGTTTGTCAGCGTGGCGCAGGCCGTGCTGATGGACCTGGATCCGCGGCGCCGCGAGCTCCACATGGCCCGCTGGACCCTGGCCGGATCGATCGGCGTGGTGTCCGGCCCGGTGCTGCTGACGGCCTTTGGCTGGCTGGGGGGATCGTGGCGCACGGTCTATCTGGCGCTGGCCGTGGCCGCACTGCTCCTTGTGCTGTGGGCGGCGCGCGCGCGTCTGTCACGGCCCGTCGAGGCCGAGGCCCGCCCGGCCGAGCCGGCCGGCCTGAACAGCGTGCTCAGGGCCTTCGCCCGCCGCGACGTCAGGCATTGGCTCATCCTGCTGATGTGCGCGGACTTCATGCTCGATGTGCTCTTGAGCTACCTCGCCCTGTATGTCGTCGATGTGGCCGGCGGCACGCCCGAACAGGGCGCCCTGGCGGTCGGGGTCTTCACCGGCGTCGGTCTGATCAGCGATGCCCTCGTGATCCCGCTGCTCACGCGCGTCTCCGGCCGGAGCTATCTGCGCTGGAGCGTCAGCCTGATGGTGCTCATCTTCCCGGCCTTCCTGCTCATGCCCGGGCTGTTTGCCAAGCTCATCCTCATCGGCCTGGTCGGGCTGCTCAACGCCGGCTGGTACGCCATCCTCAAGGCCCAGATGTACGGCGCGCTCCCTGGCCAATCGGGCACCGTGCTCGCCGTTGACTCGATCTTTGGATTCGTCGAAAAGCTTGTGCCGCTGGGCGTGGGTCTGCTTGCGGCCACCTTCGGCCTGAGCCAGGCGCTCTGGGTCCTCTGGCTCGGCCCGCTCGTCGTCTGGCTCGGGGTGTTCAACCCGCCGTCCGGTGTGACCTGGATCGAAGGGCAGGCCGCCGACGATTGACGCTGTGCGAATTGACAATCAGAAAAAATGTTCTATGATCGAGGGATGGAAGCCGCCACCAAGCTTTCACTCCTCACCGACCACATGGGCCTGGAGCCGGCTGAAGACGCCGACCTCCAGCGCCCGGTGGGCGGCCGCCCGTCGCCAGGTCAGGGCCCGGCGCGTCAGCTCCATGAACGCGCGCCCTGCGGCAATACGCCCTATGCCCTGCACCAGGCGATGGACACCTTGACGCGCAGCGGCGGCGATCCGGCGCCGACGCTCGAAGCCAAGAAGCATTCGCTCGGCGTCAGCCAGGCCGTGATGCCCGGCGGGCGGCGGATCGCGCTTCTCAAGACGCTGCTCACCTCCGCGTGTGAGCGCGACTGCTTCTACTGCCCGTTCCGGGCGCGCCGCAACTTCAGACGCGCGACGTTCAAACCCGCCGAGATGGCCCTTGTCTTCTCGCAGATGCACCAGGCCGGCGTGGCCGAAGGCCTGTTCCTCAGCTCGGGCGTCGCCGGCGGCGGTGTGCGGACGCAGGATCAGTTGATCGACACGGCCGCGATCTTGCGCGGGCGTCTTGCTTATCGCGGGTATCTCCACCTCAAGATGATGCCGGGCACCGAGCGCGATCAGGTGCTGCGCTCGATGCAGTTGGCCGATCGGCTCTCGGTCAACCTCGAAGCCCCGAACACCGAGCGCTTGAAGCGCCTCGCGCCCGGCAAGATCTTCTTCGAGGAATTGTTGCAGCCGCTCAAGTGGGCCCATGAGTTGCGCCAATCGCTGGCGCCCGAGCGTTTCGGTCGTCGGCGCTGGCCATCGCTTGTGACCCAGTTCGTCGTCGGTGGGGCGGGCGAGGATGACCTCGAGATCCTGTCGACCACGCACGCGCTCACCCGACAACTCAAGCTCGGGCGCGTGTACTTCTCGGCCTTCAACCCGGTGCCCGACACGCCGCTCGAGAACCAGGCGCCCGAGGATCCGTGGCGTGAGCATCGTCTGTATCAGGCGTCGTTTCTGATCCGCGACTACGGCTTTGAGCTGGAGGACCTGCCCTTCACGTCGGCGCGCCGCCTCCCGCTCGATCGCGACCCGAAGCAGGCCTGGGCCGAGGAGAACCTGGCCGGGGTGCGGGTTGAGGTCCATAAGGCCGAGGAGGCCGAGTTGTTGCGAGTGCCCGGGATCGGCCCGAAGGGTGCCGCCGCGATCATCTCCGCCCGGAGACAGGCGAGGCTGCGCGACATCGGCGATCTGCGGCGGCTGGGCGTCCTGGCCGATCGCGCGGCTCCGTACATCCTGATCAACGGCCGCGCGCCGGCCCAGCAAATGCCCCTGTTTGCGACGCCGGCCTGAACGTCGACCCGCTATAATCGCTGGGATGTCTGAACGTCGGCCCTTCGCAGCGCCAAAGACGGCGCTGGTCTATCTGCTCGGTGCCTCGCTCCTGGGTGGCGTGCTCATCTGGGGCGGGTTCATGCAGCGGCTCTTTGGCGCGTACTTTTCGTTGGGCGACCTTACCCCCGTCATCGATTGGGTGAGCGGGATGGCGCTCTCGGCGCTTGACCTCGGTTGGCCCATGATCGTGCTCGGGTCGACCCTGATCGGCAGTGCCGTGGGCGTGTCGATCGGTCGCAAGTGGGCCTGGCAGATGGCGCTCTTCGCCAGCGCGCTGGCCGTGCTCTATGTCTGGCCCGGAACGGTTGTCGGGCTGATCGGCCTCTCGCTCCTCCTGACCCCCTCCGTTCGTGAGTTCTGCGTGGAATAAACAGCGCCGACCGGGCGTAGAATCAGGTCAGGGCACGTCTCAGCCAAGGAGTCTGGAGATGACCGATCTCTGGTCAGCGCGCTTTGCCTCGGGTGTCCAGCAGATGCGCAGCTCGGCGGTGCGCGATCTGCTCAAACTGACCGAGCAGCCCGACGTGATCTCTTTCGGCGGTGGGCTGCCGGCGCCCGAATCCTTCCCCATCGAAGAGCTGGCGGCCGCAGCCGAGCTGGCGTTGCTCGAGAACCCCGCCGCGGCATTACAGTATGGCCTCACCGAAGGCTACAGGCCGCTGCGCGAGTTCCTGTCGTTGCGTATGGCCACGCTCGGCATCCGTGTGCCTGTAGAGCAGGTGATGGTGACCCACGGCTCTCAGCAGGGCCTCGACATCGCCGGCAGGCTGCTGATCGACCCCGGCGCACCTGTGGCGGTTGAGGATCCATCGTACCTGGGCGCGCTCGGTGCGTGGCGCAGCCTGCAGCCGAGCTGGGTGACGCTCCGGCTGGACCGGGATGGGTTGGATGTCGACCACCTCGAGCAGGTGCTGGCCTCCGGCCTGCGACCGCGCTTCCTGTATGTGGTCTCGTGTTTCCAGAACCCGACTGGCGTGACGCTCAGCCCCGAGCGGCGCGTTCGCCTGCTCGAGATCGCGGCGCGCTATGGCCTCGTGATCCTTGAGGACGATCCGTATGGCGAGCTGTACTTCGAAGGCTCACGGGCGACGCCGCTGGCGGCTCTCGACGTGCAGATGCACGGCGAGCTGCGCCACGTGATCTACCTCAGCACCTTCTCGAAACAGCTTGCGCCAGGTCTGCGGGTGGGGTGGATGGCGGCGCCACCGGCCTACATCGCGCGGGCCACGATCCTCAAGCAAGGGCTTGACCTGCATTCGAACAGCTTCGCACAGCGTGTGGCGTACCTCACCTGCCGCGACGGGCTGCTCGATCGGCATATCCCCATCATCCGCGAGGTCTACCGTGCCCGGCGCGACGTTATGCTTGCGGCGCTGGCCACTGAGATGCCGGCCGGCGTGAACTGGACCAAACCGGCCGGCGGCATGTTCTGCTGGCTCACGCTCCCGGATGGCCTCAACGCAACCGAGCTGCTCAAGCGTTGTCTCGAACAGAAGGTCGCGTTTGTGCCGGGCGCGGCATTCTACGCCGACGGCGGCGGCGAGCACACCGCGCGCCTCAACTTCTCATTCTCATCGCCCGACAAGATCCGGGCCGGTGTGGCGCGGATGGGCGCGGCGTTTCGCGGGGCCTGAGCGGCAACGATCCGCCGCGCGCGACGGCCGCTATCGCTCGAGCCGGATGCGTTCACCGTCGCACGTCCCGGTGACCCGATAGTCCTCGCCGTTGCGCGTGTACTTCAGTTCGCAGCGCTCCGCGCCCGTGACGCGCAGGTCGAGCGTAAGCCGATCGGTGTTGGCGTTGTACGTGCCGTCGCCCGTCACGACGAAGCCCGGCGTGAACGCGCAGCGCGCGAATGTGAAGAGCGTCCGATTGCCGCGTGGCTCGAAGGCCAGGGAGCCGCGTGAGCCGCAGCCCGCAGCCTCCGCCTCCACCCCGTCCCAGTAGGCGTACTCGGGCCAGACGTTGAGCTCGGCCTCGAAGCCGATCAGTGCGTCGAGCACGTCGGCGTACCCGCCCGCGTCGGACGGCGGGAGCGGGACATAGCTCGCCATCACCTCACCCTCGCAGATCGTCTCGCGCTGCGCCGGTCTTGCCCCAGTCGCCAAGAAATCGCTGACTGGCGCATCGACGCATTCCACACCGCGCCCGAAGATCACGTGCGGGCCGCCGGTCTGCGTGATCAGATAGGCGTCCGCGAGACGTTCATAGACGTCGACGCCCTGCTGGTAGGGCGTGGCCGGGTCAGCCGTGGCCCCGAGCACAAAGGTCGTGTAGCCTTCGCCGGTGAGCGGGGCTGGGCGGGCCAACCCCTCGGCCGAGCCCGGCCAGAACGCGCAGGGCAGATCGCCATAGAAGATCGAACTGAGCCTTGGCACGGCGCCCTCGACGACATCGCCGGCGCGCAGGTACTGCTCGGCGCGCGATTCGGGCGAGCCGGTGAAGTCGCCGTAGTCCTGACACTCGACGGCGTAGTACATGGCGTCCGAGTAGGTCGGGTCTGGGATGGCATCGAGCGTGAGCGGGTCGATGCCCAGGCTGATATACAGCAGACGCAGCAGGTAGCTGAAGTCGCCACGGTGAGCGTAGGCCAACCCGCGGGCCAGGATGGCGCGATCCCACTCACCATAGACCTGGCTGGCCACGACGGTCTCGAGGTCGCCGTAGGTGAAGCGCCGATTCTGGCGGCCGGCCGGTGTCTGGAAGCGCACCGTGACCGGCGCCGCTTCGAGCCTGGCCGCGAGGGCGTCGTACGCGGCCAGCGGCTCGCCGGAGAAGTCGACCGCGCAGGCCGGGTCGGCGGCGCAGGCCTCGAGCGTGGCGACCAGCGTGTCGTTGAAGGCCTGGGCCTGCTGGGCGTAGTAGCCCATTTGCGTCACGGTCAGATCGACGACGCCGTCCAGGAAGAGGGCCGCGAGATGGTCGGGGTGGGAAGCGGCGTATGCCTGAGCGTACTGTGTGCCGTAGCTCTCGCCGTAGAGATGAAGCTTTGGCGTGCGCAGCGCCCGGCGGAACCACTCGAGGTCCTCCACTGCCTGTCGGGTGCCGAGCTGAGCGAGCCCGTCGGGCGCGCCCATCTCCGCGACGCAATCGGTGCTGAAAGCGTGCGCGGCCGCGACAAGGGCCGCCTCCTGTTCAGGCGTCTCTGAGCGGCTCTCGGTGCGGTAGTACGTTGCGGCGGCATCCGGGCAGGTCAGGCCGCCCGAGAGCGTGACGCCGCGCTGGTCGAAGAAGACGATGTCGTAGTGTTCGGGGATGCGGGGATCGAAATACTCGGTGTAGGTATCGGCGACCGCGATCCCGGAGGAGCCCGGGCCGCCCGTGGCGGTCACGAACATGCCCAGCCGTTCACCGGTGGCCGGGAGCACGGCGAAGACCACGTCACGCCGGGCGGGGTTGGCCGAGTCGAAGTGGTCGGCCGGCACGTTCAGCGTCACACACGTGAAGGCGCTGTCAGCGGGGCAGGGCACGCCGCCCAGCTGGCGCAGCAGCCGCGTTGTGCTGGGGCGTGAGCCGCGTTCGGCCGATTCGGTGGTGGTCGGGCCGCTGCCCTGGGCGACTACCGGCGTCGGCGCACCGAGCAGGCTGATCAACAGCAAGCCAGCAAGAACCGGGCGGACAGTGTTCATGACGCACCTCGCAGGAGATAGCGCTCGCGGGCGAAAAGTGATGTTGTTGGCAAACCGGCCGAACGCGTCGCCGGGATGACGCGCCAGCCGGGTTGCACGACTGATGTACATGGGTTTGCCAGCGGGATCCAGACAGTGTGTGCTCGATCAACCGGTTGCCCCGGCCTCCGGCGTTGTCCGCGGTCAGCTGTAGAGTTCGGGCCGACGATCCTTCAGTACCGGGATGTGCCCGCGGACGCGATCGGCGAGGTCGAGATCGATCGTGGTTGTGAGCAGGGCCTCACCGCCGCCGGCTTCGATCACGGTCTCGCCCCAGGCGTCGATGACGGCCGAACGGCCGCCGAAGGTGTCTTTCTCGGCGTCGCCGACGCAGTTGCAGGCGGCGACGAAGCACTGGTTCTCGATCGCGCGTGCGCGCAGCAGGGTTTGCCAGTGGCCGATGCGTCGGCTTGGCCACTCGGCGGGGAGGAGCATCAGCCGAGCGCCGGCGACGGCGTAGTTGCGGAAGAGCTCGGGGAAGCGCAGGTCGTAGCAGATCGCCAATCCGGCCGCGCCCCAGGTCGTGTCGGCGATCACCGGCGTCTGGCCTGCGGCCAGCCACTTGTCCTCATCCATCAGGCGAAAGAGATGGATCTTGCGGTACGAGCCCCACAGCTCGCCGTCGGGGCCATAGAGCGCGAAGCAGTTCGTGGCGTGGTCGCCGTGCGACTCGAGCAGTGAGCCGCCGATGGCGAGGTCGTACTCGCGCGCGAGCGTGGCCACCATCGCAAAGCTTCCCGTCCCGAGCGGCGCCGCATGTCGGCGCCAGAGGGCGAGGTCGTAGCCGCTGGCCCAGAGCTCGGGGAGCAACACCAGCTGCGAGCCGCGGCGCGCGGCCTCGACGATCGCGGCGCGCGCGCGCTCCCAGTTCGCCTCGGGGTCGCCGGCGGTCACCTTGATCTGCGCCAGCGAGAGCGTCAGGGTCGACACACGGGCATTCTACACCAAGGCACTCGCATTCAAGCCGTGACCCACGCGGGGTGTGCACGGGCAACCCGACGCCCTTGGCATCCGGCGTTGTCAGCCGCGGAACCTGGCCGCGGCGCAACTCGCACTCACACCGCGTGATGCTGTTGCCGAACCGGCTGAGTTCGTCGCCCCGGCGAAAGCCGGTGCCCTGATCTCTTGCAGTCGTGGGTTTGCCGACAGCATCAACGTGCGCTCGCACACCCTGCACGGCGCAGCGATCAAACCCAGCGACGTGGCGGGGCCTTCGCCAGCCGGCCGAGCAGGGCGCCGCCGATCAGGGCGGAGATCGCCGGAAACACGATGACCTGAAGCCACTGCCCGCCTTGAGCGACCCAGGCGCTGGGAATCCCGGTGTAGCCTGGGCGATACGAGTCGACTGCCTGCAAGAGCCCCCAGAGGAGCACGCTGAGCAGGAATGCCGCAACGACACCGCCGGAGAAACCCAACAGGCCGACGCCGGTGAGCCCCACAACGCGCCGTCGGCTCCGATCGGCGAGGCCGAGCAGGGCGCCGGCGAGGGCGCCGATCAAGAGCGGCTCGGTGATCCTGGTCAGCGCCGATATCAGGCCGATATCCACAGCCAAGCCGATGGCCAGCAGGGCGCCCGCGAGATCCGTCAGGATCATGCCCCCGGCGAAGACCAACATCCCACCCAGGATGAAGCCGACCCGGTAGGGGCGGCGCCCGAGGCGATGACTGAGAAGGGTTCCGATCAGCCACCCGGCGCAAAGGTAGATCAGGAGGTCGGGCACCATCCGCACCTGGGCCGCAGCGCGGGCGAGTGCGTAGGTGAGGGCGAAGGCCACGACATCGCGGGCCAGCCCGATCCGGGTCGGGGGCGTCGTCGGATCGAGCGCCGGTGACAGCAGCACGCGCTGGTGTTCGCGGATGAGCCCGCGAACCGCGTCGATGAACTCGCACACGATCAGGCGCCAGCGTCTGGGCGAACTCAGCGTGGCCGAATCGCGCAGGATCGCGGTAAACACATCGGCGACCTCGTCAGCGAAGTCTTGCCGAAAACCCGATGGGTAGAGGTGCAGGATCGCCCGATAGGCGCGCAGTAACAAACGATCGATGGCGTTCATGCAAGACCTCCTAGCTGGCAGTGGCGCGCAGCCTGCACCACTTGCTGGAGCCGCTTGACCTCGGCGCTCAGGATGCTGCGGCCGAGCGCCGTCAGGCCATAGACCTTGCGCGGCCGGCCCGACTCCTCGCGGGCTCCGGCTGGATCGTCATGGCGCTCGATCCAGCCCAGGGAGAGCAGACGCTTGAGCACCCCGTAGAGCGTCCCGGCGCTGAGCTGGATCCGCGTGTGGCTGAGGGTGGCTACATCCCCGATGATGGCGTACCCGTGTCTGGGCTCGACCGAGAGGCTCAACAGGATGAACGTGGTCGCCTCGGTCAGCGGCAGCTCGGCCTCGATGTCTTGCGGAGAGGGGTGCCCGGCTCTGATCATATAGCGCCTCGCAATATATCGCGTAACGATATATTGCGCCTGTGCATTCGATTTGTCAAGGGCAAGTTCGCCCCCTGCAACCCGGCGGCGGCGGGTGCGTATCCTTCTTTGTACGCGCACACACGCGTTTGATCCATAGGTTTGTGGGGGAAACCCACGTGATCGACGTCCGCCTGGCGGAGGGCCGCCGGCGCCCGGGCGCGATCAAGGAGAGACCATGACTGGCTTTGCCCATGCAATGCACGATCGCGCCGCGCGCCGCGCCTGGCGCCACGAGTTCCGGCATCTGTTCAAGCGCCGCAACGGCGGCGGTTTCGGGCGCTTCGTCGGCTGGCTGCTGTTGCTGCCGTTTCGACTGGTGTTCTGGCTGGTCGGCACGATCATCGGCTTTGTGGGCCGGCTGATCGGCGTGATCCTGGGCCTCGTGTTCCTTGTGGTCGGTGTGTTGGTCAGCCTGACGATCGTTGGCGCCATCGTCGGCGTGCCCATGGCCCTGTTCGGGCTTGTGCTCATGTTCAAGAGCATCTTCTAGTTACGGGAGTCCGCGACCCCGATGGAGACATCGGGGCCACGCTCTGATGAGGCGCCGGGAACCTGCCGTNNTGTTTTTCGCCCATCTCCCGGCCGGCTGAGCAGTTACAAGTACTCGACCCATTCGGGCGGTGGATTGTGGATCCGGTTGTGCCCGGTGTGCCGCGGCCGGATGGGCGCGAAGCCGGGCCGGAAGGTCATCCCGACCTCTGCGAGCGTCTGGCCGCCCTTGCGCCGCTGACAGGCCTCGCACGCACACACCAGGTTCTCCCACGTGTCCGGGGCGCGGCCATCGGCCCGACACAGGTGACGTGGGTGGACGTGGTCCACCGTGGCGCCCGGTCGGCCGCAGTACGCGCAGGTGCGTCGATCGCGCTCAAGGATCGCGCGCCGTGTGGGGCGGGGCGCCTGCGGCGGCTGGGGTACGGGCCGCGTGAGGTAGATCACGCTTGGCCGGTGCACGGCGCC
>DKKP01000402.1 GCA_002455335.1 Anaerolineales bacterium UBA6663 | reverse complement strand
GGTCGTGCCCAGGTCGATACCGACGATTTTGCTCATGTTGTTTCCCTCCACCTTCGACAAGCAGCGCGGAGCGAGGTCCGCGTTGCTCCTTATCTATGCGCGTTCAACGTTATGCGCGATTCTAGGAGGGCTGCATCAGAGGTTTGTTAGCGGCGTATTTGAAGCGTATCAGCGACGTCAGCCGATCAAGACCTGCTCTTCAGGGTAGCCGACCAGCGCTGGCCGTGTCGGCCGGGCCAGCGCGACGATGATCGTGAGCGCGCCCAGCCGGCCCCAGAGCATCAGGCCCACCAACACGAGCTTCCCGAAAAGGCTGAGCCGGGTCGTCAGCCCCAGCGATAGGCCGGTGGTGGCAAACGCCGACGTCGCTTCAAAAAGCGCAACCGAGGCCGGCACGTCATGCGTGAGCAGGATCAACCAGGTGCTGACGAGCACGAGCGTCAGCGAGATCACCAGAACCGCCGAGGCGCGACGCACTGTTTCGGTGGAAAGCGAGCGGCCCATGATCTCGGCGCGCTCGCGCCCACGCACATACGCCGCCAGCGCGATCACGAGCGTGGCTGCGGTGCCCGTGGTGATGCCCCCGCCCATCGAGGCCGGCGCACCGCCGATGAACATCCAGGCGGTCATCAGCAGTTGCGTGGCAGGCGCGAGCGCGCCAGGGTCGGCCATGGTCCAGAAACCGCCCGTGCGCGTCGTGATCGTCTGAAATGCCGAGAGGAGCAGCCCGCGCGCCAGTGGCTCGTCTCGCAGAACGCCGCCGCCAACCCATTCCTCGGCGAAGAAGCCGAGCGCGCCGACGATGTTCAGGAGCGCAATCGCCCACAGCGTCAGACGGGTATGCAGGCTGAGCCGTGCGTGCTCGCGACGGTTCAGGATATCGGCGAAGACCGGGATGCCCAGCCCGCCGAGCAAGATCAGGGCGCCGAGCGTCACAAGGGTGATGGCGTCGGTCGGGATGCCTGTCGGGTATTCGGGCAGGCTGGTGAACAGATCGAACCCGGCATTGCAGAACGCTGACACGGAATGGAAGATCGCAAAATACAGGGCGCGAGCATCGCCTAACTGCGCGCGCCAGTTGAAGAAGAGCACAGTCGCGCCGAAGCCCTCGATGAGTAACACGCCGGCCAGCACACGCCGGGTGAGCCGAAGGATGTTGGCCGGCGAAAGCAGCCCGAGCGAGTCGGTGAGCGCGAGGCGATTGCGCAGCGAGATGCGTTGTCCCAGTAACTCAAACACAGCCACCGCGCCGACCATGAAGCCGACGCCCCCGATCTGGGTCAGGGCCAGCAACGCCATCTGTCCTGCGGGGGTCAGATCCTGCGCGGGTGTGATGACCGTCAGCCCGGTGACACTCAAGGCCGAGGCGGCCATGAACAAGGCCTGATCCCAACTCAATCCGTCGCCCGCAGCCATGCCGGGTAGGAGCAGCACGCCGGTGCCGGCGCCCAGGAGAGCGATCAGGCCAAGGACCACGCGTGAGAGCGGTGGAAGCGCTGCGAGCGTGGCCATCGACGTCTTAGAAGGCGGAGAAAAAACGGTCGACCTGTTCGCGAGTGCCGAGGGCGACCAGAAGGTCAGTCTCGCTGAAGAGGAAGTCCGGCGGCGGCGCGGTCTGCACAGTCTGGGCGCGTTCGACGGCCAGCACAGTCAGGCCGTAGCGCTTGGTCAGATCACTGTGGCGCAGCGACCGGCTCGCCAGGGCGCCGGGCAAGCGCAATTCGAGCACATGATGCTGCTCGCCGAAGTCGAAGCGCTGGAGCACGTGCGGCTCAGCCAACGCCTGCGCCAACCGGCGTCCGGCATCGATCTCGGGCAACACCACCTGATCCACGCCGATCCGTTCGAGGATCGCGCGCTGACGCTGGGTCACGGCCTTGGCGATCACGCGCCGCACGCCAAGCGCCTTGAGCGCTGAGGCGACAAGCAGATTGGCCTCGAAGTCGGTGCCGATCGCGACCACGACCGTGTCGAAGGCAGGGATGTCGATGGCCTGCAGGGCGTCATCGTCGGTCGCATCCAGGCTGAGGGCGCTTGTCACATCTTCTGAAATACGCTGGACAACCTGCGGGTCCCGATCGATCCCCAGGACGGAGAATCCGTTCGCTGCCAGTTCGAGCGCCAGGCTCCCGCCAAAACGCCCCAGGCCGATGACCGCAAAGTCGTGATCGTGGTTGTGTCGCGCCATATGCCGCCGGATTGTAATCGCATTCGTCGAACGGGTCACCGCGAACACGGCTCGTGTGCACGGCCAAGTGGTCAGCGCGGGGTTCTGGGCCGCGGCAAACCGATCTGACACGATCAGGTCGTGCGGGCGCCCAGACTACGCGTCTTCGGCGGGGTCGAGGTAAACGAACGTGAAGCCCTCCATTTGCTGCACGTACGTCGGGCGAAAATCGAGATCCGCATACCCCGGGCCCGAGAGGCTCAGGCGCTCGCGGCCAGGGTCGAAGTACCGCAGCACGTTGACGGCGTTGCGCGTGCCGGTCAACGCGGCGTCGTTGCGCTGACGCAGGCCGATCGGGTTCACGACCTTCATCTCCACCCAGGGCTGCGTGTTCAGACGCTGCACCTCCCCGAAGCCGATCCGGCTGGCGAACTCGAACGTCGCCCGGAGCGATGCCCGACCGAGCTGCAGATCGCCGCGCACGCCGGGTGTATCGGCGCCGGCCTGGACCTCGATGCGCAGCCGCTCCTCGGAGCGCGATACGGCGCTCTCGACGAGACGGGCGTTCAACCCAAGATGCTCGCGGTTGTAGGCGACGACCCGGGCCGTGCTGTTCCACAATCCATGGCAGAACAGCCGCGCATTCGGGATCTTGAAGAACGCTTCGGTGGCCGCCATGCGCCCGGCGCGCACCGGCTCGGCCGGGCCGCGCGTGACAAAGAACGAGACCTGGACCTCCTCATGTGGGCCGAGGCTGGCTTCGGTGAAGTCGAGGGCCCACACGCCCATCAGGGCGCGGCCGTTCGTGTCGAGGAGCGGTTCGACCGTTTCATTGCGCAGCAAGGCAGCCACGGCCCCTGAGTCGGCGTGGCCGCCGACAAACGCGCCATACCCAGCATAGACGTGGTACGGCGTCGGGGCCGGGCCGGTCGAGAGCCGGGCCTCGCCTGTGAGCGGATAACGACGGAAGAGCGGGCGATCCAGCTGATGTGCGGTCATCGACGTCGATGATAACAGGCCGATCCGACCGTGGCGTGCATCGGGAGACGCCCGGCGTCTCCC
>DKKP01000207.1 GCA_002455335.1 Anaerolineales bacterium UBA6663 | reverse complement strand
GCCCGATCGCGGCGGCGACGGCGGCCAGCACGCTCGACTTCCCGGCGCGCGCCGGGCCGATGACGACAGCCCGGCCCTTGAGCGGTGAGGCCAGCGCCTGAAGCACGAGCTCGATCTCGGCCTCACGACCGTAGATGGGCTCCGCAGTGCGGTGCGAGAGGTTTTCGGCGAAGGTGGAAAGGTAAGCGCGCAGGTCGTGGGTCATCGCTTTATTGGGTTGAGACGCTCGGCAAACACAGGATTGGACGCAAGTATAACGGAGCCGTGCGACGCCGTCCGGCACTGCCCCTCGAGGTGCTCGCGGGCAACCGGGTGCGCTTTAGCGTTTGATGAATATCCCCCTCGAAGTTTGTACATCCGGTCGCGCATGTAGAAGCTTTGTCTTACCCTGTGCCTACGCTGATCGGGCCACAAAACAACCCGCAGACGCCATCCGGGCGGATGCAGAACGGCGCTTCAGCCTGGGGAGACGGAGGGGATGATGAGCAAGCACATCGTTGTGATCGGTTCCGGTTTTGGCGGCCTCGGCGCCGCCATCCGCCTGCTGAGCCGCGGTTATACCGTCGACGTCATCGAAAAGCTCGACAAGCCCGGCGGCCGCGGCTACGTCTTCGAGATCAACGGCCACACCTTCGACGCTGGGCCGACCGTGATCACCGCGCCCTTCATGTTCGACGACCTCTGGAACGCGGCGGGGGGACGCCGCGAAGATGATGTCGATTTCGTGCCGCTGTCGCCGTTTTATCGGATTTTCAATCACGAGGGCCGCGCGTTCGATTACAACGCCGACCCGGCTTTCACCGAGGCCCAGATCGCGAAGTGGAGCCCAACGGATGTCGAGGGCTATAAGCGCTTCCTCGCGACGACCAAGTCGATCTTTCAGAAGGGATTCGTCGAGCTCGCCGACAAACCCTTCCTGGGCGTCGGTGACATGCTCAAGGTCGCGCCCGACCTGATCCGTCTGGGCTCGCATCGCTCGGTGTACGACTACGTCTCGGGCTTCATCAAGGACGAGTTCCTGCGGCGCTGTTTCTCGTTCCACCCGTTGCTGATCGGCGGCAACCCCTTCGACGCCTCGTCGATCTACGCCATGATCCACTATCTCGAGCGCGAGTGGGGCGTGCACTACGTGCGCGGCGGCACGGGTGCGTTGGTGCGCGCCATGGCCCGTCTGATCGAGCGCCTCGGCGGCAAGATCCATTACAACGCCGAGGTCGACGAGATCATCATCGACGACAAAGGCCGCCGCGCAACGGGCGTGCGCCTCAAGGACGGGCGCGTCTTCAAGGCCGATTCGGTCGTCAGCAACGCCGATGTAGCCTTCACCTACAAACACCTGATCCCGGCGCAGCATCGGCGCGGCTGGATCGACTGGCGGATCAATTCGATGCGCTATTCGATGTCGCTCTTCGTGCTGTACTTCGGCACGAGCCGCAAATTCAGGGATCGCGGCCTCGCGCATCACAACATCATCCTCGGCGAGCGCTATCGCGGTCTGCTGGACGATATCTTCAACAAGAAGACGGTCTCCGACGACTTCTCGCTGTACCTGCATCAACCATCGCTCACCGACCCCTCGGTCGCGCCTGAGGGTGGCGAGACCTTTTACGTGCTCTCTCCCGTACCACACCTCGGCTCGGGCACCGACTGGCGCACGGCCGCGAAGCCCTATCGCGATCGCATCCTGAACTTCCTCGAGGAGAACTATCTCCCCGGGTTGCAGGCCAGCCTCTCGGCCGAACACTGGATCGATCCGCTGTATTTCCGTGACACGCTCAACAGCCACCTGGGCTCGGCGTTCTCGGTGGAGCCCGTGCTGACCCAATCGGCCTGGTTCCGGCCGCACAACCGCAGCGAGAACTTCGAGAACCTGTACTTCGTCGGCGCCGGCACGCATCCCGGGGCCGGTCTGCCCGGCGTGTTGTCGTCCTCAAAGATCGCCGAAGACCTGATCGTCGCGGGCGAGCCGCAGCCTATGCCTCAGCCGCAGCAGCTCGCGGCCGCCCACTGAGAGGAACCATGACGCTTCTGACCGACGCGCTGAGCCTTGAACAGGCCTTTGCCCACACCGAGCATCTGACGCGCCGGCATTCGGCCACGTTCTACACCGCCACCGGCCTGCTGCCCCGCGCCTCCCGCCGCGCGATCCGCGCCCTGTATGCGTTCTGCCGCACCACCGACGACCTGGTCGATCTCGAAACGGCCACGCTCGCCGACGTCGAACGCTGGCGGGCCGAATCTCGGCTCGCGGCCGAAAAGCAGATCGACCCAACCCTCCGCGCCTGGGCCCAGATCCGCGCGCACTACGGCGTCGATATCCGGTACCAGGAAGAGCTGATCGACGGCGTCGCGCTCGACCTCCGCCAGCAGCGTTACGAGAGCTGGGCGGATCTGCGGCGTTACTGCTACCTCGTGGCCTCGACCGTCGGGCTGCTCTCGATGCCCATCATCGGCCTCGCGCCGGGCGCGACCTTTGCCCAGGCCCAGACCTACGCCATCACGCTCGGGATCGCGCTTCAGCTGACCAATATCCTGCGCGACGTCGGCGAAGACGCCCAGCGCGGCCGCGTCTATCTTCCGCTTGAGGATCTTCGGCGCTTCGATCTCACGCCCGACGAGATCCTGGCCGGCGTACACGACGAGCGCTTCGTCGCGCTCATGCGTTTCGAGATCGCCCGCGCTCAGGCCCTGTTCGACGAGGCCCTGCCCGGGATCC
>DKKP01000289.1 GCA_002455335.1 Anaerolineales bacterium UBA6663 | reverse complement strand
CGTCGCTCCGACGCCGCTGCGCGCGATCGAGGCCGAGGCGCTGCTCGCATCCGGACCGCTTGGCGCAACTGTGCTCGAGCAGGCCGCGGCCGCCGCTGAGGCCGCCTGTCGCCCGATCGACGATCTGCGCGGCAGCGCGCGTTATCGCCGGCTGATGGTCAGACGCCTGACGCTGCAGGCCGTGCTCCAGGTCTGGGATGAACTCAAGGCCGACGCCGATAACGCCGAGGATGCGAGGCCACGATGATGCTCCATACCCTGTCGCTCACAATCAACGGACTCGTCGAACAGGTCAGCGTGCCCGCGCACCTGACGCTGCTCCAGCTGTTGCGCGAGACACTGGCCCTGACCGGCACCAAGAACGGCTGCGGCGCAGGCGAGTGTGGGGCGTGTCTGGTGCTGCTGAACGGCGAGCCGGTCAACAGCTGTCTGGTGCTCGCGGTCGAGTGCGACGGCGCCGAGGTGGTCACGGTGGAGGGGCTGACGCACGACAGCCGGCTCGACCCGTTGCAGCAGGCGTTCGTCGAGGCCGGCGCGGTGCAGTGCGGGTTCTGCATCCCAGGGATGTTGATCTCGGCCCGGGCGCTGCTCGATCGAGACCCCGCCCCGACCGAGGCCGACATCCGCGCGGCGCTCTCCGGCAATCTGTGCCGCTGCACGGGCTATGTCCGCATCGTGAACGCGATCGCGGCGGCCGTGGCGTAGCTGTCGAAACGCGCGCCGCCGCAGGGATGCTCACCCAGCATGTGGAGATCGCGCGCACCGGCTGGTTTGCCTGCGCAGGAGGTGTCCATGCCGCACAAGCCTGATGCCTTTGACCCGCTCGCACGGAGCGGCCCGATCGGCGCAAACGTCGCCCGGATCGATGCGCTCGAGAAGGCGACCGGGGGCGCGCGCTTCACCGACGATCTCGCGTTCGGTCCCGGGTTGTTGCACGTTCGAGTCAAACGCAGCCCGCATCCGCACGCGCGTATCCTGGGCATCGACATCGGCGATGCGCTGGCCGAGCCGGGCGTGCGCGCCGTGGTCACGGGCGTCGACACGCCCGGGACGATCGGCCTGTACCTGCAGGATCGGCACATCTTGTGCCGCGACCGGGTCCGCTTCGTCGGCGACCCGGTCGCCGTGGTCGTGGCCGTCAGCCTCGAGGCCGCCGAGCGCGCGCTGGAGTTGATCCACGTGGACTACGAGCGGCTGCCGGGCGTGTTCGACCCCGAAGCCGGCGCACGCGAAGACGCGCCCCTGCTTCATCCCGAACTCGGTTCCTATCCGGTCGCCGACTTTATCTTCCCGAGGCCTGGAAGCAACATCGCCAACCACTTCAAGATCCGGCGCGGTGATGCTGTCTCGGCGTGGGCCGATTGCGCCCATGTGGTCGAGCGCACGTGCCGCGTGCCGCACATTCAGCATGTGCCACTCGAGCCGCATGTGGCCGTGGCCCGCTGGGACGCCGACGACCAGGTCACGCTCTGGGCCAGTTCGCAATCGCCGTTTGCGCAGCGCAACCTGATCGCCCAGGCGCTAGGGCTATCGCCCGCGAAGCTGCGCGTGATCGCGCCGTATGTCGGCGGCGGATTCGGCTGCAAGGCCGGGGTGAGCGTGGAGGCGCTGGCCGTGGTCGCGGCGCGCGCCGTGCCGGGGCGCCCGGTGCGGCTCGTGCTCACCCGCGAGGAGGAGTTCACCACCACCTTCGTGCGTCAGGGCCTTGTCGCGCACTTCAAGCTCGGCTGCGACGCCGAAGGCCGGCTGCAGGCGATGGAGAACACGTATTACTGGGATGCGGGCGGGTATGCCGAGTACGGGGTCAACATGACGCGTGCCGGCGGCTATAGCGGCACAGGGCCCTACAACGTGCCGAACGTCCGCATCGACAGCCTGTGCGTGTACACCAACCATCCGGTCGGTGGTCCGATGCGCGGCTTCGGCATGCCCGAGCTTCATGTCGGCCTTGAACAGTGCATCGACGAACTGGCCAAGGAGGCCGGGCTGGATGCCGTGACGTTTCGCAAGCGCAACGTCGTCAACGGCGGCGACACGCTGGCCACGGGCATGACCATGCACCCGACCGGGCTGAGCGCCTGCATCGACCGCGTCGCCGAGGCCATTCAGCTGGGCCACACACCGCCGCCCAGCGCGCCCAACCGGCTGCGGGGCAAGGGGCTGGCGATCATGTGGAAGGCGCCGGCCATGCCGCCCAATGCCGGCTCGAGCGCGCGCGTGGCGCTCAACGAGGATGGCACGGTCACGGTGCATGTCGGTGGCCAGGAGATCGGCCAGGGCACGTTCACGGTTATGGCGCAGATGGCGGCCGCGGCGCTGGGTGTGCCGGTGGGGTGGGTGCGGGTGGCCGGGCCGGTCGACACGCTGCACAGCCCCTATGAGTGGCAGACGGTGGCCAGCCGGCTGACCTGGAGCATGGGCAACGCCGTGGCCGCTGCGGCCCGCGACGCGCGCGCCCAGATCCTGGAGACCGTCGCGGCCGCCTGGGGCGAGGACCCGGCCGACCTCGACATCGTCGACGGCGTCGTGATCTCGTACCGCACCGAGGAGTCGTTGCCGCTCAAGAACCTGGTGATCTACGGCCTGCCCAACCCGGAGGGCGGCTGGTTTGGCAGGCCCGTGCTCGGCCGCGGGAGCTTCATGCCCGGCTATGTCACAGGTCTCGACCCCGAGACGGGGCAGGGTCAGCGCGCTGTCGTGCACTACACCACCGGCGCGCAGGCAGTCGAGCTCGAGGTCGACGTCGAGACCGGCCGCGTGCACATCCTGCGCGCGGTGGCGGCCTTCGACGTGGGCCGGGCGATCAACCCGGCCGCCGTGCACGCGCAGATGGAGGGCGGGTTGGTGCAGGGGGTGAGCACCGCGCTCTTCGAGCATCTCGTCCTCGAGCAGGGCGTGGCCCGCAACCCGAGCTTTGTCGACTATCGACTGGCGACGGCGGCCGATGTCGGATTCCCGATCGAGACCCACATCGTCGAGGTGGCGCAGGACGATGGCCCGTGGGGCGCGCGTGGCATCGGCGAGCACGCCATGGTGCCGACCATCCCGGCGATCGCCAACGCGCTCCACGACGCGCTCGGCCTGCGCTTCGACGCGCCGCCCTATACGGCGGAGAAGATCTGCCTGGCGCTTGTGGATGCGAGGGGCGGGGAGCGGGGAGCGTAGAGCGCGGCGAACGCCTGCTTCGCTGTCACAAAGCAAGCGGGCCGCGCACTTGTGCG
>DKKP01000451.1 GCA_002455335.1 Anaerolineales bacterium UBA6663 | reverse complement strand
TGACCGCGCGTCGCGTCGAGCGGCTGCGGGCCGTGGCTGAGCCGCTGGGGGCCTCCGCGGTCGTTGTGGCGGCGGACCTGGCCGTGGCCGGCGAGCGCGAAAGTGCTTTCAAGGCTGCGCAGACTGCCTTCGGCCGGATCGACGTGCTCGTCNNTCCTCGAGGCAACGATCCACCTGAGTCGCCCTGCGCTCCCCGCCATGCTGGCGCGTCGATCGGGTCAGATCGTCACCGTGGCATCCATCGCGGGTCTGATCGCGCCGCCAACCTACAGCATCTATAGCGCCACGAAGTTCGCGGTGCGCGGGTTCTCGGAGGCGCTTCGACGCGAGGTTGGGCCGCGGGGCGTGTCGGTCAGCCTGGTCTCGCCGGGCGCGGTGCGCGACACGGAGTGGGCGGCGGGCGCTGGCATCGCCCGGCAGAGCGGGATCACGACTCCGGGCTGGCTGGCGCTCTCCTCCGAGCAGGTGGCCGACGCAATCGTTGGCGTCATTCGCAGGCCGCGGGCCGAGATCGTGATGCCGTGGCCGCTGGCCGTCGCGGCGCTGGTCAACGGCCTGGCGCCCGGGTTGGTAGACGCGTTGATCACCCAGGCCTTCACGCGTCGCGAACGGCCATGAACCTGGCTTTGCGTTGGGCGGCGTTGGGTGCGCGCCTTTGCGCCCGGCATTGGGCGCCCTATGGCGATCTGGAAGAACGCTATGCCGATCCGATCCGCGCCTATCACACGTTGACCCATATCGAGGAGTGTCTGCGGGCCTATGATGGCAGCGGCGTGTACGATCCGTGGCTTGAGCTGGCGCTTTGGCTCCATGATGTGATCTACGATCCGCGCGCCCATGATAACGAGGCACGGAGCGCTGAGCTGGCGCGACGTTGGATCCTCGAAGCCGACCTCGCACCACAGGCGGCTGACGCCGTGGCCGCAGCCGTCCTGGCGACGCAACATCGGCGAGCACCGGACGATGGTCGTGAGGCGCTGATCCAGGATATCGATCTGGCGATCTTTGCTGGCACCCGCAACCGGTTGATCGACTACGAACATCAGATCCGCCATGAGTACGCGTGGGTGCCGGCCGATCGTTATCGGGTGGGTCGGCGCGCTGTGCTCGAGGGGTTCCTGGCGCGCCCGCAGTTGTATCGGACTGCCGTGTACCGGCAACGCTTCGAGAGCTTCGCACGAGACAATCTGAGGCACCTGATCGACGCCGTGGCTGCAGCGCCGATCTCCGGGCACGGCTGATCCGCCGCGCGGGGCTGAGAGGACGCGCCAATCCGGGCCGGACTCGGTTGATTCCTGGATATCCGACTATCCCGCGGATGGCCGGGTATCCCTACCATGCGCGGGATCGAGTGTCACCGACCCATTCGCGTCAGTCGCTCGAGCAGATACGGCTTCCAGTCATCGCGCGACATCCGCGGCAGGATCGCGCGGTTCTTGACCAGCCGTTCGGCGCCGAGCAGGTTATAGGCCGCGTGTGCCAGATCGGTCTCGGCCTGCGGGAAGAGTGTGACCACGATCTGTCCGCCCTCGCTTGCGATCGCCACCACGCCGGCCCTTGTCGCGCGCAGCTTCACGCGTAACTGATAGAGGAGGTTTTCGACCGGCTCCGGCGCCGGGCCGAAGCGTTCGGCCAGCTCGTGCGCGAATCCGTCCAGCTCGGCTTCGTCCGTGATGTTGGCAAGGCGTTGATAGAGCTGCACGCGCAGTCGACGATCCGCCACGTACTCGCCCGGGATCGCGAGCGCCAGCGGTAGATCGACGTTCGCCGCCTGCGCGAACACGCTTTCGGGCGGCCGGGCCCCTTGCGTCGCCTTGCTGCCGTCCGCGGTCTGCGGCCCGTTGTCCGCGATCTTCAATCCACCATCGACGGCCAGCGGCACGCTATCCGCGGTCGATCTCTCCTTCTTCAGCGCCCTGACTGCCTGGTTGAGCATCTTGGTGTACAGGTGAAACCCGACCGCCGTGATCTGGCCGGATTGCTTGGGCCCGATGATGTCGCCGGCGCCGCGCATCTCGAGGTCGCGCATGGCGATCGCATACCCCGCGCCGAGGTCGGTTTGCTCGGCCAGGGTCTCGAGCCGCTCGCGCGCCTCGGGGGTGGGGCGGAAGTCGGCGCTTGTGAAGAAGTAGGCGTAGGCCTGCTGGGTGCTCCGCCCGACGCGGCCGCGCAGCTGATAGAGCTGCGCCAGGCCGAAGGTGTCGGCGCGGTCGACGATCAGCGTATTGGCGTTCGGGATGTCGAGGCCAGACTCGATGATCGACGTGCACAGAAGCACATCGATCTCGCCCCCCTCGAAGCGCTCCATCACGTGCGAGAGCTGGCCCTCCTCCATCTGGCCATGTGCGATCTCGACCCTGGCCTCGGGCACCAGCCGAGCCAGCCGATCGCGCGCGACGCCGATGCTCTGTACGCGGTTGTGCAGGAAGAAGATCTGGCCGTCGCGTTCGAGCTCACGCAGGATCGCCTGACGCGCCAGCTTTTCGTTCCAGGAGCCGACATGCGTGATGATCGGCAGCCGCTCCTCGGGAGGGGTATTGATCGTGCTGATATCGCGCAGCCCGGTCAGCGACATGTAGAGCGTGCGCGGGATCGGCGTCGCGGTCAGGGTCAAGACATCGACCTCGGAGCGCATTTTCTTGAGCCGCTCCTTGTGCTTGACGCCGAAGCGCTGCTCCTCGTCGATGATCAACAGCCCGAGATCCTTGAAGGCCACATCCTGGCCGAGCAGGCGATGCGTGCCGATGACGATGTCGACGTCGCCGGTCGCGAGCCGCGCCAAGGCTGCCCGGATCTCGCGCGGCTGCCTGAAGCGCGAGAGCATCTCGATCCGCACCGGGTAAGCGCCGAAGCGCGCCTTGAACGTGTGCCAGTGCTGCTGGGCGAGCACCGTGGTCGGCACGAGCATGGCGACCTGGGTGCCCTCCATCACGGCCTTGAACGCGGCGCGCAGCGCGACCTCGGTCTTGCCGAAGCCGACATCGCCGCAGATCAGGCGATCCATCGGCCGTGGGCGCTGCATGTCGGCCTTGACGTCGCGGATCGCGCGCTGCTGGTCCTCGGTTTCGACGAACGGGAACCCGCCCTCCATCTCGGCCTGCCAGGCTGTGTCGATCTTGAAGGCCCGGCCAGGCACCAACTCGCGCCGCGCATACAGCTGGAGCAACTCGCGCGCCATCTGCTCGACCGCGGCCCTGGCTTTCTGCTTGGCGTTCAACCACTCGGCCGAGCCCAGCCGCGAGAGCGCCGGCGGCTGGTCGCTCGCGCCGACATAGCGCGTTAGCCGATCGGCATGCGAAACCGGGACGTAGAGTTCGTCGCCCTCGGCGAACTCGAGCACCAGGTAGTCGCGCTCGAGGCCGTCGATGATGCGCTGGCCGAGCTCGCGGAAGCGCCCGACGCCGTAATCCTCGTGAACGATCAGGTCGCCGGCCTTGAACTCGGCGTAGTTGGTCTCGGGCGCGCCACGGCGCTTGCGTTTGCGCGTCCGCTGCGGCCGGGCGACGCCGAAGATCTCGGCATCGGTCAGGACGACCACGGATGTCGGTCGGGTGGCGGCCGAGAGCGCATCCACCGGCGGCGCCAAATCCTTCAGATCGAGTCGCCAACCCTCGCTGAGCCCACCGCCGATGAAGGTGACGCTGGCCGGGGCAGGGGTATCGAGCAGGGCGTCGCCGGCGACCGCCGGGTAGCCCTCCTGCGACCAGAGCTCGGCCAGCCGCGCCGCCTGTCGGGCGACGACCACGGCCGCCGCGTCGGCCACCACCAGATCGGTCAGGCCCGTCAGCAGCGGGCGCACCTGTCCGCCGTAGCGCGGCGCCGGGCGGATCGCGCTGAGGTTATGCGTCGCTCCGTCGTCGTCAGCCTCGGCGCGCAGCCCGATGACCTGACGCGCCTCCAACGCCTGCGCCAGTTCCTCCCAGGGTTGATAGGGTGGCGGGGTCGAGGGCAGGATCGTGCCGACCTCGAGTTGACTGACGCGTTGCTCCTCGGCGTGCTCTACAAGCTCGGCCGCGGTCTCGGCGAGGTCGTCCTCGCCGTCGAGCAGAACCAGGGCATCCGGCGGGAGATAGTCGAGCAGGCTGGCTGGCGCGAAGCGTTCAGCGATCTGATACTCGGCCGGCACGCCGGCGCCCGGCGTACCAGCCAGGCCCTCGCGGGCCGGTGTGACGGCGCAGGCCTCGAGAGATTCTCCCGAGCGTTGGGTGGCGGGGTCGAAGCGCCGCAGAGTGTCGATCTCGTCGCCGAAGAGCTCGATCCGGGCTGGACCATCGGCGGCGGCGGGCCAGATATCGACGATGCCGCCGCGGCGCGAGAACTGGCCCGGCTCGAGCACCACGCTGACGGGCTCATAGCCGCTCTCGGCCCACAGGGTGAGCAGCGCATCGAGCCGCACAGTCGCCCCGCGCCGCAGGCTGCGGGTGCGGGTGAGGAAGTCGCGGAGTGGCAGCGTGCGGGTCATCAGCGCCCGCACCGAGGCCGTCGTGATCAACGTCGGGGCCGCACCCGACTTCGCGCCGCCGATGGTGGCGTGTCGATCCGCCCAGGCCGAGAGCGCGCCGATGCGCTCGCCGATCGTGCGCGCGCCCCAGACCGCAGGCTCGTAGAACATCGGGGCCGGCTCAGGGAAGGCCCTGA
>DKKP01000360.1 GCA_002455335.1 Anaerolineales bacterium UBA6663 | reverse complement strand
GTTCGTTTCTCCGAAAAAGATCGGGGTGACGCCGTCACGTTCAGCGTGACGCCGTCACCCCGAACGCCGCAGGCGCCGGCTGCACACGCGCAAAACCCGCTTCCTGCAGCCGACGCACGACCCCGCGCGTGACCTGCGCGCCAGAACGGCTCTCCGGGTCGCCGATGTAGTGGAACAGTCGCCCGCCCGGGCGCAGCACCCGCCAGCACGCTCGATAGAACTCGCCGCTGTAGAGCTCACCGGCCAGGCTGAAGGTCGGCGGGTCGTGGATGATCCGATTGAACCCGGCCTCGGGCAGCGTGGCGATCAACTCGCCGATGTCACCGATCAGCTGCGTGATCCGCGGATGGTCGAAGAGCCGCGCCGACCACGGATTGGCGCGCGCGACCTCCTGACAGGCCGGGTCGAGCTCGACCGTGGTCACGTGTTCGGCCATCTCGGCGGCCAGGATCGCGGTGTAGCCGAGCCCGGTGCAGGTGTCGAGCACCCGGCCAGTTGGCGCCGACGCCTTGATCTTGGCCTGCGTGTCGCGCCAAGGATCGGTGTCCTTGATGCGGTGCATCGGGAACCCGGCCACCAGCATCGTCGGCGCGCCGGCCGTCGGGTACAGGCTGACCGCGCGGTCGGTCAGATCCGAATAAGCCTGAACCTTACGCACCCCACCATCCTCGACGACGAAGACGCCGTTTTCATCGCGCACGATCCGCTCGAGCGTCTCCCACGACGTGAACGCCCCGCCCCACGCAACGCCGACCTCATCGAGCCCAACTTGTGTGCGCGTCAGGCCGAGGTCGGGCGTGGCCTCGCTCGAGGTCGCTCCGGCAGCGCGCGCGGCAAGCAGCGCCCGCGCCTGGATGTGGCTGAGCACCATACGCGGTTCAGGGCGCCGCCGGCGTCGCCAGCGGGTCGACGGTCGGGAGCGCGTTCGGGTCGGGAGTCGCGGTCGGCGGCACAGGGCATTCGCTCTTCGTGTCGGGCACCTTGCCGGAGACCGAGACGGCAGCGCCGGCCAGTTCGATTGGTGAGTTGAGCGTGACGATCGCGAACCAGGTGTTGCCCGGCTTGAGCGTGAGCGGCGCGCCGGCCGCATCGCGCAGCTGCAGCCGCATGTCGGTCGTGGCATCGCGGACCCACGTCCCTTCGAGCATCACGCCGTCGCGGAAGACGCGCGCCGGGCCGCTCGTCCAGAGCTGGATCTCGACCCCGCAGTTCCCGCCGTCGCGAAAGTCCTCGGGCACGAAATTGTTCTGGTGGTTGACGCTGAGCAGCACGACATTCGTGAACGCCAGCTGCTGCTCGGTCGCCCCATCGAGATGCGGCACAAGATCGGCGCCTGGGGCCGATTCCTGCCAGCGCAGATAGCGGCCCGAGGCCGCATCGAAGTTCCACAGCGTCTGGGCCGAGCCCGAATAGCGGACCTGGAGGTCGGTCACGGGTGTGCCGGTCGGAGCCGCGTCGGCGAAGGCCAGCCCGCGCAGATCGGCGCGGCCCGGAGCCGCGGCCCCAGACTTCTGCGCCTTCTCGGCCAGGGCCTGACGGAGCACATCGGTGTTTGTGAACAGGCTGTTCGAATCGTCGGGGCGCTCGCGGCAGAGGGGTGGGCAGCTGTAGGCCGACTCCTCCGAGACCAGGCGCCAGACGTCGAGGCCCCAGAACCAGGCCGTGGCCCGGAGCTTGTCCATCGTTCCGAACGACGAACCCGACGTGACAAGCGCCGCCTGGAAGGCGGGCACGATTTCTGCATCGATAAAGCGGGCGGAACGGACCGGCCCGATCTTGTCGACGTCGTTTTGCAGGAAAAGCGCGGTAAAACGCGTCAACCCGGCCTCGGCCTGGTGCTCGAAGACGAGATCGGCCTCAGCCAGCCCGAATTGCGGGCGGGAACTGACCGGGAAGTTCGTGATCTTGACCGCCAGCGGGATGCGCGCCAGCACGTCGGCGCCGACCGCCTCGCCGGTCAGGGGATTGACGTCGGCCGGGTAGCTATCCGGGCCAACCACGGCGACCGCGGTGGATTGCGGCTGGCTCGTCGGGGCAGCCGTGGCCGCTGGCCCCTAGACGACCACGGCCGCCGTCGGCAGAAGCGTCGCGGTCGGCGCGGCAGTGACGACGAGCGGCGCAGCCAGCGTGGGCACATCAGCGGGCGCGGCGGGGCCGCAGGCCGCAAGCGCCAGCGCAAAAGTCAGGATGGGGAGCAGGGTACGGGTCTTCATGACAGGATCGGCCTCTCAGCGTAGGAAGGTCGATTCTAGCAGAAGCGCCCCGGCGGACAGCCAGGGCCAACCCATTCCGCTCCAGTCTCACCCGCGATCGACTGCTTTTCGCGGAGAATTTACCCACGAGGCGAGGGTCACAACCCTATAATCGCCACGGCAGGGGTTTACGGAAGAACAAGCTCACCGAGGTCAGGATGCCGCTCAAAGGCAATTTGCGGGACTTCTCGATCGGACAGCTGCTGCACCTGATCAACCTGGCGCGCAAGACAGGCGCTCTGGTGATCGGGCCTAACGGCGTCAGCGGCACGACACCGCCGAGCGCCCAGGTGTCGTTCCGCGAGGGCAAGCTCGTCCACGCGCACCTGGCTGAGGCTGACAACAGCCTGCCCGGCGTTCTGCGCAAGTACGGCAAGTTGACCGATGCCCAAACTCAGCTGGTCCGCGCCCGAGCATCGCATGCGACCGACAAGGAGCTCGGCCTGCTGTTGATCAACGCCGGCTATGTGACTCAGACCGATATCGTCAACTGCCTGCGCAGCCACGCGCTCGAGATCATCTACAAGCTGTTTACCTGGAGCGACGGGGTCTTTCAGTTCGAGCCGGCCTTGATGCCCGGCGCCGACAAGATCACCGTGCCGATGGATCTCGAGAACGTCATCCTCGAGGGCGCGCGCCGGATGAAGGAGCACGAGCGCCTGGTCGAGGAGATCCCGGATCTCGAAATGGCGCTCAAGTTCACCGAGCGCCCGAACACCAACATCCGTCAGATGCATCTCAGCCCCGAAGAATGGCGGGTGGTGTCATACATCAGCGCGAAGAACACCATGCGCGCGATCGCCAAACACAACAAACTCAGCGATCTCGAGCTGCGCCGGATCGTGTACGGCCTGATCCAGGCCGGGCTTGTCGACGTGATCCGGCCCGATGGGCAACCGCCGCGTGCCCCGGCTGCTGTGGCGAGCCGACCGCTCGCCCAGGCCGCGCCGCGCTCGAGCTTCGGCATGCCGACGGCCACGACTGTGCCTGTCGCCGCGACCAACGGCGCCACGGTCGGCGTCAAGGCCGAGCCTGCCCGACCCAACGGCGTCCGCCCGGGCCAGGCGGCCCCCGCCAGGTCGGCCCCGACCACGGCGCCC
>DKKP01000255.1 GCA_002455335.1 Anaerolineales bacterium UBA6663 | reverse complement strand
GAGACGGGGCATGCCCCGTCTCTACCCGGTCGTATTGGGGGGCGTCATCGGCGACGGCAACGCATCCGGCAATCGCGTTTCGACGTCGCGGATCACGGGGATCGCGTATCCCGTCAACCCGACGAGGATCGTGAGGGTCGCGATGACGATGAACAACACAGCCATGCCGGCGCCCGGCCCGACGCCGACCAGGCCGCCGAAGACCGTAGCCAACGCGCCGCCCGGCTGCATGGCCGGCTCCATCAACCGGTCGGCGAGCAGCCCGGCCACGATCGGCGACACTGGGCTCGAGAACCAGCTGATCAGCCGCCGTGCCGAGAAGACCCGCCCCTGCACATCCGGTTCGACCTTCGACTGCCAGATCGCCTGGCTCGAGGCATTCATGATCGGCCCGACGCCAAACGTGACGATCGCGCCGATGACCCATCCGGTCAGGTCTCGGCTCAACCCGACGATCAACATGCCGATCGCGGCCACGATCCAGCCGCCGAAGATGCCATGAACCCGACGCCTGAACCCGCCCCAGGCCGACATCAGCACCGCGCCGCCGACCCCGCCGATCGCGCCGACGCCCAACACGGTGCCAAGCGCCAGGGTGTCGTTCCCCGTTCGACTGAGGATGAAGGGCTGAGCCAATGTGCCGATCATGCCAAAGAGCAGGTTGCCCGAGAAGAACACAAGTTGCAGCCCGAGCAGGCCAGGCCGGGCGAAGATGTACCGAAAGCCAAAAGCCGCCTCGGCCCACAACGATCCGCGGGCCTGGGCCCCGACTGCGCTGACCGGCGGATTGGGGATCACGACGATCACCAGTGCCAGCACGGCCAGCACGAAGGTGACGACATCGATCCCCAACACGCCGGTCAGCCCGATAAACGGCAATAGCGCGCCGGCGGCGAACGGTGCGATCACGGCCGGGCCGGCTTCGATCAAGGCCATCAAACCGTTAGCTCGCCCCAGCTGCTCCTTTGGCACCATCAGGCTGATCGCGGCCGAGTAGGCCGGCCACTGAAAGGCGTTTCCAAGCCCCTGCAGGAGCGCTGCGGCATACAGGTGCCAGACCTCGAGCACGCCCAATGCCTGAAGGACCAACAGCGCGATCGTGGCGGCCCCGGCGCTCAAATCGCTGAGCGCCATCATCCACTTGCGGTCGTAACGATCGACCATCGCGCCCGCGAAAGGGCTGATGAGCAAAAAGGGGGTGATGAAGAAGACCTGCGATAGCCCGAGCGCCGTGGCGCTGTTGGTGCGTTCGTAGATCCAGATGCTCAGGGCAAAGCCGCTCATCTGCGTGGCGAGCACCGAGATCAGTTGGCCGAGCCAGACCGCGATGAAAGCCGGGTAGCCTCGCAGCCGTTGCATCAGCCTTGCTCCGCATCGGCCACAAGGGCCAACAGCACGGCGTTGGTGAACTCGAGCGTGCGCCCATGCAATGCAGCCCATTGCCCGGCGCCGCGTTGGCCGGCAGAGCGGTATTGATCGATCACGCTTTGGTAGAGAAAGGCGTTGAAGAAGAGGAACACGCGCACCCGATCGGCCAGGCTGAGCCGGGCTTCGAGGCCCAGCCGGTTGTAGACCCGGCCCAGCTCGGCGGCCTGCGTCAGCGCCTCCGGATCTTCCTCGCTCAGGAAGCGAACCAGCACGACCAGCAACTGGCGGCCCGCATCCCGAAACAACGCGCGGCGCGCTTCGTCGAGATCCTTGTACCAGGGTTCGTCGCGCAAACGCCCCTCAGCCATCTGCATGCGGGCGCGGCCCAGCGCGGCCTCGGCCACGATCTGGCCGCTGTTCGCACCAGCCGGGCGCACATCGCGTCGCGCCGCCGCAAAAGCATCGATCTCGCTGCGCCGAAAACGACGGTGTCCGCCGGCTGTGCGCGTCGAGGCGATCTCGCCCTGATCGGCCCACAGGCGCAGCGTCGAGGCATGCACACCGAGAAGCGCGGCCGCCGCGCTGAGGGTCAACCAGCCATCATCGGTCATAACGTGATTGTAACCACTCAGGGCGTTCACGATAAGGGCGATGGGCTCAAGCGGCGCGGTCGATGAGCCGATGA
This sequence comes from Anaerolineales bacterium UBA6663, assembly GCA_002455335.1. GTDB lineage: Bacteria > Chloroflexota > Anaerolineae > Anaerolineales > UBA6663 > UBA6663. Next base: position 1,535 of record DKKP01000255.1, on the reverse strand, counting down.
TCGTTCGGTTCGCATAGCGCCGGCAGCCGCTCCGCCAGCACCTCGGCCAAAGCGGCCGCCGCCGGTGTGATCACCCGGTTCCGTCTCCGCAAGAGCGTGATCTCCCACGCGGGTAGCCGCGGGACGTCGGGTTCGAACCGCAGGGCGACGAGCTCGCCACCTCGCAGTTCGCGCTGCGCGGCAAGAAGGGGGAGCAGGCTGATCCGCGTGCCGCCCGTCAACATGCCCTTGACCAGCTCGACCGGGCTGAGTTCCTGGATCGGGCCAGCATCCGCCACGCCGGTGCGGACGTCTTCGATGAACCGCGCCGCAGCCGGGCCCCAATACGATGTGATCCAGGTCTGGCGGGCCAGTTCGGCGCGGGTCGAGCGCCTCTGTACAGCAGGATGCGCGCGCCCTGCGACTAACACAAGTGGGCTGGTGAACCCGGCGATGGTCTCCAGCCCTGGATGCGTATTGGGCCCGGAGATCAGCGCCAGATCGACCAGCCCATCGAGGAGCAGGCCGGGTGAATCCCACGAGTGCGCCGAACGGACGCGGATCTCGACCTGCGGGTGGGTCCGTTGAAATTCGGCCAGCGCCGGGCCCAGAAGATAAGCCCCTGACGTGACAGTCGCGGCGATCGCGACACCCCCGGCGCTGCCCTGCGCCGCGGCCCGCACCGCGTCCTGGCCCTGGCGAAGCACGTCGAGCGCGCGCTCGACGTACGGCCGTAGGGCCTCGCCCGCTGGCGTGGGCGAGACGCCGCGGCCCTGTCGGTCGAACAGTCGGGCGCCCAGGTCGGTCTCCAGCGCCTTCAAGCGTTCCGAGACGGTTGCCGGGCTCAGCCCCAACGCTCGACCGGCGCGGGTGAGCGAACGGTGTTGCGTGATCGAGAGAAAGAGCTGCAGCTGGTCGAGGGTCATCGTTCGGCAATCAGGCAGAACAGCGGCAGATGAGCAAGCGTCGCGGATTGAGCCTGGTCGAGGCAGGCGCGTTCGGCTGCTGTCAGGTCGAGCTCACGCAGGAACGTCAGCCTTTCCGGGTCCGTCGGTGGAATCTCGGACGTGAGCCGTGTCGTGACGCGCAGCCCCAACTGCGCCAGCGCATCGGGCAGCTTGCGCCCGATATAGGGATCGGCGCCGGCGCGACGCAAAGCAGCGAGCCAGATCTCGCGTGTCTCTGCTGCGGGCGGCCACTCGATCATCCCGCCGAAGTCGGGCTCGAGCGAGACGAGCACGCCGCCCGGTCGCAGCACGCGATGCACTTCGCGCAACGCAGCGTCAAGCGGCATCCACAACAGCGCGAACTGGGTGAACACCAGATCGAGGCTCTGGTCCCAAAATGGGAGCGCGATCGCATCGCCACACAACAAGCACGTATCTGCGACAGCGGCCTCGCGCAGCGCGCTCAGTTGGCGATCGAGCCCAAACGCGAGCCCGGCGCAGCGGCGAGCCAGCTCAGGCGTCACCGTGCCGTAGCCCGCGCCGAGGTCGAGGACCCGGGCGCGACGCCCGATATCGACCTCGCGCAGGATCCGAGCACGCAACGGCGCA
>DKKP01000177.1 GCA_002455335.1 Anaerolineales bacterium UBA6663 | reverse complement strand
GAACCGGCGGCGCCGCCGGTTCGGGTCGTTTCATTTCGACGTGCGCTTCATGGTGGAGCTGTACCCCCCCCCGCCCGGATACACCCAGGCGCCCTCGTTGGTATCGGCATCCGTGAAGGTCCCCTTGAAGTAGGCCGGCGAACCCTTGAATCCGCCCCAGATCGTGAGCGTGTCGCCCTCGAGCTCATAGATGTAGTCGAGCGTGTTGCCCTGCGTGTCATACACCCGCGAGTGGATGTCCTCGCTCGGTGCCTGTCCGAATGGGCGCAAATGCCCGATGTATTCGGTCGCGCGGACATGCTGCCCAAAGACCGTGATGTCGACATCCTGGATGAGGAAGAACCCGCCCTCCATCCAGCGGTAGACGACCGTGCCGGTCGACTCACCCGAAAGCTCCCAGGTTCCGACCAGTCGACCGAGCGCCTTGAGGCCCTCGCTCGGCACGGGTGCGGGTCCATACTCCTGCGTGTCTGCCATTGCATTCGCTCCTTTGCGGAAGTGGTGTGTGCCGGATTGCCTCGGTATACTAGGCCCGACCATGCAAGAAATATTTCAAAAAAGCGCAAAGCCTGAGCGCGTCGCCGAACTTCGCCGGGCCGGCGTATTGAGCGCCGCCTCATTCGATGACTACTCGAGCCTGCGCGCCTTTCTGCCCGCTGAGTCTCTGCAGCCCCTGATCTCGCACTACTGGGTCGTGCGCTGGGCGATACCCGAGGGCGTTACGTACCGCCCGACCGAAGTGCTGGCCTCACCCATGGTCAACATCTTTTTCATGCCCGATGAGGCGTTTCTGTACGGGCTTACGACGCAGACCTTCGAATACGAGGCGCGCGGCGACGGCGTCATGGCCGGGGTGACCTTCCAGCCCGGTGGGTTCTTCCCCTATTGGCGAAAGCCGATGATCGGCCTGCCACGACACAAGACCGCCCTTGATCTCGTCTTTCCGGACGCCACCCGTGCCTTCAGCCAGGCGCTCCTGAAACAGTCCGACGAAGCGATCGCCGCCGGGATCGAGGCGCTGATCGCGAAGCACCGCATCACGGTCGGACCTAACCTTGGCACGATCGCGGCCATCATCCGGGCCGTCAGCCTCGAGACGCGGCTGCGCAGCGCGCGGGCGGTCTCCAAACACTTCGGCATCGCCACACGCACCTTGCAGCATCTCTTTCAGCGCGAGGTGGGCGTCAGCCTCAAGTGGGTCATCATGCGCGCCCGTCTGCTCGAGGCCATCGACGAGGCCTACCGACATCCAAAGCCAGATTGGGTGCGCATCGCCGTTGACCTCGGATACAGCAGTCAGGCGCATTTCATCGCCGACTTTCGTCGCGCAACCGGGCGCTCGCCGGCCGCCTTCCACAAAGCGGGTGAAGGCCGTATGGTTTCAGCGGCCTCCGCGTCTTAACTCCCAGAACCGCGGCGCACCCCATTCCAGCGCCGTGCGGGAGGTCGAGATGGTGAGACACGGAACCCTTGTGGCGGCGCTTGTGCTCGGCTTGCTTGCGGTATTCGGGCCGTTGGGGGCACTGGCCCAATCGGCGGGCGGCGGCGACGATGAGCTTATCCAGATCTGTCGTCGGCTGTACAACGCGCACGGATACCTGCCGGCCCGCTGCCGCGCCCAGCTGGCGACCGAGACGCACGAAGCCTACTGCGACCGCGTGGTCGGCACTGACGCCTGGACCCGGCGCTGCGCGTCGCCGACGCCGACAGCCACCTTTGACCCGATCGCCTACTGTCGCCGCATCTACGGCACCGACGAGTGGACCCGGCGCTGTCTCTACCTCGTCGACCCGACCCGGACGCCAGTGCCCACGCGTGAGCGGCCGACGTCGACGCCCGAGCCCACCCGCGAGCTTCCGACGCGCACGGCCGAACCAACGCGCGAACGACCGACGCCGATTGTCGTTACGGTCGTCGCGACGCTCCGAGGGGAGCCGGCCACGATCCAGGCGCCGGTTCGCGTCAGGCCGTAAACTGGGCGCCACTGTGTCTGGACCTGCTTCCGACTCTGACCGGCGCGCGCCGTTGTCGACCGACGAGACGAACCTGCTGCGCCGCCTGCGCGCAAACGACCTGAACGCCGTCGCCGAGCTGCACGATCGTTTTGCACCAGCCGTCTTTGCTTACGTGTATCGTCGAGTCGGCGAGCAGCGCTTGGCGGAGGATCTGACCGCCGACGTCTTCCTCAAAGCCCTTGAAGCTCTGCGACGCGATCAGTTCGCACACACGGCGCTCGTGGCGTGGCTTTATCGCCTGGCGCACAATCGTGTAGTCGACCACTTCCGTCGGCACCGTCCGCAGATGACCCTGCCCGACGATCACCCGGCCGCCGACGACGTCGCCGCGGAGTCTCAGAAGCGTGCCCTACATCAGGCGGTGCGCGGCGCGCTCAGCCGGCTGACTGATGATCAGCAACAGGTGATCGCGTTGCGTTTCGGCGAGGGCAAGACGGCCTCCGAGACGGCGCGCCTGCTCAGTAAGACGGAAGAAGCCGTGTGGGCGCTGCAGCACCGCTCACTCGCCGCCCTCCGCCGCTTTCTGGAGGGACGATGAGCTCAGCCGAACTCGACCTGATCCTCGAACAGGCGCTGCAGCTGCGAGCCACCGGCGTGGCGCTCGAAGCCTGTCTCGAACGGTTCCCAGACCACGCCGAGGCGCTTCGCCCGCTGCTCGAGGCCGCCGATCTCACAGCGGCCGGCCTTGACGCAGCCACGCCGCTCCCGACCCCAGACCTCGCTCGTGGGCGCGCACGGCTCATCGCCGCGGCGCGATCGAGCCGTTCAAGAGCGCCGGCGGCTCCCTGGCGCTGGGCCGTTGCCGCTCTGATCGCAATCGGACTTGTTCTGACTATGGGCGTCGCCTCGAGCCGCGCCCTGCCCGGTGACCTGCTCTACCCGGTCAAACGAGCTATCGAGGACGCCCGGTTCGCGCTGGCGGGCGAGCCCGAGGCGCGCGAGGCCCTGCGGACCGAGGTCTCCGGCCGCCGGCAGGCCGAAGTGGAGGCCCTGATCGGTTTGGGCCGCGAAGCCAGCCTCGTCTTCGAAGGGGTTGTCGAGGACGCAACCCCATCCACGCTGACCGTCAGCGGCATTCGCATCGACGGCGACCACCAGGCTGAGGTCGGCGATACCGTCAGGGTGGGTGTGCGCGTGACGAATGAGGGTGTGTTGCTCGAAGACCTGACACGGATCGCCGCACCGCCGGCCCGGCCTGAACCCACAGTCGCGCCGGAAACGCGCGCGCCCATCGCCACAAGCACCCTCAAGGCCATCGCCACCGAGCGCTCAACAACAGCCACGGCCGCCAACACCCGTGTTCCCGACGCGTCACCGATCGAGGCCACCCGCCACCCCGCCCAGACGCCATTGACCGCCGAACCCACCGCGCTGCCTGATCAGCCCACCACGCCACCGGAGCGCCCGACCCGGGCGCCAGATCAGCCCACGACCGTTCCCGACCGACCGACGCCTGAGCCGCCGCGGCCGACCGAGCGACCCTCACCGACCCCAGAGCGTCGCAGACCGTAAGCGCGGCCCGAAATGAGGCACGGGCTCACCGAGGCCCGATCAGCCCCCGTGAGCCCGTGCCGCGTCGCGCCAGGTGGCGCGGTCAGGCGCCGAGCGCCTGTCGGGCCGCGGCGATGACGTCCTCGTATGTGGGCTGCTCGCCCAGCGCCGACATGTAGGCGGCGTATACGATGCGATCATCCTTACCGATCACGAAAACCGCGCGGCGGTGCCAGCGACGTTCCTTGAGCCAGGTGCCATACTTGGCCCCGAAGTCCAGGTCCATGTGGTCCGACACGGTATACACTCGATCGACGCCGGCGCCCGCGCACCACGATTTCTGGGTCGGCGGCAGATCGGTGCTGACCGCGATCACGACGACGCCGTCGCCCAGGTCGGCCGCCTCCTGGTTGAAGCGTCGGGTCTCGGCGTCGCACACCCCTGTGCTGAGCGACGGGAGCGGGGTCAGGATGCGCACCTTGCCCGTCGTCTGGGCGAGTACATCCACGTCGCTCCACGGCGCCAGTTCGCCCCAACTTCCGACCTGAGCTTTGAAGGCCGGGGCCAACTGCCCGACCGCCACGTCTTCGCCAATTACTGTGGCGAACTTGTCGCCGAGCTTGATCACGTCAGTGCGTTCGATAAGTGTCATCTTGTGAGTCTCCTGTGCGCTATATGGTATCACCCCGGCGAGACACGAAGGTGATTGGTAGAATCGTACCCAGCCGCCCATGACCCAAGTCGAAACCACGGCCCTTGCCCCGTTCGTCGCCCGCAACGATGAGCTCGCAACCATCGCGTCGCATCTAGCCGATCCGGCCTGTCGCCTGCTGACCGTGGTGGGCCTGGGCGGTGTGGGCAAGACACGCCTGGCGCTCGAAGCCGCCGAACGCGCTGCCGGGGCCTTTGCCGATGGCGTCTACAGGATCGAGTTGCCGGACGGGAACGGTGCGTCACAGATCTTGGCTGCCACGGCCGACGCATTGCGCATCGTCGTCCACGAACGGAGCGAGCCGCGCGCTCAGATTCTGCGCTGGCTGCGCGATCGGCAGGCGCTGATCGTCTTCGATGGGGCCGAAGCCGGCCCGATCCTCGAGTGGGTCCACGCCATCCTGTCGACTGCGCCGGCCGTCAAAGTCATGGCCACCGCCCGCGAGCCGTTGCAGTCCCAATCCGAGTGGCTGCTGAGCCTCTCGGGCTTGCCGTATCCCGCTTCGGACGATGGGCGCGCCGTGATCGACCCTGGCGCGTTCGGCGCAGTGGCATTGTTCGCGGCCGCGGCACGTCGCCAGCGCTTCGGCTTCTCGCTCTCCACCGAACTTGGCGGCGTATTGCGGATCTGTCGCCTGGTCGAAGGCCACCCGTTGGCCCTCGAACTTGCGGCCAGCTGGGTGCGCACGTTATCGGGCGATGAGATCGCCGATCTGATCGCGCGGGACCCCCGCATTCTTGCGGCGCCGTTCGTCAGTCTGCCGGCGCGACAACGGCGGCTCCAGACCGTGCTTGACGAAACCTGGGCCCGGCTCAGCGCGGGCGAACGCCAGGCGCTGGGGTTGCTGTCGACCTTTCGCGGTGGCGCCGCCCTCTGGGCGATCGAGGCATTGGGCGACGACCAACTCGAGATTCTGCACGCCCTGACCGCCCGCGCCCTGGTCAACCGAACCGCCGGCGGGCGTTTCGATTTGCACGCCCTGGTGCGGAGTTACGTCATCGATCGCTATCAAGACTCGCCGCACCAGTTGAGTGCGGCCCAGGACGCGCAAGCGTCGGTCATGCTGAGCCATCTGGCAGAACTCGCGCCCGCGCTACAAGATTCGCGTCAGGCGACGACGCTGACGGCGCTCATCGCCGAGCGCGATAACCTGCGAACGGCCTGGGCCCGCGCCGCCGAGACCGGCGCCGTCAACCTGCTCGCCGCCGCGCTCGATCCCCTCTGGTTCTTCGTCGACGTGCATGGCTGGTACCGTGAGGGCGATCGCCTGTTTTCCGAGGCGTTGATGGCGTTGGAGTCCGGCCATCGTCAGACTGTGGCGCGAGAGGAAGCCATCCTCCGAGCGCGGCTGCTGGCGCGGAGGGGCTCGATGGCCTACAGCCTCAACCAGCCCGAGTTGGCGGCGGCCCAACTCGAGGAGAGCCTGGCCCGTCTGAACGCGGTTGGCGAGGAGCTCGAGCAGGCGTTCTCATGGCAGAAGCTGGGTGAGACCGGCTATCGGCTCTCGCGATCCAACTACGAAGACGCGCTGCGACGCGGCCTTGATCTCTACGAGCGATCCGGCGGCATAGTCGGGGTGGCCGGTGCGCTGGTCTGGCTCGCATATGGCGCTCTCCAGCGTTGCGACGTGGACGAGGCGCGCGCATTGGCGTTCCGTTCGCTCGAGATGTACCGCGATCTGGGCGCGCCGCTTGGGTTGATTCTCAGCTATCAAGTCCTGGCCGCCGTCGAAGCAGCCGGCGGCGATGTCGCGTCTGCCAGGCGGTACGCTGAACAGACCCTGCAGATCGCCGATTCGTTTGGATCGCCGTGGAGCAAAGCCATGGCACGATCCGACCTGGCCGGGATCCTCGTGACTGCCGGTGAGCATCGCCCGGCAGCGCGCTTGATCCGCGAGTCGCTCGAGATCGGTACTGAACACAGCCTGATCCCTTTCGTGATGATGGCCTTGCTCGAGCTCGCGCAGTTCTATCGCTCCCTCGGCCGGATGGAGCGAGCCATCGAATGGCTGGCCCTGATCAGTTACCACCCAATGGGTTGGGACACGGCCGACGTCGCCTGTGAGATCCTTGACGAGGTCGCCCCCGACGCCGAGCAAGGGCCCTATGCGGAAGCCGTGGTGCGTGGGCGCCAGGCGGATTTGACGTCCAGGGTCGAATCCCTGTTAGTGGATTGGGATCGTGACGTCCTGGGCGCCCTGATGCGCTCCGGGGCCGACAGCGTGGACCTGAGCGGCGAGCACCTGACCGCCCGCGAGGCCGAGATCCTGCAGAGGCTGGCGGCCGGCGACTCGAATCGCGACATCGCCGCTGGCCTGGTGGTCACCCTTGGCACTGTGAAGTGGTACGTCAATCAGATTTACAGCAAACTCGGCGTCCGCAGCCGCACCCAGGCCGTCGCCCGCGCCCGCGAGCTGGGCCTCCTCCCCTGACTTCGGCGATTCCTATCTTTCGATAGGTGACGGTCAGCGTCACCCGGCGTATCGTGTTCAGCATCGACGGCACATCGACAACGCCCCAAAGGGGCTCGAGGTCAACCATGGAAACCATCAGGATGGGGCGAACCGGATTGCAGGTCACGCGGCTCTGCCTCGGCGCTATGACGTTCGGGCGCGAGGCCACCGAGGCCGAGAGTATCGTCATGCTCGATCGCTATCGCGCGGCCGGCGGCAACTTCATCGACACCGCCGACATCTACACGTCGTGGGCGCCGGGGTTGAAGGGCGGCGAGGCCGAGACCGTGATCGGCGATTGGATGCGCACCCGCGGCAATCGCCGCACAATCGTGCTGGCGACCAAGGTCCGCGGTCGGATGTGGCCAGGCCCGAACGGCGAGGGGCTGAGCCGCGCGCATATCGTTCAGGCGTGCGAGGATTCGCTGCGCCGGCTCGGCACCGACGTCATCGATCTGTATCAGACCCACTGGCCCGATGACGGTACGCCGATCGACGAGACCCTGCGCGCGCTCGATGACCTGATCCATGCTGGAAAGGTTCGCTATATCGGCTGCTCGAACATCAAGGGCTGGCAGCTGGTCGAGGCGTTGCTCGTCGCGCGTGAGGCCGGGCTGGCGCCGTATGTCACGATCCAGCCGCACTGGTCGTTGGCGCATCGCGCCGAGTTCGAGGACGATGCGTATGCCGTGGTGCGCAAATATGGCCTGGGCGTGATCCCATACAGCCCGCTGGCCGCAGGCTTTCTCACAGGCAAGTATCGCGAGGGCCAGGCCTTGCCCGACAGCCGGCGCGCCGGCCGTGTGAAGCGCTATCTCAACCCGCAGGGTTTTGCGCTCATCGCGCAGCTCGAGGCGCTTGGCCTGGCGTTGGGCAAGACGATCAGCCAGATGGCGCTGGGCTGGCTGTTATCGATGCCCAATACCACGGCCCCGATCGTCGGCGCCAACACGCCGGCGCAACTTGCCGAGAGCCTGGGCGCGGCCGGGTTGCGCCTGACTTCGGACGAGATGGCCGCGCTCGAGGCCGTCACCCGAGCGCCGACAGCCGACCCGGACTGAGCACGCATGGCCGTCGACTACGAAGCCGCGCTGGCGGCCGTGCAGGCCGATCCGCGCTACAGGGCCAATATCCGCTATGGTGTGCCGCGCTCCGGGCATCCTGAAGGCTCGATCGCGGCGCACATCCTCAACCTCGAAGCGAATCTCGAACAGATCCGGGGCCGATTGACCCCGGAGGCCGAGGCGCGGCTGCGTTTCGCGATCCACGTCCACGACACGTTCAAGTCGGAGTCGCGCGCCACCGATGGCGCGCGGGACCATGGCGCGTTTGCGCGTGACTTCGCGGCCGAGTTCGTCGACGACCCGGACATGCTCGCGCTGCTCGAGTTGCACGATGAGCCGTATCGGTTGTGGAAGGGCTGGATGCGCACGGGGGAGCTGGATTCCGAGCGGCTCGGGCGCCTCGCCGAGCAGATCGACGACTGGGATCAGTTCCTGGCCTTTGTCATCCTCGACAGTTGGACGGCTGGCAAGAGCCTCGAGAAACTGCGCTGGTTCATCCGTGCGGCGCTGGCTGTGCGCCGCAGCGCGATCGACGTGGGTTGGCTGCCGCCCTACATCATCCAAAACCATCTGCACGAGCTGGGGCCCGAGGACCTGGGCGGCTTCTTCGATGGCTGGCCCAAACCGCCGACGCCTGAGACGCATCTTCGCATCCTTGAAGGCTCCGATCGGGTCTGGCTCGCGCGCGTCCCCGAGAACGGGCAGGTGGCTGGCTTCATCACCGCCCTGACCGACGGCGTGCTCTCGGCCTATATCCCGTTGCTCGAGGTGTTGCCTGCTCATCGTGGGCGCGGCGTGGGCGGGCTGCTCACGCGCATCCTGCTCGCCGACCTCTCCGAACTCTACATGATCGACCTGGTCTGCGACGCCGAGCTGCAGCCGTTTTATGCCCGCCAGGGCTTTCGGCCCGGGCAGGCGATGTCGGTGCGGCGGTACGGTCTGATCCCCTGACACGCTAGAGCGGCCAATCCCCGACCAGTGAGCCGATTGTCGAACGGGCTGGATCCAATCCAGCCCGTTCGCGTCTGCTAAAGATGACAGACGGGTCGCATTTTGGGTGATCTTTGTCACCTTTATTGATTTCCTGCATCCAAAGAGATAACGCGACATTTCGGCTCGTTCGTCCGGGCCACAGAGGAGAGCAGGGAGCATGATCGTTCAACAGTTTTTTGTGGAAGGTCTGGGCTGCGCATCTTACCTTGTCGGTTGTGAGGGCGCCGGGATGGCGGCCGTGATCGACCCCGACCGCGAGGTTCAGAAGTACCTCGACACCGCGACGGCCAAGGGCCTGAAGATCACGCACATCATCGAGACCCACATGCACGCCGACCACGTCTCGGGCAATACCGAGCTGGCGGATCGCACCGGGGCCGAGATCTACGTCCACGCGGCAAGCGAAGCGACCTTCGCGCATAAGGCCCTGGCCGAGGGCGACGCGCTCGAGATCGGCAACATCCGGTTGACCGTCTTGCACACGCCCGGCCATACGCCAGAGAGCATCACGTTGCTTATCTCTGATCTGACCCGCGGGCAGGATCCGTGGGTGGCGCTCACCGGCGACACGTTGTTCGTCGGCGACGTCGGCCGCCCGGATCTGGTCGGGATGGAGGCCGCGCGCGACCTGGCCGGCGACATGTACGAGACGATCAACGCGAAGCTGCTCAAGCAGCCCGACGGCCTGCTGATCTACCCCGGCCATGGCGCCGGCTCGTTGTGTGGCAAGTCGATCGGCGCGATGCGCAGCACCACGCTCGGCTATGAGCGCAGCACAAATCCGGCGCTTGCTCAACGCGCGAAGGATGACTTCATCCAGTGGGATGTCGAGAACTTGCCCGAACAGCCGGCCAACGTCAGGCGGATCAAGGGCATGAACCGGCGCGGCCCCGTCGTCCTTGGTGAGATCAAGCCCAAGGCGCTCACCGTGCACGACTCGCTGCCGTACTTCCAGCGCGGCGCTGCGCTGCTCGACACGCGCTCGAAGGAAGCGTATGTGGCCAAGCACGTGCCAGGTTCCGTGCACCTGCCCGCCGACGAACAGCTGAGCAACCGCATCGGCTTCATCCTGCCGCCCGAGGTGCCCGTGGTGCTATTGCTCTCCGATCCGGCCGAGTACAGCTCGGTGGTCTACAGCCTGGCGCGGGTCGGCTACGAGCACGTCGTCGGTTACCTGGCTGCCAGCCTTGAAGAGTGGGAGGCCATGGGGCTACCCGTCACGAGCGGCGACATTCGTGACATCGAGGCCCGCGAGCTGAAGGCGCTGCTCGACACGGGCAACGGCGACCGCCCGGTCGTGGTCGACGTGCGCGAGGCCTGGGAGTTCCGCAGCGGGCATGTCGAAGACTCTGTGCACATTCCACTTGGTGAACTGGCGCAGCGCGTCAGCGAGCTCGACCCGGAGCGCCCGGTGGCCGTGATCTGCGCCAGCGGCAGCCGCAGCCAGTCGGCGGCGGCCTTCCTCGGCCAGCGATCGTTCAAGACGGTGTATAACATCGTCGGCGGCACGTCGAGCTGGATGCGCGCCGGCCTGCCGTTGTCGCGCAACTGAGGAAGGCATGAATACATTGTCGCAACTTTTCGGGGCTGGCGCTCCGGTCGAGATCGATGCGCTTGCCGCGCGGAGCCGTCTGGCCGAGCCGAGCAAGCCCTTGCTGCTTGATGTGCGTGAACCCTATGAATTCGAAGCCGGTCACATCGCCGGCGCGACGCTCATCCCGTTGGGCAGCCTGCCGGGCCGGCTGAGCGAACTGCCCAAAGACCGCGAGATCCTTGTGGTCTGTCGCTCGGGCGCGCGCAGCATGACGGCCACGCGCCACCTGCTGAGCGCGGGTTTCAAGGCCGTCAACCTGCGCGGCGGCATGTTGGCCTGGGCTCAGGCGTCACTGCCTGTGGCGTTGGGGACGAAGTGACCCCGGCGTTGCTGGTCGACCTCGCTGTCGGGTTTACGATCGGCCTGACGCTTGGGCTGCTCGGCGGGGGCGGCTCGATCCTGACCGTGCCGGCGCTTGTCTATCTGGTCGGGCAATCGCCGGCGGCAGCCGTGACGACGTCGCTGGCGATCGTGGGCGCCAACAGCCTTGTGGGCGCGTCGCTCCACGGCCGACGCGGCAAGCTCAACTGGCGCGTGGCCCTTGTGTTCGGCGGGGCCGGGATGCTTGTCGCTTATCTCGCCGCCGGGCTCTCCAAGCTGTTCTCGCCGAGCGCCTTGCTCGTGGCCTTTGCGCTTCTGATGCTGATCATCGGGGGTGTGATGGTCTCGGGGAGGACGCGGGCATCCTCGCTCAAGAAGAGCGAGCGCTGCAACTGGCCCCTGACCATGGCCGCAGGCGCCGGTGTCGGGCTGCTGACCGGAATCCTTGGCGTGGGCGGGGGCTTCCTGATCGTGCCGGCGCT
>DKKP01000279.1 GCA_002455335.1 Anaerolineales bacterium UBA6663 | reverse complement strand
GACTTGATCAGGTCGTGTCCTGGGCAGCACGGCGCCGCGGATGGGTGCTCGCTTCGGCGCGGCCCGTCTTCCTGGGTGCGGCCCTGATGGTGCAGGTCGCTGCCGGCGCCGCGCTGGCGTTTGGCCGCCCGCTGGGCGACAGCCTGAGCCCGCTCGAGGCGTATGCCCGCGCCGATGCGCTGCTGCCCCCCGGTGCGGGAGCCGCCGTGGTCAATCCTCCGGCGTTCTACTACCACACGGGACGGCCCGCGATCGTCATCCCAGATGGCCCGGTCGCTGATCTGGCGGCGGCTGTGGATCGCTTCGGGCTGCGATACGTCGTCCTGGACGGCAACCACGCCGCCGGGCTGCTGGCGCTCTATGAGAATCCGGACAAATCCGTCGAATTTCGCCTGCTCGCGCCATTGAATGGCGAAGGCGAGGCGCCGGTCTGGCTGCTTGAGCGCCAGCCGCCGCCGTCGGAGGCCGAAAACGCGGATTTTTAGCGGCTTTTTGTTTGTGGGTGTCAAGGGCGTCGGGTATACTCGATCCGGGGCACTTTAAGTCAAGGAAGTAAGCATGAAGACGATCTCGGTCATGATCATTGATGATCACCCGCTGTTTCGCCAGGGTCTGCGGAACGTCCTGCAGGGCGAGCCCGACCTTTCGGTGTTGGGCGAGGCGGGCGGCGGCCAGGAAGGCCTGGAGGCGATCCGGCGCGATCGGCCGGAGGTCGTCCTGCTGGATATCAATCTGCCAGACCTCAATGGCCTGCAGATCGTGCGCCAGATCCAGACCGAGCGTCTGAAGACCCGGGCGATCATGTTGACCGCCTATCACGACCTGGAACAAGAATTGCACTCCTTCAGGGCAGGCAGCGCCGCATACTGCCCGAAGGATGTCACGCCAGCCCGGTTGGTGGGCGTGATCCGGCAGGTGGCGGCCGGGCATTATGTCGTTGGCGAACGTACCCTGGATGATTCCGGCCTGAAGCAGTGGCTCGAGGCCGGGGTCGAGAAGGCGGCCCGGAGTTTCGTGGCCGACGCGCGCGAGGCCTTTACACCGCTTTCGCCGCGCGAAATGGAGATCCTGGAATACGTGACCCGCGGCTTGAGCAACAAGGAGATCGCCTACAAGCTGGGGATCAGCCACCAGACCGTCAAGAACCACATGACGGCGATCCTGCAGAAGCTCGACGTCGAGGATCGGACCCAGGCCGCGATCTACGCGGTCAAACATGGCTGGGTTCGACTGCAGGATAGCGACGGCAAGCCCGATATCAAGTAACAGATGAATCTGGGCAGGGCGATCAGGGATTAACACGGTGTTTACGGCGATATGTCAATCCTGACATAGTTTGCCGGGCGATGAGGTGAGATTGACATGATGAACGCAACAGCGCTCACGATCGAGGACATCCAGCAGGACGTCGACAGCGAACTGGAGAACATCCAGCGCGAGCTGAAGGACATCAGCCAGCTGGTCGGCCAGAGCCGCGTCGAGGTCGACAAGCTCGCTCAGCGCAACGCGCAGATCGCGGGCCAAATGCGCGCGCTCAACGCCAACCTCGAGAACACGCCGCGGGCCGACATCAAGGCGCTGTACGACAACGCCCAGGACGCGCAACAGCGTTTGTTTTCGATGCGCGGCCAGCTCGAGAAGCTGCAATCCGATCAGACCAACCTCGAGCGTATCGGGCGCCAGCTGACGCAGATGCGGAATGCGCTCGAGACCTGGATCACGCAGCGCGCCGGCAAGAACAGCATGGGCGTCAACGGTCAACTCGTGCTCTCGCGCGTGATCGAAGCCCAGGAGGCCGAGCGGCTGCGCCTCTCGCGCCAACTACACGACGAGCCGGCCCAGGCGCTCTCGAACTTCGTTTTGCAGAGCGAGATCGCGATGCGGTTGTTCGAGAAGGATCCGAACCTGGCGCGCACCGAGCTGGCCAGCATGAAGACGGCGGCCAACTCGACGCTCCAGAAGATCCGCAACTTCATCTTCGATCTGCGTCCGATGATGCTCGACGACCTGGGCCTTGTGCCGACGATCAAGCGCTATGTCGACGCCTTCAAGGAGAAGACCGGCATCCCGACCACGCTCGAGCTCTCTGGGCCCGAGCGCCGGCTCGAGTCGATCCGCGAGGTCATGCTCTTCCGCGGGCTGCAGGAACTGCTCAGCAACGCGCGCAACCATGCGCAGGCCACGGCCATCGCCGTCGATTTCGATATCGATGACCTGCGGGTCAGGGTTCAGGTCGAAGACAACGGCCTGGGCTTCGACCCCGAAGTCGCCCTGAGCGGCGAGAGCCGCGCGATCGGGCTCGCCGCCCTGAAGGAACGGCTCGAGGTGCTCAGCGGCAGTCTGGCGATCGACAGCCAACTCGGGCAGGGGGCCCGAATCACGATGGAGCTGCCTGTGGGAGAAACCCGGTGAGCATCAGGTTTGAAACATAACCTAACGCACTCCAACACAGGCTAACGTAAAACGAACCTTACTCTCACATAAACTTTTCAATGCGGGCCCCGTATCAGGGCCGGACGCAGCACTGCAGGAGGCATTATGGCGCGAGGACGAACTCTCTTACTGGTGGGGCTGGTGCTTCTGGCGCTCAGCGTGTTGGCCGTCGTGGCGATCATGAACCTCGCCAACGGTGGCAATAGCCAACCGCCGAGCGGCGATGCGCCGACGGCCGTCGCCGGCAATCCCGACGGATCAACCGGGCAGGTCGAGCCGGTCTCGAGCGGCAGCCTCGACATCGTCGTGGCGGTGCAGGATCTGCAGCGCGGCGTCGTGATCCCGACCGAGGCGCTCGGCACGATCGCCTGGCCGACCGAGATGGTGCCCACCAACGCGATCACCGATGCGGCCCAGATCGTGGGCTCGCGCGCGCGCTACACCATCCAGCGCAACGAGCCGATCTTCACGACCATGATCGTCAAGTCGTTGCAGGATCTCTCGCCCTTCGGCTCCGATACGGCCGGGCGCATCCCGCGCGGCTTCACGGCGATCTCGCTGCCTTACGATCTCGATAACGGCGTTGCGAACGGCGTGCGCTCGGGCGACTACGTCAACATCCTTGTCTCGATGGCGTTTGTCGACATCGACCGCGACTTTCAGACGCTGCTGCCGAACCTCTCGGCCGGCGTCCTTGGACCGGGCACGCAGTCGCAGGACGCCGTCGGCGCGCTGCCGCCGCAGATGATCGTGGCCGGCATCGTGCCGGCCGGCGACAATGCGCAGATCGGCCGCGCCGAGACCGACCCGGTGCTGGGCGAGACGCTCTACATCGTGCCGTCGGAGCAGCAGCGCTCGCGGCTCGTGTCGCAGAGCATCATCCAGAACGTGCTTGTGATGGGCATGGGCGTCTTTGGCCCCGACGCGCCGACTGTGCCGGCTGCCGCGCCCGAGGGCACCGCAGTTCCGGCCGGCGTGGTCGACCCGAATGCGACGCCGACCGTCGCGCCGACCGCGACGCCGACCCCGCCGCCGCCGCAGCTGATCACGGTGGCTGTGTCGCCGCAGGAGGCGCTCGTGCTCGACTACGTGAATCGCCTGGCTGAGCGCTTCCCGGACGCGGTGCAGTACACGTACACGCTCCGCTCGGCGGGCGACACTTCGCTGGCCGAGACCCAGTCGGTGACGCTCCAGTACATGGTCGACACCTACAAGATCTCGCTGCCGAGCAAACTGAACTACGGGCTCGACACGACAGACATCGTCGAACCGACGCCGGCGCCAACAACGCCGTGATCGACCGCAGACGGCGGACCCCTNNCCGCAGACGGCGGACCGCAGACCGTGGGACTCGTGACAACGAGGACTGCGGCCCGCGGTCCGCGGTCGATATGACAGGGCAGGGCGCAGAGACACGCTCACGAAACGAGGACGAGGGATGAGCGCAACCAGTGACAAAATCCGGGTCGTCGTCGTCGACGACACCGCCGAGACGCGCGAGACGATCCGCAAACTCCTGCAGTTCGAGTCGGATATCGACGTCGTCGGGATGGCGCGGAACGGGCGCGAGGGCCTGCAGCTGGCCCGTGAGATGCGCCCAAACGTCGTGTTGATGGATATCAACATGCCCGACATGGACGGCATCACGGCGACGCGCGCGATCGTCAAGGATGTGCCGACCACCCAGATCGTCATCGTCTCGGTTCAGCAAGACACCGACTACCTGCGGCAGGCGATGCTCGCCGGCGCGCGCGACTTCCTCTCGAAGCCGCCATCGGCCGACGAGTTGATCAACACCATCCGTCGTCTCGGCCTCTCGAGCAAGGAACAAGAGCTGGCGACAGTCCGCGTCCCGGTCACGCCGGGAGCGACCAACGGCGCGACGCCGTCCGCGCTTGGCAAAGTCCTGGCCTGCTACAGCCCAAAGGGCGGCGCGGGCAAGACGACGCTCGCCGTCAACCTCGCTGTGGCCTTGCAGGGCGAGGATCGCAAGGTGTGTGTGGTCGACGCGAACACGCAGTTCGGCGATATCGGCGTGTTCTTCAACCTCAAGGCCAAGACAAGCCTGGTCAACGCGGTGCAGCAGGTCGACGAGATCGACGAAAGCGCCATCGCCTCATGGATGGCCGCTCACGCTTCGGGCGTCAAGGTGCTGCTCGGCTCGCAGTCGCCCGAGGATTCGGAGCTGATCATGGCCGCGCCGCTCAAGCGGCTGCTGCTCGAGCTGCGGCATCACTTCACCTATGTCGTGGTCGACATGGCCTCGATCCTGCGCGATCTCGAGCTGGGCATGATGGATGCCGCCGATCGTGTGATCGTGGTCGCGGCGCCCGATATCCCGACCCTGGCAAACGTCAAGAAGTATTTCGATCTGTGCGAGAAGCTCGAGTATTCGAAGGACAAGCCCGTGCTTGTCGTCAACAAGATGGACAAGCGCTGGGGCATCACGCCCCAAAGCATCGAGGACTCACTCAAGCACCCGGTGTACGGCCAGATCCCGTATGACGACCGTGTCGCGACGCAGGCGATCAACGCCGGCGTGCCTTTTGTGATGGGCGACCGCAAGGCGGCCCCCNNCGCCGGCGCGATCGTCGAGCTCGCGGCCAGGCTCCGTGCGGATTTCGCGCCCAAGGATCCGGCCGGCAAACCGGCCGAGAAACGCAAATCGATCTTCTCCCGCTGAGGCCGCAACCGCGGCCCCAGGGTGACCCGAGGTAGGCATGTCGCTGCTCAAACGGATCGAGAACCGCCAGAACACAGGCCAGGCTGCCGCTCCGGCGCGCCCAGGTACGCCGAGCGCTCCGGCTGCGCCGCCGCCTGCGGCCGACGACAGCAACAAGCTCGCCGAGCTGCGCATGCGCCGCGTCGCCGCCCCGGGTCAGCCGACCGGCGGCCCCGGTCA
>DKKP01000359.1 GCA_002455335.1 Anaerolineales bacterium UBA6663 | reverse complement strand
CGCGCGACGCAGCGCCGCCTCGGCATCGCCGGCCGTCGGCCCGATCAAGTCGCCGCCCAGCCCGTTCGGGCGGAGCGCCTCGGGCTCGATCTGGCTCTGCGTGGCGGGCGCGGTCGGCTCATTCCACTCAGCCCGGATGAGGTTGATCGCCCGGTTCGCGACCTCCTGAGTTTCGGCGACCACGCCGACGAAACCCTCCTCATTGACGACCGTGATCACGCCGGCGAGCTCCACCGCCGGGCCGACATCGGCCGAGCGCAGTGTCGCGCCAAGCCGCGGCGGGCGCAGGACCTTGCCGATCTTCATGCCGTCGATACGGGCATCGTATCCATAACGGGCCGCGCCCACGATCTTATCGGGCAGGTCGAGGCGCGGCGCCGACGCGCCGATGAGTGTGTAGGCGTCGCGCGATCGCGTGGGCGGCTCCTCGCCCTCGGCCAGTTCGACGATCTGCCGGCCGTCGAGCAGTTCCGTGATCGACAGGTCGACCGGCGCGCCGTTGCGCAGGATACGCCCGTCGATCAGATCGAGCTCCGTGGCCGGCGCGTTCAGCCGCGTCGCCGCCTCGGCCAGCACCATGCGCCGTGCCGTCGCCGCGGCCCGCCTGAGTTCGGGATAGAGCGATGAGATCGTGGTCGAACCGGCCGTGCCAAACGAATCGACGGGTAGCACGTCGGTGTCGCCCAGCACTACCTCGACCTGGGCCAGCGGCAGCCCCAATTCCTCGGCCACGATCTGGGCAGTGGCAGTGTGCACGCCCTGGCCCATCTCGGCTTTGGGCATCAACAACCGGACGCGGCCCTCGGGCGTCAGCTGCAGCCATGCGTTGGGGCTGAGGCCCGGGGCGCCCCCCGCCGAGAGGTTGTCGAGCGCGTTGCGGCGCAACACATCGAAGCCGACGTAGAGGCCGGCGACCCCGGCCAGACCGATCCCGCCGAGCATCAGCGCCCCGCGCCGGGTCAGACGTTTTCGCGTTCGGGTCTTGGGCGCGCTCATGCCGCCACCTCGGCCGCCCGGCCGCGCTGGATCTCGGCGGCCCGAAGGACGGCCTGACGCAGGCGATGGTATGTGCCACAGCGGCAGTAGTTCTGGTCGAGCGCGGCCTCGACCTCAGCGCGCACCGGCTCCGGGTTGTCGCGCAAAAAGGCCGCGGCCGTCATCATCTGGCCGCTCATGCACCAGCCGCATTGCGGCACCTGCAACTCGAGAAACGCCTGTTGCACTGGATGAAGCCCACCGCCATCGGTCGTCGCAGCCAGGCCCTCGATCGTGGTGATCGCCTGCCCGACGACCTCGGCCGCCGGCTTCTGGCAACTGCGCGTCGGCACGCCGTCGACCCAGACCGTGCACGAACCGCAATGCCCGGCCCCGCAGCCGAACCGGGTGCCGGTCAGTCCTAACTCGTCGCGAAGGACGTAGACGAGCAATCGGCCTTCGAGGTCGCCGGCTTCGATGACTGTGCCATTCACATTGAGTTGCATGAAGTGCCTCCCGCGCGAACGAGTTCATCTCGCGCAGGGTTCAGCTTATCGTCGGGGACCACAGCCGTCGAGGCGGAGTACAAGCTTTCACCAAGTGCTCATCAATGACAGAACGCCATGTGTTGAGAGCAGGAAGCGCCCTGCTCAGGAACGTGATATGCGCTTGTCCGCAGCCGCGACGAAGGCATCGAACAGCGCCTGGTGTTCCGGCAGGGCGAGCAGGCATTCGGGGTGCCACTGCACGGCCAGCGCAAAGGGCGCATCGGGCAACTCGACGGCTTCGACCAACCCGTCTGGCGCGTGGGCGACGGCTTGAAGCGCAGGTGCGACGTCGCGGATCGCCTGGTGGTGAAGGCTGTTGACGTCGAGCAGGGGCTGCTTGAGGATGCGTGCCAGCCGACTCTCCTCAGCGACCCTGACCGCGTGCGGCCGGTTCGCAAAATCCTCATCGCTGAAGGTGTGTCGTATCGCGCCGGGGTGCTCGCTGATATCCTGATACAGCGTGCCCCCAAGGGCGACGTTGAGCAATTGCGCGCCGCGACAGATCCCGAAGAGCGGTTGCTGCTCGGCGAGCGCCCATCCGGTCAAGAGCAACTCCGTGCGATCGCGCTCGGCGCACAGCCCGCCGAGACGGGTGTCGCGCGCTGGCGCGTGATAGCGTTCGGGCTCGATGTCGCCGCCGCCCGAGAGCAACAGACCAGCAAGCCGGCTCGAGAGATCGCGCAGCGTCGATTCGCTCAACCCAAGCGGCACAAGCAGCGGCAGCCCGCCGGCGCGTTCGACGCCCTCGACGATGTCGGCGACCAGGCGGTCGAGGTTGGCGCGATCTGGATCGATTGTCGGGTGGATGGTGATGCCGATGAGGGGGCGCATAGAAATGGGCGATTGGGCGAAAGATGGATTGGTCGATTGACTGTCGTTCTGGAAAGGCATTATATCGACGCGCGCCTACTTGAGGCCCTGGCTCGATTTTCACGCAACTTTTCGCCCCTGCAGCGATGGCATTCCCTACAATGCGAAGACATGACCATGCTCGCTCAGCTCCACAACGCGATCGATTATCCCCTCCGGCAGTTGTTTCGCTGGGGCCGAGGCGGCCTGCATTGGCGCAACGAGTCGAAGGCCGAGGCCTATGCCCAGAACCCGGCCGCAGCCCATGAGGCCCGGCGCCTTCTAGAGACGTACGACCTGAGTTACTTCGCGCAGCACAGCCGGGCGCGCAATTACCGTGAGAACCTGTACTACCTGGCCTTGCTCGAAAGCGCACTGTTAGCACCTGCCGAAGCTCCGCGTACGACGTCGGAAGGCTGGCGCACGCCTGCCGCGGGTCCGCGTACGACGCCGGAAGGCTGGCGCACGCCTGCCGCGGGTCCGCGCACGACGCCGGAAGGCTGGCGCACGCCTGCCGCAGGCTGGCGCAGGGCCGTGGACATCGGCCCCTCAGACTGGTTCTATGTCCACGCCTACTACGCGTTCCTCAAGCGGCACCAACCCGCGGCCGAGTTGATCGGCTTTGAAGCCGACGCATACCGCATCTACAACGACCTGCACTCGCGTCAGGATTATGCACGCGCCCACCTGCGTGGGCTGCCGATTGAGCGCGTGCATTATGAACCGCGTGCGTTTGCCGCACAGCCGGCTGCGTACGATCTTGTGACGCTGTTCTTCCCGTTCGTCTTCGAACGCGACCACCTGGCCTGGGGTCTGCCACGCGGGCTGTTCCGGCCACAGGTGTTGCTCGCGGCGGCCTGGGCCAGCCTGAGGCCCGGCGGCACGCTGCTGGTCGTCAACCAGGGCGAGGATGAGCACATGGCTCAGAAGGCGATGCTCACCGCATCAGGCATGCCTATCGCGTACGCGACCCGTTTCGAGAGCCCGCTCTTCCATTACCCGTTATCGCGCTACATTGTCCGCGTTGAGAAATCGGTGGACTGATGTTTCTGTTTCACTCCGTCACTCGACCGTCGGTCGCGCCTCCGCCGCCCCGGATCCAGCCCTACCTGGCGCTCCCGGACAGACGGGCCGAGGCCTCACTCGCGCCGCAGGCGGGTTCACACATCGCCCACCTTGTCGACATCATCGGGCCGCGCCCGGCGGGCAGCCCGGCCGAGCGTGAAGCCGGCGACTATGTCGCGGCCGAGTTGCAACGGTTCGGCTATGCCGTTGCGCGGCAGCCGGTGGCTTTCACGCCACATGCCGCGTTCACACCGTGGTTCGCGTTGGGCGGGTTGAGCCTGGCCCTGGCCGCCTGGGCGCTGCCCACCTGGCCACTCCTGGCGTTCATCAGCCTGGCGCTTATCCTCCTCCTCCCGGAATGGGTGCGCGTGGCCAGCCGACTGCAACCGCGAACTGCGCAGAGCCAGAACGTCATCGCCTACAGCGACGCGCCTGCCGATGCACCGACCCTGATCGTGTGCGCGCACCTCGACAGTGCGCCGGCCACTGCACTCCGGCTGCCGTTGCTGCGCGCCTTGCATCAGCAGATCATGTTCCTCAATCTACGAACCGCCTGGGCCGTCGCGGCGCTGGCCGGGCTGTTGCTCCTTGGGCTGCCGCTGCCCGGGCTCGTCGTTACGCTTGGAAGCGCCATCGGCATCGTCGCGGGCGTAAGTTGGATCGCGCTCGAGCTTGGCGCGCAATTGGGCGGGCCACGCACCTATGCGCCGGGCGCCAACGACAACGCCTCAGGTGTCGCCGTGGCGCTGGCGGTGGCCGAGCGGCTCACGGCCGAGCCGCCCTCGCGGCTTCGCGTCGGCTTCTTGTTCACGGGCGCTGAGGAGACCGGGTTACATGGCGCCGAGGCCTTCGCGGCAACTGTCCCTCCTGGCGCGCGTGTCGCGGTGCTCAACCTCGACATGGTCGGTGCCGGCCGTGACCTGATCGCCTTGACGCACGACGGCGCTTTGTGGACCGTGGAGACCGACCCGCACCTCAACGCGCTGATCCGCGAAAGCGACCCTGACGTGCGCGGCAAAGTCTTTCGGTTGCGCAGCGGAGACCATGCGCCGTTCCTGCGCCGGGGCATCCGCGCCGGCGCGCTGCAGGCCTGCGGCCACGCCGAGGCCGACCTCGCCTATCACACCCCGTCCGATGATCTCAGCCTGATCGACCCGCGCACGCTCGACCGCGTCGGGCGCCTGGTCTGCGACGTCATCGCGCAGGCCGATCTACGCGGCTACCCGTATCCCGCCTGAGTTCGACGAAGCCGCCGCGCGGCGGCTTCGTCGAAAAATTTAAGACTGTTCAGGCCATGGTCGGCACACGCCATGCACTATGTCACGCAACACGGCAAAAGCCGACAAACAGCAAGGCTGGCACGCAACTTGCCATCTCGCTGAGGACACCGCAGCTACTCGCTGCATAAGGAACGACCGATGGCCAACGACCAACTCGACCTGATCCGCACCGACCGCGTGGCGCTCCCCTGCCACCACTGCGGCCAGCAAACGCCCAACGTCTGGGCGTACACGAAGATGGACGCCTTCCGGTTGTCGTACACCGAATTCCGAGCCTGC
>DKKP01000160.1 GCA_002455335.1 Anaerolineales bacterium UBA6663 | reverse complement strand
GAGCGGTTTGTAGTTGCCATAGTACGGGGCTGCGGCACCGACCGGGGCGGCCCAGCGCACGCCGTTGGCGATCACCTGACGCACCAATTCGTTGTGGTAAGTCGGAAAGGTCTCATGTCCTGGGCGGAAGTAGAAGATCCGACCACGGCCGCGCTGCCAGCAGCAGCCGCTGCGGAAGACCTCGCCACCCTTAAACCAGCTCACAAGCACCAACTCGTCGGGCGCCGGGATGTCGAAGTGCTCGCCATACATCTCCTCGTTTGCGAGGTCGATGTACTGCGGCAGCCCGGCCGCGATCGGATGCGCCGGCGCGACCACCCACAAACGCTCGTTCTCGCGCTCGTGCTCGCGCCACTTGAGATTGCACGTTGTGCCCATCAAGCGCTTGAAGACCTTGGCGAAGTGGCCCGAATGCAGCACGACAAGGCCCATGCCATCGAGCACACGGGCCGCGACGCGCTCGACGATCTCGTCCTGCACATCGCCGTGAGCCATGTGCCCCCACCACAGCAGCACATCCGTCTCGGTCAAAACCGATTCGGTGAGGCCGTGCTCGGGCTCGTCGAGGGTGGCCGTACGAACCTGTTGAAAGCCGTGCGCTCGAAGGCCTTCGGCGATCGCATGATGCAACCCGTTCGGGTAGACCTTGGCGACGACCGGGTTCCGCTTCTCATGCCGGCCTTCGTTCCAAACCGTCACACGCAACGCTTCACTCATGGGAATCCTCCTGACGACTCGGGGCACTTTCGACCCCGGATATGCCAACAAACCATTGTATCAAGCGCCGGGCCGCGTTCGGGGTCACGGCATGCGGATCAACTGATCAGCAACCAATCGATACCGCGCCGGGTCTGGGCTCGCGCCATAAAACGTGATCTCATCGAGGCTTTCGAAGCGAAAGGTGAGCAACACAGGGTCGGCAGTCCGGAGCAATTCGACCACGACGCCGGCCTCCACGTCGAGGACACCGATCACGCTGCTTCCCCCGAGGCTGCAGGCGCCATCCGATTGAATGAAGAGAACGCGATCGCCGGCCGGCGCCCAACCGATCGCGCTGACGGGCCACTCGGGTTCCAGCAAGGCCGTGCGCCGGACATCGCCCGATGCCCAACTCCACACCTCAAGCATCCCCGCGTTTGCCCCGGCTACCCAGGCGCTATCGGGCGACGTGGCCCCATTGCCCAGGATCGTTGCCTGCGGTTCAGTGGAAGACCAGCGCAAGACGCGCCCAAACCACGGACACCCTGCACCGTCCGGTGAGCCCTGAGCCGTGTCGGTGTAGAACAACCAGACGCTATCCGGGCTCCAGCGCAGCACACGCAGGCCAATCGCGCCAAGCCCCTGGCACGCCCAAACCTGCCGGTCGACCACGATGGGATCGGAGCCCGGTGAGGCCACCCAACGGATCTCGTCATAGCCGATCGGCCCATACGCCTCGAACCCGCTCACAAGGGCGCATGGCGCCCGCCACAACTCGGCGCTCGCCAGACCGTCAGGTGCCGGCGAGGTCTCGATCAATTCGGGTGTGACGCTCGCGACGGCGGCCTCGGCCAGGGCTGTCGCTTCGGCCTCCGGCGCCATCGTCGGCGTCGAAGCGGCAGATGGTAACGGCGTATTGGCGGAGCGTGTCGGTGGCGGAAGGGTCGCGACAAGAGTCGGGGCCGGCGCCGTCACCTGAGAGGTTGCGCAGGCAACGAGGTTGAGAGAAAGAAGCAGGGCTGCGCCGCGGCGAATCATCATGCGCCAAGTGTACCGCGCCATCCAATCGCGTGGCCCGATGAAGCTAGAGCACGTGATCCTCGAGCACATGGATCTGATGCGCTTTGATCACCAACGACACCTGGCGGAGGTCAGGGCTCTCGGCTGGCACCTCGGCCAGCCCAAGCTTGGCATACACCCGACAGATCAGGTTGTCGGCTCGCTGAATCCCCAGGCGCCTCGCAACGCCATCGGGGGAGCACGAAGCTGCCAGCGAGGCGGCAGCCCGCGCCTCCTGCGCCGTCAAACGGGGCCAGGAGCGCACCGCGCGTTCGACCCAGGGCCGCTCGGCCGGCGCGAGTCGGTCGCGCAACTCGTTGGCGATCGTATGAGCTCGGGTATGAACCTCCGGATCGATCTCGACCCGACCGGCCAGGACGCGATCGAGCGTGGTCGCAAGCGCCTCCACGCGCCGACCCTTGAGGCAGTAGGCCAAACCACGGACGCCCCCCGACAGCAGATCCAGAAAGTCGTCGAGATGCTGCTCATAGGCCGAGAAAAGCACGACCCCCAGATCGGGCAGGATCGACTTGAGGTGCCGCGTCAGCGAGATCCCGTTCTTGGTTCGGCTCCAGGCCAACTTCGCGCCATCGGCCGGGATCGAGATATCGACCACGGCGGCCACCGGCCGAATACGGTGCGCCAACTCGAGCGCCGAAGCTTGATCACTTGCCTCATGGATGTCATAACCGTATGCGGTCAGCGCCATGCGAAGTCCAAGACGTTCAAACTCATCCGCGTCGACGATCAGCACTGGTGGCATCGTTCACCCCACTGAAGTTTCGAGACACGCGTCGGGCCCGCTTCGAAGGGATCGGGCTCACCCCCGCTTTCATGGGGGGCTCACCCCATAGCGTAATGCCGGTCGCCGCCCCGTGAGCGGCTAACTTATGCGAATCTATGCGCGTGCTGGTCTTCGGCCCTGTGATATAGTCGCGCCGACATGTCGGCGCGGCAGAGGGAGGAGGGGACCTACCACGATGCCCAGTGAAGGCAACGCGTTCGAGACGCTCTCCGACCGGGCCCAGGCCGCGTTTCGTGCCTGGTACTCGCTGGGTGACGAGCCACGGACTCGACTGGACGATTGGCTGCTAACCCGTGAGCAACTCGCACGCTTTGCTGAGCCGATCAGCCCTGTGACGCTCCGCCGCGCCACGAACGCCGTTCTCATGGCCGGGCTCGAGGCGCTGGCACCGACCGACACCCAGGGCGTCCGAATCCTGCGCGCCAAACACCTCGACCAGCGTCTGGGTAAGGAGATCGCACACGACGAGAAGCTGAGCCTGGACCAGGTCAATCGGATCCTGGCCGGCACACTCAAGCGCCTGGGCGAGCTTGTCGCCGGCCGCGAGATCGCGCTCCGGGCCGTCAACGTGCAACGCCTTGAGTCGGCACTACCGCCAACGCCCTATCGCAACCTGTTCGGACAGGCAGACCTGCGTGCCCAGGTTGTGGAGCTTCTGCGCCGGCCGGGCGAGAGTGCACCGATCGC
Source organism: Anaerolineales bacterium UBA6663 (assembly GCA_002455335.1). Classification (GTDB taxonomy): domain Bacteria; phylum Chloroflexota; class Anaerolineae; order Anaerolineales; family UBA6663; genus UBA6663. The sequence goes on along the minus strand of DKKP01000160.1, from coordinate 8,442 downwards.
CCTTGTCGGCCTGGGCGGGCTCGGCAAGACGGCCCTGGCCGACGCCATCGCCCGCCAATGCGCACGCGAGGGGCTCTTCGAACGACTGCTCTGGATCCGTCTGCACGCCGAGGATACCGAGGCCGAAGCGCCCGGAACCGAGGCGCACGCGCTGGATTTCGCCGAGGTCGTCGAGCGCATTCACACTGCCCTGTTTGGCGAGGACGAAGCCTCGGAGCCCTCAGAGGCCATGTTCAGCCGAGTACGGCAGGCGCTCTTGGGCCAACCGCACCTCGTTGTGCTTGACAACCTCGAGACACCGCACGACCTCGCCGCGATCCTCCACCCGTTGCCATTGCTGACCGGGCCGTCGCGATTCTTACTCACGTCTCGCGCCCGTCCGGCTGCAGATGCGAACGCCATCGTGATCCTACTCGACGAACTCTCGCAGGCCGATTCGGTCGAACTGGCCGTCGACCAGGCGATTGCGGCCGGGAGCCGCGCCACCGGCGCGCTCTCCGTCGCCGATGCGGTCGAGGTCTATCGCATCGTGGGAGGCAACCCGCTCGCGCTCAAACTGGCTGCCGGGCTGAGCGCCGTCGAACCACTGGCCGATCTTCTCCGCGACCTCCGCGAGTGGCAGTCGCCGTCGATCGAGCAACTCTACCGACGGATCTATTGGAGCGTTTGGGCTGTGTTGACCGCGCCCGCCCAGGCCTTGCTCCTCGCGATGCCACTAGTCAGCGAAAAAGGCGGCACACCCGACCAACTTCTGGCGATCAGTCGGCTCGCCGAGAGCCAACTATGGCCTGCAATCCATGAACTCCTGGAGCGGTCGCTGCTCGAAGCCCGTGGGACGGTCCGGGTCAAACGCTATGGCATCCATCGCCTGACAGAGGCCTTTGTGCAGGCGGACCTGACCGACTGGCAGAGCCCGGTCGACGATTGACCAACGCGATCGGTCGGCGCACGAAATCGCATACTGTCGCAGTCATGGACCGTCCCAGCGGGACTATGCTCGGTTCATACTTTGAGAACGTTTGATTCGTTGCGTGGCCCGGAAGCACGCCCCGCAGAACGCCGAGCCACTGCCGCGCCAGGCGGCGCCCGGAGTGACACTGGCTCGGCTTCTGCGGATATTCTTTGGCGAGCCGGAGCACGCAGCCCGCAAGCGCGGCAGCCCTCGCGCCGCAACGGAGCGCTTGGCGCCACCGGCAGGTCAGATTCGATGAAGCCCGAACTGCCTGATCCGTTCCTCAAGCCTGACCCGATTTACATCCTGGTCGCATCCGGATTCGATGAGGGCGATGTGATCGCCTGTCTGGACCCACTGCGGTCAGCCGGCGCACTCACCGTCTTGGTATGTCCGTCCACACGGCGTGTGCGCGGCGAACACGGGCTCAGCGCAGAGGCTGGCCTCACCCTTGAGCAGGCCGGGGCATTGCCCTTGCCGCGTGCGATCGTGATCCCAGGGGGTGGAGCATCCGCGGACGCGTTGTGGGCCGATCCGCGTGCACACGCGCTTGTGCTTGCGGTGCTCCGCGCAGGGGCCGTGGTGGGCGCATTCGGCGCCAGTCAGGCGCCGTTGGCAAGGCTCGCGATGGCACAGAACGCCCCGGGCCTTGTGCTTCAAGGCGAGAAGGCAGCGGCCGATTTCGTGTCCGAGCTGATCACACGCCTTTCCGCAAGCGCGCCCGGCCTCACGCCGCCTGAGACGCCGTCGCAGGCACCCAGCCACTGACCCGAGTGCCCGCCCCAGGGGCCGAGTCGAAGCGGAAGGCGCCACCCAGGCTCTCGATGCGCGTGCGCATTGTCCGCAGCCCGAGGTGCCCGTTTGCTGCCGCGAGCGCACGCTCCTCAACGGTCGATCCGATCCCATCATCCACCACGTCGAACGACACCTTGTCGCCGTCGAGATCCAAAGCAACGCGTACGGTCGTCGCCCGGGCGTGTGCCGCGGCGTTCTCGAGCGACTGATGGATCAGGCGAAACAGCGCGGAGCGGCCGGCCGCCGTGAGCACCCGGTCGACGCCTTCAGTCGTCGTGAAATCGATCCGCCATCCCCATCGCTGGCCGAACCGCTCGAGCATGTTGCGCACCGGCTCCGCCAGGCCGTTGTCCAACTCGCTCATGTCGAGGTTGTACCGGATCTGATACAGGGTTTGGATCGCCTGCTGGGTCTCCGTGATGCTCTGGCTGATCAGGGTTTCGAGCTGCGCCGGATCCTGTTGCAGACGTCGTCGGATCAACGTGAGCGAGAACGCCAGACCATTGAGCGACTGCTGCGTGGTGTCGTGGAGCTCATGCGCGATCCGCAGGCGTTCGACCTCCTGCGCCTGGTCAAGGGCCTGCGCCATGCGTTGGATCTCCTCGATCTGCTCCGCGGAGAGCAGGAACAGCGCGGTCTGTTGTGCAATCAATTGGAGCGCATCGACGTCACGTTCATCGAAGACCTCTTCATCGGGCCGTGGGCCGAGCGCCAGAAGCCCGAGCGGCCCGTCGGGGCCACGCAACGGCAAGACAAGCTCAAGCCCGGCCTGAGCCAGGGCCCGGCTCTGTGTGTCCAGCCGTGCACCAGGAGCCTGCAGCGGTTGAGGCTGTGCAGCAGCCGCCAGGGCGACGGCCAGATAGCCCGGTGGGGGCTGGCGCCACGTCCCGGCCGTACTGACCAGGGCCAGCGCGCCGCCCGGGGAGAGCCGNNCGTTGCCCGGGGAGAGCCGCCAGAGCGCTGCGCGCTCGACGTGTAGCACCCGGGTCAATGTCTCGGCAAGACGCGCTGGGGCGTCCACCGAGGCGGGGAGATCGGCCAGGGCCAGGCCGAAGCGCCGGCTCTGCTCGATGCGGACGCTATCCCGGTTGAACAGCCGGGTCAAGATATTCCCCAGGAAACGCTGAACGACCCAAACTCCCACGACGTAGAACAAGAGGAGTAGCAGTGGCAGAAAAGGCGGCGCGACAAGATCTTGGATCACCTGGGGTTGCCGCTGCCACCAGATCCAGGCGGCCACACTGGCCAGCAGGGCGCTGCTTGCAATATCCACCACGAGCCTGAGCAAGGGATGGGAGCTGCGAAATGTCCGGTAGCGCACCACGACGTAGGCAAGGGCCAGCGGCGCGCCAAGAAACAGATAGCGAAGATCGAGCCCCCCGAAGAAGAATCCGTTCTCGGAAGGTCCATATGCCGAGATCGCCCAGGTCACGATGGGCACAAGCGTCACGAGCATTCCGAGCAAGAAGATGGCGCTCTGGCGTCGGGCGCGGTACGAGGTGCGTGGATCGACTGTGAGGATGACGAGCCGCGCGACGACAAGCCCGACTGCGCCGAGGAACGAATACGTCAGCCAACGCCACAAGATGTCGTCGTTGAGCCCGATCGCTGGCGTCCAGCCAGTGGCCCACCATGTCGCGCGCACCCAGGCATAGCCCACGGCGATCGCAAAGGAGTTCAAGTAGATCAAGGCCAGCGTCCATGGACGCAGCAGACGGCTTGTGTTTGGGAAGAGCAGCGCAAAATGCGCCCAGAGGGCCGTGAACGCCGGCCAGAGCAGGCCGACGAAGGCATAGTCCAGCACACGCGCGACCACATCGCCATCGCGAAACAACGCAGGCCAGGCATTCAGGCGATACGCGCCAAGGATGACAAAGAACAAGGCCGCCGTGCGATTGACCGAATCCTCGGGGCGCGAGCGATACACCGCGATGGCAAGAAGCCAGAAGCTGACGGCCAGGATGATCTCGGGCAAGGTGGCATCGAGATAATCCTGCCACGAGAAACGCACGATCGGAAGTTGGATGGTTCGCAGGCTGCCGTTGATACTGAACGTCAAATCGACCTGTCTATGCCCGGCCGCCCAGGCTGAGGCAAAGACCTCGCGCTCGTCAAACCCATACGGGCGGCCATTGAGGGCCAGCAACTCACTGGCGCGCGCCAGACCCGTGCCATTCAGGCCTGACCAATGCGGCGGGGTCACATTGTCGACAAACCACCTCGGTTGGAGCAAGGTACGGCCGGTCAGATAACCGCCATACGGCCGGCCGATGTCGAGCGCGAGATGGAGCAGCCCGGTCAGACCGACCAGGACCAACGCGATCATCAGCCACACGAGCGAGTCGCGACCCGGCCCTAGAGCGTGGCTGCGTTGTGCTGGAGTTCGTAGATCAGACATGCCTTGGTCAGGATGTAGCCGGGCCGGAGATGCGGCGCCTGCTGGCTCATTACATTGAGGCCAAGCTTGCCATAGATCTGGGTGATGTTGTTCTCGACGGTCTTGGGCTGAAGCCCAAGACGCTCGGCAACGGCGCGCACGTCATACGAAGCGCTCAACCAGTGCGCGATTTCCCATTCGCGGCTGGTCAGCCCGTCGAGGTGGCCGATCGATTGGTTGACCCAGTATCGTTCATCAGGCGCGAGCCGATCGAGCAACTCCTGAGCCACGAGCCGCTCGCTCTTCACCTGCGGGTCGAACGTCACCCGGCCCTCGATGACCTGGCGCAGGGCAGCCAGGAGGGCATCCGGTTTGCCATCCTTCAGAACATAGCCGATTCCACGGAACCCGTCGCGAACCCAGTCAAAAAACACGTGACCCCGATCGGGATGCGAAGAGAGGATCAGGACACCCATCTCGGGTTGCCGCCGCTTCAGCCGCCCGGCGAAGTCGAGCCCCGTGTCTTCGTTATGGCGCGGGGGCGCGCCGCCGGCGACCGGGATGACGATGTCGACGATCGCGCCCGCGAAACTCTGCGTGCGGGTGAGCGCCTCAGCGCTCTCGAGGTCGCCGGCCTCGCTCACCGTGAAGCCCTCGCCCTCGAGAAACTGACGCAGGCCGTTGCGAAAGAAGACATGGTCTTCGACAATCAAAACATGCTCTTTCATTTGCTCCTCATTCCAGCATTATCCAAACCGATGGCACCGCCCGGTCGCTCGCCTGACCCTCATGATGATGCTTTGGGCGCCGCCATCATACCGGAGGTTCGTGGATTTGACACGAACTTCACAAACGCCCTGGACAGCACGCCTGAAATCTGTATAATCGCTTTTGCCCTGGTGACAGGGCATTTGGCTCAGGATGCATCGACGCGCCCATCGCGGGATCCATCAGCCACCAGAGCCTGAACAACCGAGCGGGCCATTAGCTCAATTGGCAGAGCNNAGAGCAGCTGACTCTTAATCAGTTGGTTGGGGGTTCAAGTCCCTCATGGCTCACCTGGCGCCGCCAGTCGCCAAACGGCATTGACGCCCTGACACGCTTGTGTTAGAGTTCGTCCTCGTTGCCTGGACCCGTGGTGTAGCTGGCCNNAGAGAGCCTGCCCTTTCCGGGGCAGGCTTTTTCGTTACGGTCGGCCCTAACCTCCCCCAGACCACCGTTGCCTGGACGCCACCCCTTTTACCCGATAAACTCGCCCCACATCGTTAAGTACGGCATCCGGGCTGTGCTGTGGAGGCTTGCCATGACCGATTGGGTCCAGATCCGTCAACAGGTGCGGCGTCTTGGGGTGATCCTGGGTGCTGCGCTGCTGAGCGTCAGCCTGATCTTTGGCGCGCTGCCTCAACCCGGGCCCGTGCAGGCCGCCGGCCCAGAGCTGCAGCTAACCGTGCTCCCGTTGACCCTGGTCTTCCCAACGCTGACTCCGACCCGGACCCCCACGCCGATCAACGTCGGCAACTTCATCTGGGACGATTTGGATGGCGACGGCCGGCAGGACGCCGGCGAACCCGGATTGGCAGGTGTTCAGGTCCAGCTTTGGAATGCCGCGAAATCGACGTTGTACGGGGCAACAACCACAAACGCCAGCGGCATTTACACCCTGGTCGCGCCGGTGCCGGGCGACTATCGGGTGCGCGTCATCCTGCCGGCTGGCGCCTTCTTCACAGGCAAAGACCTGGCCGGCGGCGACGACCTGCTTGACAGCGATATCAACTCGGGCGGGCTCGATGCCGGTTTCACCGACGTCTACACATTCGCCTCGAACCTCATCAGCATCACGTCCATCGACGGCGGCATCATCCCGTTCAAGACGCCCACGCCCACCCGGACCCCGACGCCGATCAACCTCGGCAATTTCGTCTGGCACGACACGAACGCCAATGGCATCCAGGATGCGGGCGAGCCGGGCGTGGCCGGCGTGATCGTCCAGCTCTGGTCCCCCACGAAGACACAGCTCTACGCATCGGCGACCACCAATGCCAGCGGGATCTACACGGTCGTGGCGCCGATCCCGGGCGACTACCGCATCCGCGTGATCGTGCCCATTGGCGCTTCGATCGCGCCCAAACAGCAGGGGGGCGATGCCACAAAGGACAGCGATATCAATCCGAGCGGCAGCAACGCCGGGTTCACCGATAGCTTCAACATCGCTTCGAACGTCATCAGCATCACCAGCCTGGATATCGGCCTCCTGAGCGTGCCGGCGACGCTGGTCAACCCGACGATGACGCCTACGCCGTTTGGAACCCCGGCGCCGATGAATCAACGCGTGTACCTGCCGGCGCTGACGCGCTGATCCGACGCTCAGGTCTGCGGGAGATCAAGCACAGCCCGGCCGACGAGCTCGAGCGCCGCATCGCCCGCCGGCGGGTGCATCAGCCCTGCTCGAGCGTCGCGGAAGTAGCGCTCGAAGGTCAATTCGGCCGAGAGGCTGGCGCCGCCGGCGACACGGAGCGCCGTTTCAGTCACCCGCAACGCGGCCTCGACCGCGACATGTTTGGCCGCAACCACGCGTGCGTATGAGGCCAGGCGCCCGCCGGGCCCGGCCCGATCCCAATCGCCTGCGGCCGCGAGCAGAAAAGTCTCGGCCGCATCGAGCGTGGCCTGCATCTCGCCGATCTGTCGTTGGATGCCCGGAAGCGTCGCGATCGAACGGCCAAGTGCCGTAGGGACGCGGCGCCGTGCGTAATCACTCAGTCGCTCTCGAGCGGCCCACGCAGCGCCGAGGTAGGTCGCGGCAGTCAGCAGCGCAAACCAGGCATTCGGCTGGCGAAGCCCCGTCTCCCCACGGGCGATCAGATACGACTCAGGCACCCGGACACCATCCAACACCAGATCGTGCGACTCGCTGGCTCGCAGGCTGAGCGAATCTCGCCAGGTCTCGCGCCAACTTACACCGGGCGCGGCCGTGGGTATCCACACAACCGCCGCCTCGTCACCGCAACGACAGCGCACAAGCAATTGATCGAGCCAGCGGCCGCCCGTCGTCCAGGCTTTGTGCCCGTCAACCACCCAACCGCCGTCGGGATGCGGTCGGACCTCTGTCTTGGGCAGCCCTCCACGCGAAGGGCTTCCCAGTTCCGGCTCGCTGGCGACCGAGTTGAGCAACTCGCCGGCGACAGCGCGCCGGCACAGCTCGGCCCAGGCCCACGAGCTCCACGGCTGTGTCTCCGCGGCGTGCCCGAATAGGTGGAATTGCATCGCTGCGACAAGCGCGCTCGACGTGCTACCACGCGCCAGCACGAGCTGCACGGCCACACAATCGGCAAGGCCTAGACCCGACCCGCCCCACTCGCCGGGCACGCTCAGGCCCAGGAGCCCGCTCGCTTTCAGGTCGCGGATATCGGACTCGGGCAACACGCCGTCGCGGTCGGCCATGGTCGCCCTCTCGGCAAACCGTTCGGCCAGCCCACGTGCGCGATCGAGCGCAGCCAGACGTTCCATTGAAGTCTCCTCTTTCTCGCCCACAAACCGCAGGCAGACGGCACGTTTGGCCGTTGCCTTCCGCGCGTCATTGTGCCATGATTCTGAAGACGATCATGAATCTCCACGGCATCTTCCCCCCACTCCCGACGCCCTTTGCGCCGTCCGGCGCGCTCGATCTCAGCGGGTTGACGCGCAATATCGAGCGGCTCTCGCTTGAGCGAGTCACCGGCTTCGTCGTCGGCGGATCCAACGGCGAGTTCACGTCGCTGACCGTCGAGGAGCGCCTGCAGGTCATTGCAACGGCCAGATCTGTCATCGACCCCGATCAGAGACTGATTGTGGGCACAGGCATGGAGAGCACGTCCGCCACGATCGCGCTGACGCGCGCAGCCGCCGAGGCGGGCGCCGAGATTNNGGAGGCGGGCGCCGAGGCCGCGCTCGTCGTGACTCCCGGATACTTCAAGGGCCGGATGACGGCCGAGGCGCTCACCGCGCACTTCCTCGCCGTCGCCGACGCGAGCCCCCTGCCCATCATCCTGTATAGCGTCCCGGCGAACACGGGCGTCGATTTGCCGGTCGAGGCCGTTGTCGCGCTCAGTCGGCATCCGCAGATCATCGGCTTGAAGGATAGCGGTGGCGATATCACCAAGTTCGGCCGGTTGAAGCTCGAATGCGAGCCCGACTTTCAGCTCCTGGCGGGCTCCGCCGGGTTCTTGCTTGCAGCACTGGCCGTCGGTGCGGTCGGCGGAATCATGGCGCTGGCGAACATCGCGGCCGTGCCCCTGGCCAAGATCCAGGAACGCCTGCTGGCCGGCGATCTGGCGCAGGCACG
>DKKP01000432.1 GCA_002455335.1 Anaerolineales bacterium UBA6663 | reverse complement strand
CCGCCGACCGCCGCCAGACGTTCCTGGAGGCCAAGCAGGCCGAAATGCCCGGCCGGGGCGAGTTGACCCAGGCGTGCTGGGGGCTGGAACCCGCAACCATCGTCGTGGATCACAAGTAGCAGACGATCGGCCTGGAGTTCGAGCAGCACCGACACCCGATTTGCGCCGGCGTGGCGCCCGATGTTGTTGAGCCCCTCGCGGAGCGCGCCAAAGAACGCAGAGGCCAGCGGCTCACCCACATCAAGATCGTCGCTCGGACGGACGATGAAATCCACAGGTAGCGCATGGGCTCGTGAGAAGGCCCGCACCAGCCCGCGGGCGGCGGCCGCCAAGCCTACCTCATCGAGCGCCGGCGGCCGCAAATCGGCTGAGATTCGTCGCACATGCGCGATCAACTCGGCGACTTGCGAGCGCGCGTCTGCGGCGACCGGCAGGNNGGGTCGCGCGCCGCCGAGAGCGCGAAATTCAAGCTGACAAGCGGCTGGATGATCTGGTCGTCCAGGTCGCGTGAGACGCGGCGTCGCTCGGCGTCGCGCGTTTGGAGCGCGGCACGCGAGAGTTGTTTCAATTCGCGCGAATATTGGATGTTGTCGAGCACGGCCGCGATCTGGCGCACGGCGATCGACAACAACTCCATCTCGGCGGTCCCGAATCCATCGGGTTTTCGCCCGATGACCACCACACCGTGCAGCCCGACTGCCGACTGAATCGGCCACCAGAGATCGATGGCAGCTGATTCCAGCCACGCCCGTTCGGCGTGCGAGATCCGCTCGACCTCGATCGCACTGCGCAGATCGGCTGCCGTAGCGGGCTCCCCCCAATCGCCCAGTCGGGCGATTAGCGGCGCGAGGGGATCGAGCTCCGCAGGGAGCCCGCCCAAGGCGGCGTTCGGATCGTACGCCGCAAGTTGTAGGTGCCGGCCCTGCGGCGTGCGGAGGAGCAGCCCGACAGGTTGCGTGTTGAGCGCGCGGGCGAAATGCGCGCACAGCCCCTCGGCCCACCCGGGTAAGTCAGTCGACTCGTCGAGCGAGTACGCGACGCCGCGCAAAGTCGAACGAAACACGTCGATCTGTCCGACCATGGCCCTGTCGATGATGGGTTGGATGCCCCGCCGGGTCGGCTCGAACGTGATCGCGAGCGCTACGGCGATCCCGCCCAGCGCCCAATAGGCGCCGGGCGCGCCTATCCCGGCGGTGCTCAACCCCAGACCGGCGAGGCCAAGCGTCCCAGCCAGCCCAAGCACAGCGACCAGGTAGCCGACGGCGCGGCTGATCGTGCCCCCGTACTTGATGAAGCGATGCCGCAGGATGGCGTAGCCGTACCCGATCGGCAGGAAGATGATCGTCGATTCTGCCATGGCCTGGAGGGGGTCTGAGGGGTGCAACCCCCAAAACAGCCGGCCGACACTCAGGAACAGAAACGGCCCGATCCCCAACGCCGCAAACAGGGCAACGGTTGCTCTGGCGCGGCGCGTGTCGTCGTTGCGATCCGCCGGCGCCGGCACGATGATCAGGGCAGCGATGGCGACAACCGTCATTGGTAGCAGCCACAACGTCGTAACACTCTGACGCGCCCAGCCGACCGTCACGTCGACGATTGAAAGATCGAATGCCGTGATCGCGAGGCCAATCAGCCCGCCGCCTAGTGCAAGACGTCGACTGGTCTCTGACGCCAGCCACGCGCGCGGAAAGCGCAGGTGCAGCAGGAGGCTGATGATGCTCAGCCACGTCGCAGTGATGACATAGGGCCTATCCCAGACGATATCTACAGAAGTGCCTAGCTGAACAAGCGAAAAGATCACGGTGGTCAGTTGACAGAACGCAAAGTATAGCTGCGCATCCCACTCCGCCACGCTTCTTGGATCTACCAGTAGCACCACAACTACACCCGTGATCCAGATCGCCAGAGCTACGAGATAGAAGGCCAGATAGGTTTGGACAAAGTGCCAGGCGGGGACTGTGGCGAGCGCGACCGTGACGACCCGCGCGCGTTCATCCAGGTCGATCAGATCGAGGGCAACGGTATCGCCCGCTGCTTTGTCGAAATAGGGCCGGGACATCCCGAAGAGGGCCTGACCGTTGATCGCCGTCAAGACATCGCCGACCTGTACCAACCCGTGTGCCGGACCGTCGGGGAAGACTGCCGTCACGACCTGCGTCCTCTCTGACCATCGAAGCCCGATCCACGGTGCGCGAAGTACCGTGAAAACCGAGTGCCCGAGGAAGGCCAGCGTCAGCAGCGCAACGAGGAGCAGGCCAACAGTCATCGACCGCACGGAAGGGGCGGGCCGGCGCAGGGCGCGCGATGTCGTGCGGGCATGCAAGGGAAGGCCATTTCTGGTCATGGATCGTGGCCCGATGTGCCGTCACTGGGCTCCTGTGCCAGTATAGCCCGAATGAAAACAGTGGGCGGTAGGCCGCAGACGACAGCGATCGCCCGAAGCCTACCGCCCACTATGCAGGGCGAAGACGCGTAATCTTGGCCTCAGCTCATTTCCCCGAACCAGCCGCGGCGCTCCATCCACTTGGCCAGCTCGAGCACGGGCGAGACCGTGAGGGCCAGCGCCGTGACGATCAGCCAATCGCTGACCGGCAGGCTGAAGGTGCCGAAGGGTTCATGCAGGAAGGGCAGGTAGACGATCGCCACGAGCAGAACCAGTTCCCACACGATCGCCAGGTTGAGCCACTTGTTGGCGAAAGGCTGATTGAGCACCGAATGCCTGTCTGAACGGAAGTTGTAGGCCTTGAAGAACTGGATCAACACAAGCGAGATGAAGGTCATGGTCATCGCCTCGGCCAGGCTCCGACCCGCATTGAGCGCCCAAGCGAACAGGCCGAGGTTGATCAACGCCGACCACAACCCGCCAACCGTCATCAGCGTGACCACTGGTCGGGTGAAAATGCCGGTGCGCGGGTTGCGCGGCTTGCGTTTCATGAGGTCGCGCTCCGGCGGGTCGACGGCCAGTGCCAGCGCCGGGAGCCCGTCAGTCGCGAGGTTGACGTACAAGATCTGAACCGCGCTGAGCGGCAACGGCAGGCCCAGCAACGTCGCGCCCGCCATCAGCCCGATCTCGCCGATGTTCGACGAGAGCAGATACATCAGGTACTTCTTGATATTGCCGAAGATCCCGCGCCCCTCCTCGACCGCGGCCACGATCGAGGCGAAGTTGTCGTTGGTCAGCGTCATCGCCGCAGCTTCTTTGGTCACGTCGGTGCCCGTGATGCCCATGGCGATTCCGATGTCGGCCTTCTTAAGGGCGGGCGCGTCGTTGACGCCGTCGCCGGTCATGGCCACGATGTGGCCCTTCTTCTGCAGCGCGGTCACCACGCGCAGTTTGTGCGCCGGCGAGACGCGGGCATAGACCTCGATGCCCTCGACCTCGCGCTCGAAATCTGGTTCGTCCAGCGTCTCGAGTTCGGCCCCGGTCACCACCCGTCCGTTCTTCAGCAGACCGAGCTCGCGCGCGATGGCCTGCGCGGTCAACGGGTGATCGCCCGTGATCATCACCGCCTTGACCCCCGCCTCCTCGCACGTCTGGATCGCGGATTTCGCCTCCGGACGCGGCGGATCGATCATGCCAACCAGTCCGAGAAAGGTCATCTCACGCTCTGCGGTCGCAAGCTCTGCGGCGGGCTTCATCGCGACCCCGATGACGCGCAGGGCCTGATTGGCCATACCTTGCGCCGTAGCCAGGATGGCCCCGCGCGCGCCATGGTCGAGCGCCTGTTCGCCGTCGGAAGTCAGTTGTCGCGTGCACGATTCGAGGATCGTTTCTGGTGCGCCCTTCGAATAGGCGACCACCATCGCGCCCAAATCGTGCAACGTGGTCATGCGCTTGGTCTCGGACGTGAACGGGATCTCGGCGACCCGCGGAGTCTCGGCCTCGAGCGCTGGCTTGTGCAACCCGGCTTTTGCGGCCGCAACCACCAGCGCACCCTCGGTGGGATCGCCCTTGACGTGCCAACGCCCCTCTTCATTGACGATCGTCGCATCGGAGGCGAGCGCCGCAGCCCGCAACAACTGCCGGGCAGCCGCGCCTGGCTCGGTCGCTGCGCCATCGACCGTGAATCTGCCGTCCGGCGCATAGCCTGCACCCGAGACCTGCAGGATCTGGCCTCCGGCCGCGATCTGGCGGGCCGTCATTTCATCCTTGGTCAGCGTGCCGGTTTTATCCGAGCAGATCACGGATGTGCTGCCCAGCGTCTCGACAGCCGNNAGCCGGCGCATCAGGGCATTGCGCTTGACCATGCGCTGCACGCCGATCGCCAGCGAGATGGTCACAACGGCCGGTAGCGCTTCAGGCACCACGGCCACAGCCAGCGCGATGCCGAAGATCAGCATCTCGATAAAGGGCTGCCCGCGGAACAGGCCAAGCGCCACGATGATGGCGACGACGACGGCCGCGATCCGGGCTAGCGTGTGACCGACTTTGTCGAGGTTCTCCTGGAGCGGCGTCTTGCCGCTTTCGACGGTCTGCAGCATCTGCGCGATCTTGCCGAACTCGGTGGTCATGCCCGTCTCGACCACGACAGCCCGGCCGCGGCCATAGGTCGCGGCGGTGCCGGCAAAGGCCAGGTTGCGGCGATCGCCGATCGCCAGATCGGGGTTCGGCAGCGGCTGCGCGTGCTTCTCGACGGCGACCGACTCGCCGGTGAGTGCCGCCTCCTCGATCTGCAGGTTGACGGCCTCGATCAGGCGCACATCGGCCGGTACCTTACCGCCCGCCCGGAGCAGCACCACATCGCCCGGCACCAGGTCGCGCGCCGGGAGGTCGACCTCGCGGCCGTCGCGCAGCACGATCGCCGTCGGCGCCGCCATCTCACGCAAAGCCTCGAGCGCGCGTTCGGCCCGGTATTCCTGGATGAAGCCCAATAGCACGGCAAAGAGCACGATCACGGCGATCGCGATCGACTCGATGCCGTGGCCCAATACGGCAGAGAGCGCGGTCGCTCCTAGCAGGATCAGAATGAGGACGTTCTTGAATTGTTCAATCAGGATCGACCAGGGGGAGACGCGTTGCGCCGCCTTAAGCTCGTTGGGGCCACGCTCAGCCAATCGATTCCGCGCTTCGTCGCTGTTCAGGCCCTCGGGTCGGGCGTTGAGCCGGGCGAAGACGGCGTCGCTGTCGAGCGTGTGCCACTGCGGTGGCTCGGTGGGTTGGGCAGCAGTCATGAAGGTGGTTTCCTCGGAGATGGCGCGCGCGCGAGGTCATCGCGGCGTGGCCGGGTTGACGCAAACACGTGATGGTTGAACCAGTAGATCAGGGCGGCCATGCCTGGGAGCGCCGCCACCGGCGCGCATTCCGCAAGCGCCAGGGCCTCGCCCTCCAGCCAGAGCAGGTAGGCCGATCCGCCGCCGCTCACGGTCAGGCTGGGCCAAAAGATCCAGCGCAGGCGCTCAGGGAGCCGAAAATATCGACCGAGCCGGCGCGATTCACGCTTCTCGCTCATGGCGCCCTCCCGTGGTGACCTCGAACGCATACTCGAGAGGGGCCTTGCCGGGGGCGATGTGTTCCGCGAAACAGCGCGGTCCGCGGCACGACCTGCATACGTGATCGTGCGGCGTGCAGGCGCGCCGGATTTCGGGCCCCGACCGGGGTTCAACGACAAGGCCTTTCCTCAGTGTAAGCTCGCGACGCCGGTCAAGGCTGACGCCAGGCTTCCCGTAGCCTGACGTCAGGCTGCAACTTTGCGTCAGCTTCGGCTGTACTACACTCCAGGGATGCTGGTCGATGACGAGCGGGCGCTGGTGCGGCGCTCACAAGAGCGCGATTTGCAGGCATATGGCGAGCTTGTTGTGCGCCATGAGGCCGCGGTCTTTCGTGTCTGTTGGCGTCTGCTCGGCGACCGCGCCGCGGCCGAGGACGCAGCCCAGGACGTTTTCTTGCGCGCCTACGACAGGCTTGACACTTTCGACCTGGATCGCCCATTCGGTCCCTGGGTTCGCAAGGTCGCGGCCAACTGGTGCCTCAATCGCCTGGCGGCAGCCCGCCCGACGCAGCCCCTCGATGAGGATGATGGCCGCGGCCCGATTGGTCCGGCTTCCGATCACCCCGAGGCGGTTCAGGTCGGTCGCGAACTCGAGGCCGAGGTGCGTGGCGCGTTGCGGGCGCTGCCGGACAAGCATCGGGCCGTGGTCGAGCTCCGCCATTTTCAGGACCTGAGTTACAGTGAGATCGCGACCGCGCTCAAGCTGCCGGTGACCGATGTCAGAAGTTATCTGTTCCGTGCCCGGCGGCTCCTGGCGGAGCGGCTTGGCCACCTGCGAGGTGAGGGCTGAATGATCGAACCTGATCGCGCCCCGACCGACGACGACTATGGCCGACTGTGGGATGAGCTCGACGCAGCGGTCACGCCTGACGGGTCAGTTGACCTCGAGCGCGACCCGGCCCGGCGAGCGGCGCTCGAGGAGGCTCGTCGGCGTGTGGCCAGAACCCGGGCGGCCCTGGCCATCCTCGACGAACCCGGGCCGGCGCCCGATATCGCCGGGCCCGTGATCGCGCGCTTGCAGCGTCGCGAACCGGCG
>DKKP01000079.1 GCA_002455335.1 Anaerolineales bacterium UBA6663 | reverse complement strand
CTACGTGCCCGAGGCGGACTACGGCCTGGGCTGCGGGCTGCCGACCGAGATCGCGCGGCTCGCGCCGGGCCAAACTGTGCTCGACCTCGGCTCGGGCGCCGGCAACGACGCCTTTGTGGCGCGCGCCGTGGTCGGCGAGGCCGGTCGCGTGATCGGCGTCGACATGACCGAGGCCATGATCAACCGGGCCCGGGCCAACGCCGAGAAGCGCGGCTTCACCAATGTCGAGTTCCGCCTGGGCGAGATCGNNAGATCGAGGCGCTGCCGGTCGAGCCCGCCTCGGTCGACGTCGTGGTGAGCAACTGCGTGCTCAACCTCGTGCCCGACAAGCGCCAGGCCTTCGCCGAGGTCTTCCGCGTGCTCAAGCCTGGCGGGCACTTCAGCATCTCGGACATCGTCTCCGAAGGCGAACTCCCAGCCGAGGTCCGGGCCTCGATGGCCGCCTATGCCGCCTGCGTCGGCGGCGCCCTGGATCGCGCCGACTATCTCGGCCTGGTGACGGAGGCCGGCTTTATCAACGTTCGAGTGGCCCGCGAGCACGAGGCCGGCCGGCTTAACACAGCCGATGGCTCGGCCGTCCGGGCCCGCGTGCTCAGCCTGACAGTCTACGGCGAGAAGCCGGCCTGAGCGCGCCCTGACATCGGGCTGCGCGAGGACGCGGGTGTTTGAGCGGGATGGGGTCACGCCTCATCCTGAGCGAACACCCGCGTTCGGATTCATGACGTTCGTCACCTGACCGGAGCCGATCGAAGGACTATCTTTGTATTCGGTTTTCTGAATATGGAGATCTTCGACCCCCCGGCGCGTCTGTTCAAGTTGCTCGGCCACCCGGCGCGACTGGCTATTCTGGATGCGCTGCGCGGGGGCGAGCATTGCGTCTGTCACCTCGAGGCCGTGCTTGGGCTCCGACAGGCGTATCTCTCACAGCAACTCATGCTTCTGCGCGAGGCCGGGCTGGTGAAGGATCGACGGGAAGGCCAGAACATCTTCTACCACGTGGCCGAGCCCAAGGTATTCAAGGTGATCGACGTGGCCCTTCTCGACGCGCCACGTCGCAAGCCCCGCGCCGGACGACCGGCCTGCAGCTGCCCGAAGTGCCAGCCCGCTGTGCCGGCCCCGGAGCTGGCCGGCGCCGCGCTCTCAACCTGAACCCGCACGATCTACCCGGATCCTCCGGATGTCAGCCCAGCACTGTTCGTGTGGCGTCCGGTACATTCGATTTATTGAATGTGGTTGCCCATCTTGGCGCCACACCGTATCAGGAGAAACACATGCTCACCGTCAAAGTCCTGGGCTCAGGCTGCGCCAACTGCAAGAAGGTTGAAGCCACGGCCCGCCAGGCCATCGCCGGCCTTGGCTTCGAAGCCGAGGTCATCAAGGTTACCGAGTACGCCGACATCATGCGCTACCCGATCCTGTCGACGCCCGGGCTGGTGATCAACGAGAAGCTGGTCTGCGCCGGCCGCGTCCCATCGCAGGCCGAGGTGACCACCTGGCTCACCGACGCGACCCGGCCGGCCTGACCGCCATGGCCAAGACCCTGCCCTCCCCGACCCAGGCCACGCCCGCTGCGCTGCGCGTCTACGTGCTGGTCGGGCTCGCAACCGTCGCCTGGGTCATCGCCTACGCCTACATCCAACCGCTGGCCGATTGGCTCGCCTATGGCCTGATCGGGCTGCAAACCGGCTCGCACCTCGGTGAGTCGGTGGCGTTCTTCTTCTACGACGTGCCCAAGGTGCTTTTGCTGCTGACCGGCATGGTGTTCGCGATCTCGCTCCTGCGCACCTTCTTCAGCCCTGAGCGCACGCGGGCCTTGCTCGGCGGCAAACGCGAGGGTGTGGGCAACATCTTCGCGGCCTTGCTCGGCATTGTCACGCCGTTCTGCTCGTGCTCGGCAGTGCCGCTCTTCATCGGATTCGTCGAGTCGGGCATCCCGCTTGGCGTGACGTTCTCGTTCCTCATCGCGGCCCCGACGATCAATGAGGTCGCGCTTGTGATGCTCTTCGGCCTCTTCGGTTGGAAGGTCGCCGGGCTGTACGTGGCCTCCGGACTGGCGATCGCGATCGTCGCCGGGTTCATTATCGGCCGGCTCAAGCTCGAGGGCCAGGTCGAGGACTTCGTATGGCAGATCAAAGCGGGCCCAGGCGGGGTCGTCGAGCACCTGACCTGGGTCGATCGCATCCAACGCGCCTGGGGCTCGGTGCGCGAGATCGTGGGCAAGGTCTGGCTCTATGTGGTGATCGGCATCGCGGTCGGCGCGGGCATCCACGGCTATGTACCCGAGAGCGCGCTGGTCGGGATCATGGGCAAGGAGGCCTGGTGGTCGGTGCCCGCGGCTGTGCTGCTCGGCGTGCCGCTGTACTCGAACGCGGCCGGGGTGATCCCGGTTGTCAGCGCGTTGATGGAGAAGGGCGCCTCGCTTGGCACCGTGCTGGCCTTCATGATGTCGGTCGTGGGGCTCAGCCTGCCCGAGATCATCATCCTGCGGCGCGTGCTCAAACCGCGCCTGATCGCGATCTTCATCGGCGTGTTGGCGACCGCTATCATGCTGACCGGCTATCTCTTCAATGCCGTGTTGTAGCCGGGTAGCCGTGACCATTCCGACATAGCCGGCGCGGGCGCGACGGTCGCCGTTAACGCGCAACGNNGGCTCTCGCGAGAGCCACGGCCCGTTGCGCATGTGCGCGCCCTGCGTGAGCTCAGCCCCCGAGCGTCGCGCGGATGAAGGCGGCTTCGTTTTCGCGATAGGGCCGACCGTCCGCATGGAAGATATCGTGGAACCACTCAGCCGGTTCCGCGTCGCCTCCCGGCGATCCCCAGGCGTAGATGGTCTGCGTCTTGCCGCTGACCAGGCCCCAATTGAGGCAGCCGACGCCTTCGCGCTTGAAGATCGGCAGATGCGTCTCGAACCGGCTGTCGCGCGGGCGCGCCATATATTCGGTGCAGATCAGCGGGCGGCCAATTTGCTTCAGCCGTGCGATCTCGGCCTGGAGGTTAGCAGCGTCGTTGTAGTTGTGGAAGGTAATGACATCCGACTCGGCCAGCTGATAGGCGTTCAACGTTGTCAGCGTATCGTTCCAGACGCCGGCGGTAAGCGGCTGGCTCGGGGCGGCCGCCCGCGCCCAGTCAAAGACCGCGGTCAGCAACGGCAACGTGCGGTCGCCGAGCCCCTGATTGCCGGGCTCGTTATACAGATCCCACAACAGCACGCGCTCGTCATTACCGAACGCGCCCAACACGCCCTGCACGTACTCGGCCAGACGTGGCCAGACGGTCTGGTCATCCACGAACCGATCGCCAGGCCCCTGCACCCAGCCGGAATTGTGCACGCCCGGCCGTGGGGCCGGCTGCGGCCCAAGCGCGCAGGTGCTGTTCCAGCAGTCGTCGAAGAGCACGAGCATCGGCCGAATGCGCCGCGCGGCGCACAGATCGAGAAAGCGGTCGATGCGCCCACGAAAACCGGTTGCGTCGTGCGCCCAGACCAGGTCGTGCAGATAGACGCGCAGGGTATTGAAGCCCAGGCCATGGGCCAGATCGAGCTCGCGCTCGAGCGTGGGCGGGTCGAAGCTCTCGGCCTGCCACATCTCGAGCTGATTGATCGCCGTGCTCGGGATGAAGTCGCAGCCGACGAGCCACGGCTGTCGCCGATACCAGGCCCAGGCCTGGTCAGTGGTCCAACGTTGCATGAGAAACGCCTCCGAGTAAGGATCAGGGTCTGGACCTGATCGGTCCAGCGCCGAGATCGCGCCAGCGACGCGATCACGGCGAATCCGGATTCTACCTGGAGGGAGAAACCGCGAGGTCGATACGACTCAGCGAGTCGCTCAGCAGCGCCGTTTCAGGCGACGACAGTCCGGTCGCGGCCGGCGCGTTTGGCGGCATACAGCGCCCGGTCCGCGCGATCGATCAGCGCATCGAGCGTGTCGTCGGGCGCTGCCAGTTCCGCGACGCCGAGGCTGACTGTGACAGTGGCCCGCGCACTGCCCTGCTCGGTGACGTGCGCTGCGACGGCCGCGCGGATCCGCTCGGCAGCCACGGCCGCCTGCTGCGCGCCGCTGTCGGAGAGCAGCACTGCGAATTCCTCGCCGCCGTAGCGAGCCAACACATCCGACTCGCGCAGCAACGGCTTCACGGCCTCGGCCACTTCTTTGAGGATCAGGTCGCCAAACGGATGGCCCCAGCGGTCGTTGACAAGTTTGAAGTGGTCGATATCGAAAAGGAGCAAGGCCAACAGGCGCTTGTAGCGCTTCGCCGTGGCGACCTCGTGCTCAGCCAGCGCGAGGAAGTGCCGGCGGTTGTGAACCCCTGTCAGGTCGTCGGTGCGCGCCAATTGCCGCTCGCGTTCGATCGCGATCTCATAGGCCACCTGTCGATCGACAAGTTTGCGGATGTTGTTGGCGTACAACGAACCGAGCACCGCCGAGGCCGCGATGAACGCCATCTGAAACACAAGCACAGTCGGGCTGACGAGCGGCGACGTGTACGACTGCAACGAGGGTCCGAACCCGATGTTATCGGTAATCACGAAGTACGCCACGAGGCCGCCGAAGCCGGCCAGCGCCAGCCCGCCTGCGTACAACGGCAACACCATGCTGAAGCGGTATGCGGCCATGAACCCGAGGATGAGGTACGTCATGAACGCCGGAGCCTTCAACGTCGTGGAGTACCCCATGCCATAGTGATAGAGAAAGAGGATGATGGTGTTCAGCACCATATCGACCGTTGTCGACACATACTTGTAGGGCGATCGATACGGGCGGCGCGCGATGAAGCCGGCATAGACCACGCACCACACCCACCACACAGCGCCGACGCCGACGTTCGAGAGGTTGGCGATCCACGGCACAAGGCCGCTGACCGAGGCGGTGACAACCAGCCACACGCTGAGGATCACGACCCGCGTCAGGGCGACAAATCGCTCGGCCCGCGCCTCCTCTTGAAACCAGGTGGAGCGGGTCAGTTCGTCCGGATGCGTGCGGGTGAGGCGCCTGACCAGGTCAGGCAGCGTGGGGATAAGCACAAGACGCCAATCATAGTCAACTCCGCGGTTACCGCGACCCCGGCGCCCGAATGGGGTGGCCGGGTCGAGTTGTCAGGTCACTTCTAGAGGTCAATATGCCGCCGTCAGCGCAACAGCACCTGGCAATCCTGCAGCCACTCCAGGACGCCCGCCAACGTCCGCACCCGCAAAGCAATGCCGAGTTGGTTGAACCGTTCCTCGACCCGAGATTGATCGAGCACGGCCTGCTGTTGTGCCAGGCTGTGACGGGTGGCATCGACCTGTTCGAGCAAGAGGCGCTCGGCCAGGTCGGGGGCCTGCTGGTGGGCGAAATACAGACGTGTCATGAATTCCACCCGGATCACCCGCACACTGCTCACCGTGGGCGTATGCAGCCAGGCGGCAAAGTGATCCTCCCCGAGGGGCGTGATGTGGTAACACCGCCGTGATGGGGCGTTGGCACCCTTTTCCATCTCGCCACGAACCAGGCCCTCGGCTTCGAGACGATGCAAGATCCCGTAGATCTGGTTGAACCGCAGGTGCCAGATCTCGCCCAGATCGCGCGCGATACGCTGGTGGAGTTCGTACCCGTGCGCCGGCGCCAGGCGCAGCATCCCCAGGATGACGTGTTCGGGAGCCAGTGTATTGGCTGAAGCGGTTGGCGTCGTCACGCGACTACTCCCCAGACGACTATTCACTCGCTGACTAGATTCTTGTCAGCATATACCTGTGACAAATCACAGACGGCCCGAAAGTAGGTCAGGATTACACTTTCAGATGCCGCTATGATATCAAAACATAGCGCCATCTCCAATCATCCGGACGACCCACATCATCGGGTCACCTGACAGAGGCTCTTGCACCGGCGCCACGTCCAATCCATCGGCGGGCCGGTGATCGTCGTTTTCCCCAAGCCGGTTTGGGTCACGGGGCGGTCCAGCCTTGTGACACACAAGGAGTCGATCGCTATGGACAAAAAAGCCCTGGTTGTTAATGGCGTCAACCGCACGGTGATCGCCAGCCCCGAGGCCTCCCTGGCCGACGTGCTGCGCCGGCAGTTGACCCTCACAGGCACTAAGGTCTCGTGCGCCGAAGGCCATTGCGGCGCCTGCTCGGTCTTGGTGAATGGCAAGCTGACGCTGGCCTGCGTGACCAAGATGTCGCGCGTGCCCGACGGGGCCGAGGTCGTCACGGTCGAAGGCGTCGGCCAACCCGGCCACCTGCACCCGATCCAGCTCGCCATGGTCTCCAACGGCGCGACCCAGTGCGGTTTCTGCACCCCAGGTTTCGTGGTCTCGATCAAGGCCCTGCTCGACAAGAACCCCAAGCCGACCCGCGAAGAGGTCCGCACCTGGTTCACCCAGCACCACAACGCCTGCCGCTGCACGGGCTACAAGCAGATCGTCGACGCCGCGATGGACGCCGCCTCCCTGCTCCGCGGTGAGGTCACCCCCGAGTCGATGGAGTTCCAGATGCCGGCCGACGGCCGCATCTGGGGCACCAAGTACCCGCGCCCGACGGCAATCGCCAAGGTCACGGGCAACCTGGACTTCGGCCAGGACCTGGGCCTGAAGCTCCCGCCGGACACCCTGCACCTGGCGCTCGTCCAGGCCAAGGTCTCGCACGCCAACATCCTCAGCATCGACACCTCGGAAGCCGAGACGATGCCGGGCGTCGCCAAGGTCATCACGCACAAAGACGTGAAGGGCAAGAACCGCATCACCGGCCTGATCACGTTCCCGACCAACAAGGGCGACGGCTGGGATCGCCCGATCCTGTGCGACACCAAGGTCTTCCAGTACGGTGACGCCATCGCCATCGTCTGCGCGGATACGCCCGAGCAGGCCCAGGCCGCGGCCGAGAAGGTCAAGGTCGAGCTCGAAGTGCTGCCGGCCTACATGAACGCGCTCGCGGCCGCCGCCGACGACGCGATCGAAATCCACCCCGGAACGCCCAACATCTACTTCGAGCAGAAGATCGCCAAGGGCCCGGACACCTCGGACATCATGGCGTCCGCGCCGTTCGTGGCTGAAGACAGCTTCTATCTGCAGCGTCAGCCGCACATGACGATCGAGGGCGACAACGGCTTCGCCTACATGGACGAGCAGGGCCGCCTGACGATCCACTCCAAGAGCATCGGCCTGTACCTGCACACCTACATGATCGCGCCCGGCATCGGCGTCGAGCCCGAGAAGCTGCGCCTGGTGCTCAACCCGGCCGGCGGCACATTCGGCTACAAGTTCAGCCCGACCTCCGAAGCGCTGCTGGGCGTGGCCTGCCTGGCCACCAACCGCCCGGTCTACCTGGATTACACCTATCGCCAGTTCATGTACTACACGGGCAAGCGCTCGCCGTGGTTCATCGACCTCAAGATGGCGGCCGATAAGGACGGCAAGCTGCTGGCGATGGAGAGCGACTGGCTTGTGGACCATGGCCCGTACTCCGAGTTCGGCGACCTGTTGACCCTGCGCGGCGCGCAGTTCATCGGCGCCGGCTACCACATCCCGTCGATCCGCGGCCGCGGCCGCACCGTGGCGACCAACCACGTCTGGGGCGCTGCGTTCCGCGCCTACGGCTCGCCGCAGTCCTTCCTGGCCTCCGAGAGCCTGATGGACGAACTGGCCGAGAAAGTCGGTCTCGACCCGCTCGAGTTCCGCGCCCGCAACATCTATCGCCCCGGCTCGACCACACCGACCGGCCAGGAGCCCGAGGTCTATCCGTTCCCGGATATGGTCGAGAAGCTGCGCCCGCTGTACAAGGCCGCGCTCGAGAAGGCCAAGGCCGAGTCGACGCCCGACGTCAAGCGGGGCGTGGGCATCTCGCTCGGCGTGTACGGCGCCGGCCTTGACGGCGTCGATGGCGCCGAGGCCTGGGCCGATCTGAACGAAGACGGCACGGTGACCGTCGCCACGACCTGGCAGGACCACGGCCAGGGCGCCGAGATGGGCGCCGTCGGAACGGCTCACGAGGCGCTGCGCCCACTGGGGATCGCGCCCGAGAAGATCCGCTGGATCTTGAACGACACCGGCAAGGCCCCGAACGGCGGTCCGTCGGGCGGCAGCCGCAGCCAGGTCGTCATCGGCAATGCCATCAAGGCGGCCTGCGAAGCGCTCGTCGCCGGCCTGAAGAAGGCCGACGGCGGCTATCGCTCGTATGCCGAGCAGGTCGCGGCCAAGGAGCCCACGCACTTCGTCGGCAAGTGGGCGGCGTCGAACAACACGAACTGCGACGAGAACGCCCAGGGCAAGCCGTTCGCGGTCTACATGTACGGCATGTTCATGTCCGAGGTCGCCGTCAACACCAAGACCGGTAAGGTCACGGTCGAGGGCATGACGGTCATGGCCGACGTCGGCAAGATCAACAACCATCTGGTCGTCGACGGCCAGATCTACGGCGGTGTGGCGCAAGGCATCGGCCTGGCGCTGACCGAGGACTTCGAGGACATCGAGAAGCACCAGACCCTACTCGGCGGCGGCATCCCGTACGCCAAGGACATCCCTGACAAGTTCGACATCTACTACTTCGAGAACGCGCGCGTCGACGGCCCGAACGGCGCCGGCGCCGTGGGCGAGCTGCCGCTGACCTCGCCGCATGTGTCGATCGTGAACGCGATCTACAACGCGACGGGCGTCCGCATCACCCATCTGCCGGCCCGGCCGGAGAAGGTGCTCGCCGGGCTCAAGAAGCTGGCCGGCAACGGACAGGCCGTTCCGGCGTAATCCATAGACCGCGGACCGCGGATCCGTAGAGACGATGAACGGCACTTCTTTGAAGTGCCGTTCATCGCTTAGCACGACCACTACCGTGTGGGATGTTAGGCGCAGAGTGGGGTGCTCCAGGGGTGGGGCTTCGCCCCACCCCTGGAGCACCCCACTCTGCGACATCATCTGCGTCGAAAAGGCGAAATTACACGATGCCCATCCT
>DKKP01000067.1:13486-17303 GCA_002455335.1 Anaerolineales bacterium UBA6663 | reverse complement strand
CGTGGAGCGGGGGGCGAGATCGCCCCCCGCTCCACGCACACCGCGCTCTGAGCCCGACACTCCAGTCATTCTCATGTTCGGGTGCTAGAATCCCGCATCCTTTCGTGAGCAACCCTGGAGGCCGTATGACCCGCTGGCCCGCCCATCGTCTGATTGCAGCCGGCCTGGCCGCCGCGCTGTCCACCTCCGCCTGTCTTCCCGGCTCGGTCGACCTGCCGTTACCCTCGCTCGACGTCGAACGGATCACGGATCAAAACGGCCTGATCGCCTTTCGCGGCGACGACGGCAACATCTACATCGTCAATCCGCTCGACACCTCGGCCGAGGCCCGACCGATCCAGGTCACCGACGATGCGCAATCAGTTTCGGAAGACGAGACGGCCCCCTATCACATCTATGGGATGCCCAGCTGGTCGCCCGACGGCGAGTATCTGGCTTTCGCCGCGATCAGCGGCACCGGACAGGGGTTCCCCATCGACAATCAGGTGTTGCTTGTCGACCGCGACGGTAAACCGGTGCGATCGGTGTACGACGACACCCACATCCCCGTGTACTACAACTGGTCGCCGGACAGCGCCCAGATCGGCGTGCTGACCCAATCCGCCACGAACCAGGTCTTCGCCCTACGGCGCGTAGGCGTCGACGGCACAGGCGGGGAAGCCATCGATGTGGGCAACCCGTTGTTCTGGGCGTGGGCGCCCGACAGCGGATCGTTGCTCGTGCATGCCAGCCACACGCGGCTGGCTGCCTTGAGCCTCGATGCCGTCGTCCAGGAGCGCGATCTCGGCCTGCCGCTGGGGTTCTTCGCGACGCCGGCGATCTCACCGGACGGGCGTCATGCATTGGCCGCTGTCGCGACCGGCCCAAGCACTCAGGAACTGGCGCGCATCGATCTGAGCACCGGCGCAGCGCAGTCGCTCAGCGCGGTGACGAACCAGGCCGCATTCACCTGGAGCCCGGATGGCGCACGGGCGGCGCTCGTCGACCTCGGACTCGACAACAAGTATGGCTTCCCGGCCGGCCCGCTCACCGTGCTCGCGACAGCCGATGGGACTGTCGAAACGACGGTCGATGAAGACGTGATCGCCTTCTTCTGGGCGCCGAATAGCAAGCGACTGGCTTATCTCGCCCTGGTTGATCCAAAGGACGGCGCGAGCACGCCGAATATCACGCTCAAGCTGTTGGATGTGGGCGGCTGGACGCCCCGCGAGGTCCTGGTCGTCTCGCCCACCGGCACCTACCTGACCCAGGTCGTGCCGTACTTCGACCAATACAACCAGTCGACCACGCCGTGGAGCCCGGATAGCAGCTCGTTCGTGCTGACGTATCAGGAGAGCCAGAACAGCGCCGGGGTGTATCTGATCAACCTCGACGGCGCCGGCGGCGCGCGCCGGGTAGGCTCGGGCGCCGTGGCGTTCTGGTCGTCGCGCTGAACATCTGGCACCTGAAACAAAACGCCCCGTTTGACACGGGGCGTTTTGTTTCAGGATGTCGCTTTCGGATCAGGCGCCCCTTTGGCCTCAGGTTGAGCATCGGCCTGATACTGCAGCTGCCGCTGAGCGAAATCCTGCGGGCGCGGCGGCGGAAGCATCCGGGCCGGTCGACCTGTGTCTTCGGACCGGACCGCAATGACCTCGGCATGCGCGGCGACCGCCGGGACCGGATCGGGCGGAAGCTGTACGAGTGTCGTGGGTCTCGACGATGCCAGCATCGCCGGCGACGGCAACCCCGGCGCGCCGGCCAGACGCGGCAACAGCTCGGGAAACGCCGTCGGCACGTTGTCGATCCGCTCGGCGCGCCAGCCGTTATCGCTGAGCAGCGCCAGCACCTCGGGGTTGGTCAGCGTGTTGCGCTCGAGCAGGGCCTTGGCGATCGACTCGGTCTCGGCCATATGATCGCGAAGCAGGTTCTCGGTCTGCTCCTCCATGACCCGCCAGAACCGCTCGGCCCACAGCGGCATCCCGCTCTCCCAGCTACCGATGGGCGGACCGAAGTAACCGAGAAGGTAAAGGTGCCGGATCTGGCTCCGGATCATCTCGTTGTCGCTGTAGGCGCCCGTCCAATACTCGCCCATGTGCAGCTTGACGGCGACGTGCCCGGCCATGGCCACGATCACGTCAGCCACGATGCGGCGCATCGGCATGGCGTGCACCTCGGTGCGATCGACCGGGTGCATGAAGCCCAGCGCTGCACCGCGGCGCACGATCGTCACGCGCACGATGCGCTGATCGGGCATCGCATAGTGCTGGGCGACAGCGTGGCCGGCCTCGTGATACGCGACCTGCACGCGCTGCACCGGATCCCACTCCTCGATCGGCTGCTCGAGGCCATAACGCTGCTCATCGATCGCCCGGTCAACATCGTTCTGGGTGACGTGATCGCGGCCTTTGGAGAGCGCGATGCGCACTGAGTCTTTGCCGATGGCCGACGCGATCTGGGCCGGCGTGGCGTTGGGCGTGTCCTCGACGATCGCCTCGATGTCGACGTCCTTATGCTTGATCCGACTCAGATAGCCTCTGACGATCTCACGGCGGCCGGCGCGATCGGGCGGGTCGACCTGGATCTTGGCATCGAAGCGGCCCGGGCGCAGCAGGGCTGCGTCGAGCACCTCGGGGCGGTTGGTCGACCCCATGAACAGAACGTGCCAGGTCTTCTTCGGCACTTCCTTGCCGATGAACCGATACCAGCGCCCCTTGAGCTTGTCGCCCAGGCTGGGCTGCTCGATGCCGTCCATCTCATACAGCAGGCGGGTGAGCGCGCCGGAGCCGCCGCCCATCATGCCGCCCATGCCCATCCCCATGCCACCACGGCCACCCATCACGCCACCGCGGCTCTGGCCGACGGCGTCGATCTCGTCGATGTAACAGATGCAGGCGCCGTATTCGCGCGCCAGCTTCTTGGCCCTGCCCACGAACTGCACCATGCGCAGGACGTCGACGCCCCAGAACATGCCGCGGAAGCCCGAGCCTTCGATTGAGATGAAGGGGATCCCGGCCTCACCGGCCATCGCCTTGGCCAGCATGGTCTTGCCGGTGCCGGGTGGGCCATAGAGCAGGATGCCGTTGATGTACTTGCCGCCCATCTTGACGAAATCGCGGCGGTCGGCGAGCAGGCCGATCCACTGACGCACCAGCGCGACGAGGTTGGGCTGGCCCCAGTAATCCTTAAATGTGACCGACTTCGGATCTTCAGGCCGGATGACGTCGACCCGGGTCTGGCTCATGAACCAGAAGATCGCCACGAATTGGAGGATCGCGAACGATATCGCGAAGGCGAGCTGGAAGGCCGTGCCGATCGTGACGCCGATGATCGTCCGGCTGACCGGATGAATACTCTCCCAGAGCAGGCCGAGCAGCGTGAACATGTCGCGCGCGCCGGCGCTGAAGAACAGCCACCACGCAAAGGTGGGGATCAAAATCCACGGGGCGACGCGCCGGATCGTGCGCCAGAGCCCAGACCAGGCGCTGGGCGGTTTCGGCGCGGCTGGGCCTGATCGGCGGCCCGGTGTGGGTTTGGCTTCGGCGGCGGGTGGCGCAGGCGGCGGCACTGGGGCGATCGATTGCGTCATGGAGGGAGTGTACCCGTAATCCAGGGCGCCTTCAAGCAAATGGGGTGGGAATGCTCAAGATTCTCTCATATCCGCCCGACGGGGCGTCGGCCGCGCACGCGGCGCCGGGCATGCGCACGTCGGCCCGACCGAACGAACTACGCCGCTACACCACCTGCCCGGCCGGCCCGGGTTTGGGCATCGACGCAAGGTGCGCGGTTTCGCCTAAGGATAAGAGCTGCACCCGATCTGGCCAGATCCGGACCCGGA
>DKKP01000067.1:0-13481 GCA_002455335.1 Anaerolineales bacterium UBA6663 | reverse complement strand
CGACTCGCCTCCCGGCGGACCCTTGACCCACCACGTCGGCGTGAAGTCGGCCGGGTAGCGCACCCGCACCTCGGCCTCGGTCAGGCCCGACCACGCCCCAACGTCGCGCTCCTTGAGCCGGTCATCGAGCAGCACAGCCAGGCCGTGCTCGGCCGCCACCGCCTCGGCCGTCTGCAGCGCACGCAGCTGCGGGCTGCTATGGACGGCGATCAGGGGCTCGCGGCGAAGGAAATGCGCCAGCGCCGCGGCCTGGGCCAGGCCGACGTCATCGAGCACCGGGTCAGCCTGGCCCTGCCAGCGCCCCTCGGCGTTCCAGGCCGAACGGGCATGCCGGATGAGGTAGAGGACGGTCACTTTTTCTTCGGGAACCGGCTCAGCACCATGGCCTGCTCGGGCACAACAACCCGCTCGCCACGGCGCAGCGCCTTCTTGGGCTTCTCGACCTGATCGGACGCCGACTGGAAGACGTAGATCGGCGTGCCTTCGGCCAGGAAGGCCTGATCGAGGTGCGCCTGCCCGAGCCGATAGCCGTCGCTGTCGATCGAGCAACAGGTCACCATGCCGACCACGCGACCCTTCTCGTCGACCACCGGATCGCCGTTCTTGGCCATGCGCCCGGCCTTCTGAACGAACTTGAAGCGCGCCACCTCGGCCGTGCGTTTCTTCTCTTGCGCGATGAAGGCCGCGCGCCCGATGAACCATGGCTTGTGCAGCTTGACGTAGCTGTCGAATCCGGCATCGCCCACGCCCAGGTCGAGCGGGCCCGCGAACTCGTCGCCGTACAGCGGCAGACCGCCCTCGGTACGCAGCGAGTCGCGCGAGGCCAGGCCGCATGGCTTCGCCCCGGCCGCGACAAGCGCGTCCCACAAGGCGACGACGTTGTCGGGATGGACGAAGAGTTCGAAGCCCATGGCCTCACCCGTGTAGCCCGTGCGGGAGACGATCAGATCGAAGCCGCCGAGCGTCGCCCGGGTGACGGCCGTGCGCGGCATGGCCTTGAGGCGCTTCGTCGTCGCGGCATCGGCGCCGAGCTTGAGCACGACATCGCGCGAGAGCGGGCCCTGGACGGCGATGTCGAGCCGTTGATCGGCGCCGCTGCTCGCGGCCCGCAGATTGCGCAACGTCACGCCCCCGCGACCCGGGGCCTTGGCCCAGGGCCGGGTTTGGTCGATGAGCACCTCGCCCTTGAGGACGGCGTTGACCCACATCCAATCCTTGTCGTCGTTCGAGGCGTTGACCACGATCAGGAAATGATCGGCCGCCAGACAATACACATAGGCGTCGTCGATCACGTGCGCGTCCGGCGCCAGGATGTGCGTGTAGCAGCTCTCGCCCGGAGCGAGGGCCGCGATCTCGTTGGCGAAGATGGCGTCAAGGAAGATCGCGGCCGTCGGGCCCTGCGCATCCCACACACCCATGTGGCTGACGTCGAACAGGCCCGCGGCCTTGCGCGTCGCCAGGTGCTCGTCGAGCACGCCCGTATATTGCACGGGCATGTCATAGCCCGCAAACGGAACCATCTTGGCGCCCAGCGCGCGATGCGAGGCGTTCAGGAGCGTCTTCTTCAACGCTTCATCAGCAGCCGGGGCCACGAACGCCGGAAGCGGCGTCTGCTCGCCGCCGCTGAGCCCAACCGCGTACGGCTTGCTGCCGTCGACGGCCGACCCGCCAGCCTTGAGGGCCACGTCGGTGGCAACCGGATCCGCCACGATGATCCCGCCCGGCAGTTTGGCCTGCAGATCGGGGTGGTCGAAGGCCGCGAAGCCGTCGGCCAGGTCACGGAGCCAGGTCGCGATCAGCGTCGCCTGGGCCGAGGGCACCGTCAATGCGAAGCCGGCCGTCGTGCGTTCGAGCGCCCCGGCCACAGCGCCGCGCGGGGTGTTGAGCTGCGTCGGCTGGGTCGCGCCAACCGTCAGCGCGTAGACGTCGCTGGTCGTCGCCCAGTACATGAACTCGGCGGCGCGCGCGCCACTCACCGCGATCGAGGCGAAGTCGGATAAAGGCGCCGAGTCGTCGACATACCAGAAATGCGGGTAGCCGTGACGGGTCACAGGGAAGTCGATGCCGGCGCGCTCGATCAATCCACGGACCTTGACCTTGGCGTCGTTGAACGCCTCCCAGTCGATCTTGGCGCGGTACAGATCGCTCTTACGGCCCGGATACTTGAACGGCTTGCAGGCCTTGAGCACCTGCGCCATCACACCGGCCAGCTCGTCGATCTCGGGCTCGCGGAAGCCGCGCTGCGTGACCCAGGGCGTGCCCAATCGCAGACCCGAAGGCCGCATCGCCGACGTATCACCCGGGATGGTGTTGCGATTGACCACGATCCCGGCCAGATCGAGCAACCGGGCCGCCAGGTCGCCCATCAGCGGTGTGCCGTCGGGGCCGACCACCGACTTGCAGTCGAGGTTGGTCAGGTGGCTCTCGGTGCCGCCGAACGGGATCGCGAAGCCATGGCCGCGCAGTTGTTCGGTCAGCCTGACCGAGTTCTTGACGGTCTGCGCCTGCAGCTCGCGGAACGTCGAGGTCTTGGCCACCTTGAGCGCCGTGGCCAGCGCCGCGAAGGCATGCACGTGCGGGCCGCCCTGCTCGCCCGGGAACACGGCGCGGTCGATCTTGCGCGACAGCGCCGGGTCGGTGGTGATGATGCACGCCCCGCGCGGGCCGCCAAGCGTCTTATGAGTCGTAAAGGTCATCACGTGCGCGATGCCGATCGGCGACGGGTAGACCCCGGCCGCGATCAAGCCAGCGACGTGGGCCATATCGGCCAGCAGGATCGCGCCGCATGAGTCCGCGATCTCACGGAAGCGCTTGAAGTCCGCGATCCACGGATACGACGAGTAGCCGACGATGATCATCTTCGGCTTGTGCTCGGCCGCCAGCCGGGCGACGTCGTCCATGTCGATCTTGCCGGTCTCGGGGCTGATCGTGTAGGGCACGATCTTGTAGTACTTGCCCGAGCGGTTGGCCGCCGAGCCGTGCGTCAGGTGCCCGCCAAAGAGCAAGTTCATGCCCATGACGGTGTCGCCCGGCGCCACGAAAGCGTTGTACACGGCGTTGTTGGCCGGCGCGCCCGAGAGCGCCTGCACATTGACAAAGAGTTGCTCGGGCTTGAAGCCGTTTGCCGCGAAGACCTCGGCCGCGCGCCGGCGGGCGAGCGACTCGATGATGTTCGCGTACTCGGTGCCCTTGTAGTAGCGCGGGTCGCTGTAGCGCCGGAACTGCGCCAGCCGGGGGCCGTAGTCCAGGATCTCGGCCTCGGTCATGCGACGCGTATCCTCATCCGGGTAACCTTCGGCGTACAGGTTTTGGAAGCGTGTGCCGAGGGCCTCGAGCACGGCGCCGGGCGCGGTCGACTCGGAGGCGATCATGATCAGCTTGCGGTACTGGCGCTCGGTCTCGATCTGGGCCAGCTCATACACTTCGGGATCGAGCTGCTGCAGCGAGCCACGGAACAGAAAGTCCTGCATCGTCATGGAGTTTTCCCCAGGGTCACGCGGCCTTTGCGAACGCAATCGTCGCGTGGCAGTCACATACGGCCCATTTTACCCAATCGATTCGAGGGCGGCAGTGACAGTTGTCGCCCGTGTGCACACGCGCATCATCCGCCCATTCGGACGCGGCCTCGAACAAGCCGCCGTGGGCCCAACCGAGGCGTCGCAACCCAAACCGCCATCGGCATTGAACCGGCCTAAGCTGTGGCCATGTTCGAGAGAGAGAGTGGTGGTCGGGCCGGCGGCTGGCGCTGGCTGGCGGCCTTGTGGTTGAGCCTGTTCGCCGGGCTGGCGCCTGTTCCCCTCAAAGCGCAGGCGCTGCCCGCCGACACCGAGCTGGCGTACTTCGAGCTGGTCGGGATCGAAGGCACAGTAGCAACCTTGGAATGGGAGACGATCTCGGAAGCCGGCGCGGTCGGCTTCAAGGTGTATCGCTCCACGGCATCCGACGGCTATCGCACCCCAATTGCGATCGTGCCGGCGGTTGGGGACCCCAGTTCGTCGACGACCTATGCCATAACCGACACGCTTGCGTCGGGCGTCACGCACTGGTACTGGCTCGCAGACGTCAACACCCAGGGCGTGGAACAGGCCCTAACCACCCCGATTTCGGTGTCCACAGGCCTGCAAGCCGTTGTTCTGCCGCTCCCGCATCGGCTGTATCTGAGTTTCATCAAACGCTGATCGCGCTGGCGAGCCTGCAACGCTGCAGCACGACCCAGCGACCTGCCCTCACAAGCAAAAGCGCCGTGATCTCGGGACAATTCCGAGATCACGGCGCTTTCTTTAGACTACACGACACGACTCACCAAAGGTGAAGCCGCGATGCCGCCCACAGAAGCGCTGCCAGAAGGATGAGTGCGCTGTCGAAGAGTTTCATGGTCATATCTCTTATCCTCCTTAACGGCAGCACTTGGTTGTTTTTTGGTTAATTCCACCCAAAGCTACCGCGCCGGAACCTCAAGCCCGGTTCTGCAACATCCAGGCCATCGGCCGCCCTTCCGACCAGCCCTATCGGTCGCCAACCGACGAGGACCTTCCGAGGATTGACGCAGAGAATATTTGTTCTATACTGTTTCTATGACCACAATTCTCAGCAGTCGGCAGGTGCAACCTCGCCATCTCAAGCTGCTCTTCTGGGGCGATACCGGCACTCGGAAGACGGAATCGATCCTGCGCTACTTCCCGAACGTTTTGTTGATCGACACTGAGGGAAACGGCGAGCAATGCGTCGGCATCCCCGAGATCCCGGAGTTCCTGCTGGCGCGGACGAAAGACGTCAACGAGATCATCCAGATCGTCGATCAAGTGGCGGCGGGCAAACATCGTTTCCCGGATGGCCGCCCGATCCTGACCGTGGCGATCGACTCGATCTCGGTGCTGTGGTCGATCCGCAAAGACACGCGCGCGTTGGTTGCTGAGCAACGCAGCCAGCGCTGGGGCAAGTCGGCCGAGGAGGCCACGTTGACCCAACTCGACTGGAGCATGGCCAAGCGCCCGCTGCTCAGGCTGAACACGCGGCTCGCAAACTGCCCGATCAAGTACATGATCTACACCGCGCGGCTGCAGGATAAATACGCCGAGGATCCGCGCCAGAAAGACAGGATCTTCAAAGTCGGTGAGGCCCCCGATGCGCTCAAGGGGCTCGAGTATGACATGAATCTATCGTTTAGGATGCGCAACACGCCTGAAGGCGTCTGGGAGTGTCAGGTCACCAAGGTGCAGGGCGCGCTGGGCCAGGAACTGCCGAGCGGCAAGGTGTTGCGGAGTTTCCCGGCCGAGACGATCCTTGGCTATACCGGGCATCTGAGCGGCGCCGGGGGTGGCGTGCAGGATGAGACCCAGCTGGCGGAGCTTGACGCGCAGCGTGAACTCTCTGCCGAGGCGCCGCGCGCAGGCGCGCGCACCCAGCCACGCTCGACCGCGCGCGAGCTGGATGAGTTCTACGCTCAGGCGCAGTCGTTGGGGTATCAAACGCCGGACGGCGCCCCCGATCGGGCCCGCATCCGCGAGGTCCTGCGCTCGAACGGCTACCAGAGCTTCAGCCCGGCCGAGGCCCCGCAACTGCTCGAAACGCTCCGTCAGGCGACGACGACGCGGCCTGGCGAAGCGTCATAACGACTGTCAGGCGGGCGCAGCCATCCGCCCGGTACGCAGGGCGATCTCCCAGTCGGGTCGACCGTTCGCCGCGGCCTGGCGGGCCGCCGCCAGATGGTCGTACGACACAGCCTGCAACGCAACACGCCACCCAGAGGCCGTCTGCTCGACCACCGCATAGCGCGCATGCACGCAGCCGGTTTCGGCGATGTGTGGCACAGGATCGTCAGTCTCGTAGGCCGGCAGGCCGACGCTGCCCGGGTTGACGACCAACCTGCCCTCGCCCAGCGTGATAACCCGGGGTTGATGGGTGTGAGCGCAGAGCATCAGCGGCGCGCGCCAGCGCCCCAATCGGGCCTCGATCTCGGCCGTCGACGCCAATTGCGCCCGCCCGCCGACGACGGTCTCGAGCAGATAGCCGCAATCGTCCTCTGGTGTCCCGTGAAAGGCCAGGATTTCGTCCTCAATCGACACCCGCCGAGGCAACGCACGCAGCCAGGTCAGGTCGGCGGTGGTCAGCCGCGCACGGGCATATCGATCCGAGGCACCCATCGCCTCCACCTCGAGCTGAGCCAGTTGACGATCATGGTTCCCCGAGAGGTGGATCCACTTCTGGCGCATCACAAGCGCCAACGTCTCGGCCGGCCAGAGCGGGCCTGAGAGGTGGTCGCCGAGGTTGATGACCCCGTCCAGCGGTTGGCGCGCGGATTCCCGGTCGAGATCCGCAATCACAGCCTCAAGCGCCAGACGATTGCCGTGGATGTCCGCCAGGACCGCCCAGCGTTTGATGGTCATGGTCCCAAGGGTAGCACACACGTTACAATGCGCTCCAGGATTGGTTCGACGTGATGGGCCTGCGCCGAGGTCAGGATTCAACTGGCCATCGGAACAACCCTTGCTCGTCGATTATGTCGAAAACGGGTGCTTGATGGCCGGCTGAGAGCTTTTGAGGGCAGCCGGGAGGTAGGGTTGAGGGTATGCGTTCAGTAGCCATTATCGGGATCGGGATGACAACGATCTCGGAACACTGGGATCAATCGATCAAGGTGCTTGCGGGCGAGGCGGTGTTGGCCGCCCTGGCCGACGCCGGTCGGGAGGCCGTCGACGGCCTGTTCATCGGCAATATGCTCTCGGGCACGCTCAACCGCCAGGAGAACCTGGGTGCGATGCTCAGCGACTGGGTCGGCCTGCGCGGCGCCGAGGCCGTCAAGATCGAGGCGGCCTGCGGGTCGGGCGGCGCCGCCGTGCGCCAGGCGCTGATGGCCGTGGCCTCGGGCGTCATGGACAGCGCCCTGGCCGTCGGCGTCGAGAAAATGACCGACACCGTGCCAGCCACCACCACGGGCGGGCTGGCCACAGCTGCCGACTCCGACTGGGAGGCCGCGCAGGGCGTCTCGTTCGTGGCGCTCAATGCGCTCGTGATGCAGCGCTACCTTCACGAGTATGGCTGGACCAAGGACGACTTCGCGCCGTTCGCGATCAATGCGCACGGCAACGCCATGCACAACCCGTTCGCCCGTCTGCACGAAAAGGTCGATGCACGCGCCTACAAAAAGGCCCGCATGGTCGCCGAGCCGATCAACCTGCTCGACGCCTCGCCGACCGGCGACGGCGCCGCGGCGGTGCTGATCGTGCCGGCCGGGCAGGTCTCGGCAAACGGTCGCCCACGAATCCTCATCGCGGGTTCGGCCTCGGCCACCGATACGCTGGCGATCCACGACAGACGCGACCCGCTCTGGCTTTCGGCCGCCGAGCTCTCGGCGCGCAAAGCCTATTCGCAGGCCGGCGTCGGGCCGGCCGAGATCGACGTCTTCGAATTACACGACGCGTTTTCGATCATGGCCGCGCTCTCACTCGAGGCCTGCGGCTTCGCCGAGCGCGGCCAGGGGCCGCGGCTGGCGCTCGATGGCGAGATCGTGCCCACCGGGCGCGTGCCGATCGCGACCCGCGGCGGGTTGAAGGCACGCGGGCATCCCGTCGGCGCCACCGGCGTTTATCAGGTGTGTGAGTTGGTGGAACAGCTTCGGGGCACTGCCGCTGGCACGCAGGTCGACGGCGCTCGCATCGGCATGGCCCAGAACATCGGCGGCTCAGGCGCCACGATCGTCACGCATATTTTGAGAAGTGAGTGATTGGGTGATCGTTCGACCGCGCTCTAGCGTCAATCATCCAATGACCCATTCACTCGATCACCCAATTCTTTGCCAGATCGCTCCGTCGGGCGTGTCGCTGATGCGATAGCCGAGCGCGGTCAGCCCATCGCGCAACTCATCGGCGACCCCCCATTGCTTTGCAGCACGCAACTGGGCCCGCATCTTCAACATCAAATCCATCAACGCCGGCGTAGGATCCTCCACGGCAGCCGGCTGCACCTGGGCCAGCCTCGGGAGCAGCGTGGCCAGCGCCTGCGCGGCGCGATCCGCGCGATCGAGCACGCCCTGCTCGAGACCGGCCTGGCAAACCAGGCTCAGCCCCACGAGCGACTCGACCGCCTCCGAATAAGCCCCGGCGCTCAGGGCGCGCTCGGCGCGTTCACGCATGAGCCCGATGTCGTCGGGCGACGACGACGGCCCTTCGGACTCGACCGCCTCGCTCTCGATCTCGGGCATCGCCGAGGTCGAGGTATTCAGAGCGCGCCAGGCGCCCAGCGTAAACGCCTCGCCCCGCGCAAAAACATGCGCCGCACCATGGGCATGAACCGTCACCGTGCCAACGCCGAGCACATCGCCGCTGCCGGAGGTCGGGCGGATGCGCACGGCCGTGTACTCGTCGACGCCAAGCAGCAGGGCTTCCGGCGGCAATTGGGATTCGAGTTGCCGTAACCGAGGCGCGCCCATGAAACAAAACCGCGTGTCATGCTGATCGCCACTGCGGTTATTCCAGTGCGGAACGACTGCGGCCTGCAGACCGAGCTCGCCGAGCACATCGAGGCCTGACAGCCAGTGCGCATCGGACCCGACCTTGTAGATTTCGTATACCGGGATGGTGTGCGCCCCAAGCGTCAGGGCAGCGGCCGACGAGAAGAGCAGGGTCGCGCCTTCGCGCCAGCGTTCGAGGACAGCCGCAAAGACCGGGCTATTGCGCCAGACCCGCAGGGCGTAGGTTGGGCTGCCCGGACCGGCGAACAGGTAGTTGCCGGCGCGGATCGCCGTAAGGGCTGCTGCGATCTGAGCCGGCGTCGCCTGCGGCCCGGGTAGATCCGCCACAGAGAGCTTGAGCCCGAAATTGCGCTCGAAATAGGCTGCCGCCTTGCGGTTGATTCCGTCGAGGTTGAGCTCGAACCCGGCGGGGCTGTTGAGGAAGACCGGCCTGGGGTCTGGATGCGTCGCCAGGAGGGCTCGATGGACTTCGGCCATCGAATCCGCCATCTCGCCCGAGCCCATGATCACCAATTCGCCGTAAGAGGTCATCGCCTGGTGTTCCGCGACGCCGCTTGTCGTAACCGCGTGATATGCTCCCCGGAGATCAAAACACGTTTTCAGGGATGGCTGACGGACCGACATGGGCAACGTTGCATCACAACTATACCGCGTGAACGTCGGCGACATCGCCCTGTCTGTGCGCGACTGGCCCGGTTCCGAGCCGGTTTTCATCCTTTTACATGGACTGGCCAGCAACAGCCTGCTCTGGGCGGGCGTCGCCGAGCGGCTGGCGACCCTGGGCCACCGCGCGCTCGCGGTCGATCAGCGGGGCCACGGCTTGAGCGATAAGCCAGATGGGTCTTACGATTTCGCGACCTTTGTGGCCGATCTGCATCAGTTGATCGCCGCCCTTGGCCTGACCGAACCCCCTGTGCTTGCAGGACAATCGTGGGGCGGCAACGTCGTGCTGGCGTTCGGCGCCGAGCATCCCACGGCGGCGCGCGGCCTGGCCTTCATCGATGGCGGCTTTCTCAACGTCCGCGCCAGCCTGGGCGACGACTGGGAAGCCGTGGCGGATCGTCTCCGCCCGCCTCAACTCTACGGCATCCGACCCGAACACCTCCGTGAGCGGATCCAGGCCGGGCACCCCGACTGGAGCCCCGAGTCGATCGAGGCAGTGCTGGGCAACTTCGCCACCCTGCCAGACGGCGGCTTGCGCGCCAACCTGACGCTCGAACGGCACATGCAGATCGTGCGCGCGCTCTGGGAACAAGACCCGACAACGCTCTATGCGAGGGTCACGGCCCCTGTGCTGATTTGCCCGGCCGAACGCAGCCCAGCGGGCGATCAGGCCCGGGCCGAGCGCATGGTCGCCGTCGCCGAAGCGGGGCTGGCTCGCAGCCGCACAGTTTGGTTCGCCGACACCGATCACGACATCCACGCCCATCGCCCGGGCGAGTTGGCCGAGTTGCTCCACCAAGAACTCGTGGCCGGTCTCTGGGCTTGGTCGGACTGAGCGCGACGTGTACACGCACGAGGTGTCAGTGCGTTTATGCAAGGGATTGTGCGGCTGAGAATCCCACGCTGACAACTTGCCCGTGCGCACGGCGCGATACGCGTGTTGCGGGGCCGCGCAATGTGATCTATAACTGAGGTCGTTCAAGGAGGCCTGTCATGTCGAAACGATACAGCCTGATGGCCGTACTGGTCATGGCTGCTGTTGTGCTCTCCGCGTGCGCGCGGCCGGCCAGCACCCCGATCCCAACCGATGCGCTGGATGGCGGTCTGTCGGTGGACGGCAGCGATCCCAAAGACGGCAACCCCACCTTCGAGGCCCTGAGCACCCTGCTCGCGATCACGCAAACCGCAGCGGCGGGTGGTGAGCCGGTGGCTACTGCGGTGCCTTTCGACCCGAACGCGTTGCCGACGGCGCTTCCCACGGCTGTCGTCGAAGCGCCAACTGCAGCGCCGACGGCGGATCTGGGCACGGTAGCCAGCGGCGGTGCACTGTGCGCCAGCCCGTATGTGGTGCAGAGCGGCGATTGGGCGCTGCGGATCTCGGAGAAATGCGGGGTCTCGCTCGACGCATTGCGAGCGGCTAACCCGGGCGTTGATCTCGCGAACCTGAGCGTCGGCCAGCAGATCGCGATCCCGACCGGCGCTGTCGCGCAACCGCCGGCTGCCGCGACCCCTGTGCCCACGACGGCCCCGGTGAATGCGGCCTGCACGGGCCAATATGTCGTGCGCACCGGCGACAACCTGTTCCGTCTGGCGTACAACTGCGGCCTGACCACCGAGCAGCTGGCCGCCGCGAACAACATCGCCTGGCCCTACCAGATCCAGGTCGGACAGGTGATCCGCTTCCCGTAAGCGTGCATCCGCACCATCGAACGGCACGGGCGACGCATGCGTCGCCCGTGCCCTTTTCAGGAGCCTGACGATGACCCCGCGTGTCCATGCCTCGGAGACCCCCTTCACGGGCCGCGCCTTTGGCGTGCGCGTTGACGATGTCGAGTACGCGCCGGGCCGCCGCCATCGGATCGAGACGGTGGTGCACAGCGCGGCTGTGACCATGTTGCCTGTCGAAGACGGACAAATCTGGTTCGTGCGCCAGTACCGACACTCGGCCGAGGCGATGCTGCTCGAACTCCCGGCCGGCACGCTCAACGCCGGCGAGGACCCGGTGATCGCGGCCGGGCGCGAATTGCAGGAGGAGATCGGCCAGCGGGCGGCGACCCTGACGTCGCTCGGCAGCTTCTGGCTGGCGCCCGGGTACTCGACCGAGTTGATGCACGCCTTCCTGGCGACCGGGTTTACGCCCGACGCCCTCGAGCAGGACGAGGACGAAGTGATCGAGGTCGTGCGCGTGCCGGTGGCCGAGGCCCTGGAACTGGCCCGCAGCGGCGCGATTCGCGATTCAAAGACCCTGGCGACGCTGTTTCTGGCCCTGCCGTTGTTGGCCGGGGAGCGGGGGGCGTAGTGCGGTCAGGCTTAGGGCTCGATCGCTCCCGCGCTCGCCACTCCCGCACCACATTTCCAGTCGATTCTCTACCCTTGATCGACTCCCACCCATCTGGTATACTCTTCTGGCTTGGCCGCCCTGGGTTGTGGGCGGTTTCGTTTGCCCAGAGAGTGAGCGTGTGTCATGCCAGACTTAATCAAAGCCGTTGAAGCGCCGCGCAACAAGACCATCCCGTATCTGCAGCCCGGCGACAACATCTCCGTGCACGTGAAGATCCGCGAAGGCAACAAGGAACGCATCCAGGAGTTCCGGGGCATCGTGATCCGTGTGCGCAAAGGCGGGAACCAGGCGAACTTCACCGTGCGGCGCATCGCCTCGCATGGTGTGGGCGTCGAGCGAACTTTCTTGCTGCGCTCGCCGCGCATCGAGAAGGTTGATGTGTTCCGCAGCTCCCGCGTGCGCCGCGCACAGCTGTACTTCCTGCGCGATCTGCGCGGCAAGGCTGCCCGCCTGAAGGAAAAGGCGCGCGTTGACGCATAAGGTTTCGGCTTAATCAAACGCGGCCGGCGAAACTCGTCGGCCGCGTTTTTGTTTGTGAGGCTCCATGCGCAAACCCCTGATCGGCGTGACCGGCGAGCGATTCGCCTCCGGCTATTCGCCCCTTCCCAACCAGGACGTACACGGCTTGTTGCGCACGTATGTCGAGGCCCTGATCGGCGCGGGCGCGCTGCCCGTCATCATCCCGCTTGGGCTCGCCGAAGACGATCGACGCGCCCTGGCAGCGCGGCTCGATGGCCTGCTGCTGCCGGGCGGCGGCGATATCGATCCGGCGCTCTATGGCGAGGATCCGCACCCGAAGCTCGCCGACGACGTCGATCCATTGCGGGATGCGCTCGAGATCGCGCTGATCCGTGACGCGGCCGACACCGGGCTGCCGTTGCTGGCCGTGTGTCGTGGGGTTCAGGTGCTCAACGTCGCGCTGGGCGGCACGCTGATCCAGGACATCCCCAGCCAGCTTCCGGATGCGCTGCGCCACAGCTTCTCGCTGCGTGACGCGCCGCGCGAGAACCTGGCGCATGAAGTTCAGATCAGTGAGGGCTCGCGGCTGGCCGCGATCCTGGGCACACCGATCGCCCGCGTCAACAGTCGGCACCATCAAGCGGCCCGCGACGTCGCGCCCGGTCTCGAGGTTGTGGCGCGCGCGCCGGATGGCGTGATCGAGGGCATCGAGCTACCCGGGCACCCTTATTTCGTCGGTGTGCAGTGGCATCCGGAGAACTTGCAGGCGATCCCGGAGATGAAGCGGCTGTTCGTCAGTTTTGTGGAAGCAGCGACGGGGCGTGGCGCGTAGGGCGAAGGGCGTGGCGCGTTGAGCGCAGTCCTTCATCGCGCCACACCTCACACACCACGCTTCACGCACTCCGCTCCATCCTCCCCGCTCCCCGCCTA
This sequence comes from Anaerolineales bacterium UBA6663, assembly GCA_002455335.1. GTDB lineage: Bacteria > Chloroflexota > Anaerolineae > Anaerolineales > UBA6663 > UBA6663. The sequence goes on along the minus strand of DKKP01000067.1, from coordinate 618 downwards.
CAGCAGTCCCAGCTCACGCGCTTTTAGCGCCGCCTGAGTGCGGTCGCGCGCGTCGATCTTGGCGAGGACGTTCGTGACGTAGTTCTTGACCGTGCCCTCGGCGAGGCTGAGCTTGAGCGCGATCTCCTTATTGCTCAGGCCGTCGGCCACCAGGCGCAGAATGCCGAGCTCGCGCTCGGACAGCGGCTCGGGCAGATCGGCGGGCTTCGCGGCCGGCGCGAGGCGCGCGAACTCGGCAAAGACCTTGCGCGCCACCGAGGGCTCGATGAGCGCGCCCCCGGCCATCACGGTGCGGATCGCTTCCGCAAGCTCGGCCCCCGAGAGATCCTTCAACAAATAACCGCGCGCGCCGGCGCGCAGCCCGTCGAAGACGCTGGCGTCGTCGTCGAACGTCGTCAGGATGATCACACGCGCCTCTGGCTCGTGCGCCATCAGGCGCCGCGTCGCCTCGACCCCGTTCATCACCGGCATGCGGATGTCCATCAGCACCAGATCGGGCCTGAGTTGTTCGTAGGCCTCGAGCGCGGCCTGGCCATCGCCCGCCTCGCCGACGACATCGATGTCGTCCTCGAGCTCGAGCAGCGTGCGCAGCCCATCGCGCATCAGACGTTGATCATC
>DKKP01000397.1 GCA_002455335.1 Anaerolineales bacterium UBA6663 | reverse complement strand
CGATGAGCTTATGCATGGTGAAGAGCACGCCGTTCAGGGGCTTGCCCAGTCGGCTGAGCCAGATCCCGGTGCCCACCGTCAGGACGAAGGCGATGGCCGGAAGCAGGTAGGTCGAGTAGTTCCCCATATCGATGTAACCTCGAAAGAAATGTCAGCCCTGATACGGCGCCATTACGCCGTAGCCAATCGCGGCTTCGGTTCGACTGGGCGCCCAAAAAGCAATCCCAGCAATATCCCGTTGACGATCAGGGTCAGCCAGTCGATGGAGATCGCCAGCACCTCGAACCGGTCGAGCCGCTCAAGGCCATGCAGCATCGAAACCACAACAAACGCGAGCACCACCAACCCGAATGCGGCGATGAAGATCCACCGCGCGACCCGGGCCAGCCGCGATCGCGACGGGATGGCGAGCCCTGCGAACGGGAATGACAGGCTCATCAGCAGGTATCCCAACTCCTCAAGGACCAGGAACACGCCGTGCGGGTTGTACTGGATCAGCAAGGGCAGGCCATGCGTCTCGCCGTTGCTGAGGCTGACCGGCACAACCGACAACTGGATGAAATAGTCAGCGAGGAGGATCGTGGCGCTGATCAGTGCAATCGACAACGCGATCTGGCTGTAGACGCGCGCATCCCCTATGGCAGCGGCGTGCAGCGCCGTGATCAACACGGTGTAGCCCAGGATCAGCAACATGGCCGGCCCCATCCAGAGAAAATCCCTGGGGAATTGCCCCAGGGTGTCGAGATAGGGGTAAGCGACGCAGCCGGCCGGGCAGTTCGCGCCCGAGATCGGCACAGCGATGAGCGCCAGCGCAAAGGCGATCACGGTCATGAGCGCAGTGAAAGTGGCAGCGATAGACGTCAGGCGATAGGGAATGGGGAGCGACGGGGTCACAAATTGATCTTAGCTGATAGGGCGCGCGCTTCAATGACGATTGGCGCAGAATCCCGGTCGAACCACGCATCGGGATGCGCTCGAAGCCCGTTGTGGATTCAACCAAAGTCGATCGACGTTGTCTGCTGCGGGGCGGTGCACCGACACACCGCTGATGTTTGGCCCTACTGATGGAAGCAGCCCTGCCGTATCATGGCGCCATGTCGGTTGCTTCTGAACCCATCACGATCTCGGTCACGCTCCTGTCGCAGCTGTTTCGCTATTTGGAGGCGCTGAAGGTCGACAGCGACGCGTTCCTGCGCTCGCTTGGCTACGATCCGGCGCCGTTTCGCTCGCCCGATGCGCGCATCCCGGTCGAGACCTATCTCCGCATTCAGGATGAGGCCGCGGACTACACGGCCGACCCCTGTTTCGGCCTGCATATGGGCGAGTACGCCGAGGCCGGCAGCTGGTCGATCCTGGGTTACGTGATGATGAACTGCAAGACGCTGGGCGAGGCCTCTGAGAAGGCCGGGCGCTACTCACGGATCATCGGAAACATGATCGAGACGAAGACCGAGATCGGCCTGGGAAAGGTCAAGGTCGTCTTCGATACGCCCCCGAACGTGCCGGCACAGTCCCGTCATTGCTATGAATCAACGCTCTCCAGCAGCGTACGGATGATGCGCATCCTCACGGGGCGCGACGTGAGCCCGCTCGAGGTGACCTTCATCTACCCTGAGCCTCGGCGGCGGGATGAGTACGAACGCGTCTTCCGGTGTCCCGTTCACTTCGGACGAAGACAGACCTCCATGTCATTGGCCTGGGATCTGGGCAACATCCCGATCCCGCTGGCCAACCCGGCGCTCCTGGCCCGGTTCGAGCAATTCGCCCAGGACGCGATGGCCGATATCGCTCGGCAGAACGAGCACACGCGCGCCGTGACGCGGCTCATCCTTTCGCGGCTTGATGACGACGGGCTGTCCATCGACAAGGTGGCCAGGGCCATGGCGGTCAGCGTCCGCACCTTGCAAAACCGGCTGGCCAGCGAAGGCGCCGTGTTCAGCGATCTGCACAGAGACATCCGGCACCGGATGGCGCGCCAATACCTGCGCGATCGGTATTCGGTCGAACAGATCACGTATCTCCTGGGTTTTTCGGAGCCCAGCGCGTTCAGTAAGGCGTTCAAGAAGTGGTCAGGGATGACGCCGCGCGAGTATCGCGAGGGTCAACCGTCCAGGGCGTCGGCGTGATGCGAGTCTAGTGGGGTGTCGTCGTCCCTGCGTCCTAACGGAAGCAAGAAGGTCGAAAGGCTACCATGCGCACTATCCCGTGGCGCCCGATTGCTTGTTCAGCAGCCGTCCTTGTGGGGGTGACCACAGTCTGCCTGGTCTCCGGGCTTGTGGTGTGGATCGGCGCCGACGCGCAGGCCCGACAGTTGCCGTTCATCGAGTCAGGCACGGCCTCGGAGTTGATCCGCGCGGCTCAGGCTCAAGACCCGACCGCCGAGATCACGGGCGCAACAGTGGCGTGCGAACTCGGGCCCTGGAAGTGCTTCTGGGATGCGTCCAACCCGGCGATTGCGCTTTCCCAGGACCTTTCGGATCGAATCCTGAGACAAATCGTGCGCGTCGACGGCCCGACAAACGTCGACTTTGTCTTGACCTGCGAAGAACGATTCGACGAAGGTCCGTTCGAACCCGGCTATGTCTGCACGTGGGACTCTGGTTCGGATACTAGGTCGCTGCCGGTCCGTTGACGATCGGCGTCTTCGTCCGCCTCCGAGACGAAGAGCAGCCGTGTCGGGTCGAGCGCCAGCGTGATCGGCTCNNTGTTCGGGGCGCCGAAGCCGTCGGCACGACGACGGCGAGCGTGTGGGTCGAATTCGCCGACTCGAAAGCCACGCTGATCCGGCTCCCGACCGGCTGGATGACCTGGTCGATCACACGGCCCCGCACGCGCGGATCAGATCCCTGGGCGTGGTCCGGGGTGGCAGCGTCCAGACGGATCAGGACCTGGCCCACGGATCCGGGCCTGGTGCCGAGCTCCACAGGCCAGATGCCCCAATCGGTCTGGGCCTTCCCGGGCCCGACCAACCGTGCCGGCACCAGCGTGCCCAACCCAAGGAAGTCGGCCACAAACGCGTTGGTCGGTTCACGCACCAGTTGCTCCGGCGAGCCCAGTTGTTCGATCCGGCCGGCGCGCATGACAGCCACGCGGTCGGCCAGCGCGAAGGCCTCGGCCTGGTCGTGGGTGACNNGCTGTTGCTCGCCGCCGGAGAGCGTGGGGATGGAGCGCCGCTCGTAACCGGCGAGCCCGACCATCTCGAGCGTCGCGCCAACCCGCTCGTGGATCGTCTCTGGCGCGAGGCGCTGCATCCGCAATCCAAAGGCGACGTTGTCGAAGAC
>DKKP01000170.1 GCA_002455335.1 Anaerolineales bacterium UBA6663 | reverse complement strand
ACGGCCATGTTCGCCAGGTGCTGGGCCGACGCCGACACCTCCTCCACCTGGGCCGTCATCTCCTCCGCCGACGCCGACACCTCCTCCACCGCCGCCGAGTTCTCCTCGCTCACCGACGCGATGCTCTCGATCGACCCCGTCACCTCAGTCGCCGACGCCGACATCTCCTCCGTCGCCGCCGTGTTCTCCTCCACCACCCCGCTCAGGCTGTCCAGGCTCCCCACCACGTGCTCGCTCAGCGCAGCCATCTGCTCCGCCGACCGCCCGTTCTGCTCCGCCAACTCCGCTGCCTCAGCCACCGCGTTCTCGAGCCCCGTGCTCGCCGCACTCATGCTCTGCACCGCGCTCTTCACCCCCCGCGCGCGCTCCGCCGACGCCTTCGCCCCCTCCGCCAACGTCTCGAACGCCGCTCCCGCCTGCTCCGTCAGCTGCCGCGCGCTCGTCACATCCGCCCCGGCCTGGTGCATCGCCTCCCCAACCTCGTTCGCTCCCTGCTGCACCGCACGCACCAGCTCCCCGATCTCCTTCGTCGCCTGCGCCGACCGCTCCGCCAGCTTCCGCACCTCGTCCGCCACCACCGCGAACCCCTTCCCGTGCTCGCCCGCACGCGCCGCCTCGATCGCCGCGTTCAACGCCAGCAGGTTCGTCTGCGACGCAATGTCATCGATCGTCTCCACGATCGTCCCGATCTGGCCCGACCGCCGCCCCAGGTCTCGCACCCGCCCGGCCAGCTGCTCGGTCGTGTCGTTCACGCGCTGCATCCCGTCCATCGTCTGCACCGCAAACTTGATCCCCTCGTCCGCCGCCTTCGCGCTGCTCAGCGCCTCCGACACCACCGCATCCGTCGCCTGCGCCACCTGATGCAGCGTGTCCGCCAACTCGTCGCGCATCTCGGCCGCGCGGTGCATGCTCTGTGCCTGCGCGCTCGCCGACCGCCGGATGTCTCCGACCGCGGTCGACAGCCGGCTCATCGCCTCCGACGTCGTCCCGATCGCCGTCGCCTGCTCCTGCGACCCGTGCGCCACGCTGTCGATCGCGCGCCGCATCTCCTCCACCGAGCTCGCCGTCGCCGTGATCGACGCCGCCTGCTGCGTCGACCCACGCGCCACCTGCTGCATCGTCACAGCGATCTGCTCGGTCGCCTGCCCGGCCTGCTCCGAGGCCTGCGCCATCTGCTCCGACGCCGACGCCACCTGCTCGGCGTTCGAGGCCAGCGACCGCGCCAGATCCCGCAAGCTGGCCACCATCGTATGCAGGCTCAGCCCGAGCTGGTCGCCTTCCGACCGCGGCGTCACCTCAACCGTCAGGTCGCCCGTCGACAGCTGGTCGGCCGCGCCCGCCATCTCCTTCAAGTACGCGATCATGCCCCGGAACGACTCAGCCAACTGTCCGAGCTCGTCCTTGCTCTGCAGCGCGATCGTCTGGTTCACGTCACCCACAGCGATCCGCTCGGCCACGCCCTTCAGCAGCTCCACAGGCCCACGGATCGAGCGCACGATCAGCACCCCGAAGACCAGGCCGACGACCATGGCCAGGCTCGCCACGACGACCATGGCAACGGTCATCGTGAGGATCTGATTTTGGGTTTGAGCCTCGATCTGGGCATTGCGCTCGTTGGTGCGCACGACGACATCATCCACGGCAGCTCGATGCTCAACGTAAAGCGGCTCGATCTGCTCGTGGCGGATGCGGATCGCCTCCTCGGCATCACCCGCCAGGACTGCGGGGATGAACTCGGCCTGTGTCACAGCAAAGAGTTGTTCGGCCGGGAGACGGGCGTCCTCGAGCATCGCCTGGCGCAGGCCGTTCTCGTCGGCCAGGTTCGCCTCCCAGAACACGATCCGCGCCGCGTACTCATCCTCAAGCCGCGACAGCGCGTCAATGTGCTCCTGCATGGCGGTGATGGGCGCGCCCGCGACGACCTGGGTCTCCAGATCGACGATGTGGTAATAGGTCTCGATGAGGTAGGCGGGAGGCGGTAGGATGTCGGCGACAAGATCTTTGCCCTCGACGATCTCACCGTAGATCGGTCCGCCGACCTCGACCTGCGAGAGCGTGTAGAAGGCCAAGCCGCCAAACGTCGTCATGGCGAGAGCAAACGCACCGATGAGGCCATAGAGCCTCGCGCCGATTTTGAGGTTTGCGAACATGGAACCCTCCGCAGACTCATTCAGAGCCGTCTCACCGAACCGACAGGATCAGGTCAGGCCGCTATCTTCTTGCGATTCACTGATTGCACAAGGATCTCTTTGAGCCTGTCGATGTTGACGGGCTTGAGCAGGCAGGTGACCGCGCCCAGACGCGTTGTCTCGAGCATGTCGCCCTGACCGGCCTGGCCGGTGAACATCACCACAGGCAACGACGGCGACAGCCGGCGCAGGATACGCAGCGCGTTGAGGCCATCGAGGCGCGGCATGCGGATGTCCATCACCACCGCATCGACGCCGCCATCGATCACGCGCATGACGGCTTCGACCCCGTCTGCGGCGGTATCGACCTGGTGACCATCGTCGCTCAGCTCATCGGCGATATAGCTGCGCAGATCCGGCTCATCATCGACCACAAGAAAGCGTGACATAGGCCCTTATCTTCCACCGTCAGGCGGCTCGAGGCCCGCCCGTCGGCACGATCACCCCACTGTAGGCCCGGCTACGTCCCAGCGTCTATAAACCGGGGGCAAAAGTTCCCGGGCTGCGCTCATCTTTATGCGATTTTCCGAAACGGCGCGGTTGGCCGAGTGTGCGCCCTGATCATTGCGTCTTGAGTCGCCAGCGCCAAACCGAAAGGGCCACGAGTCGGGCGTGCGCCCGGGCCCGTGGCCCTTCACAACGATCACGTTTCAGATGTCAGGCGATCAGTGACCGGCGTAGATCGCCTGCCCCTTCGTCGCCTGCACGCGCACCTGGGTGGTGGCGCTCGGGGCGGCATCGCCGCTCTGCATGATCCGTCGCTCGAGCGCGTCGAGCTCGTGGATCAAGAAGCTCGACAGGCGTTCCATGTCGCGCTTCGCCGACCGGGCCGTCTCGCCCTGCCCGCCCTTGAGCGCCTTCACCAGGGTGAACAGCGCGTTGTGGAAGGACTGATGGCTGGTCGCGATCGACTTGTACTCGGGCAGCGCGCCGAACTCGACGGCGCCGATGCCGTAGTACCACTTCCCGAACGAGCACTCGGTGTGGCTCGGGATGGCGTCACCGGTCACGGGCATCCGGCCCGACAACATGTCGTCGGCCTTCTTGAGCCAGTTGAGGTGCGCCTTCTTGAAGGTCTCGACGTTGTTCAGGTACTCGGCGCGCGAGTCGCCGGACGAGAGGCGGAAGCGACCGACAAGGGCCTTGAGCTCAACGGCCATGTTCGCCAGGTGCTG
>DKKP01000186.1 GCA_002455335.1 Anaerolineales bacterium UBA6663 | reverse complement strand
CAGGCCGTTGCGGCGGCGAGCACGGGCACCAGAGCGCCGAGCGCCGCCATCGGCAGCGAGGCCCAGAACAACAACTCCGGCTGCAGGGCCGGGTTGGGCGCCGTCGGCCCGGCCAGCCAGACAAACGGCGCCGCGATCAACGCCGGCAAGGGCATCCAGTAGGTGAAATTCGCGGTCGGCAGGCCCTGGGCGCCGTCGAGGTAGTTCCACACGTAGGGCGCTTCAAGACCGGCGCCGCGAGCGAGGAGCCAGGCGCCGTTGAAATACTCGTACGAGTCCATGACCGGCGGCGTCGCCGTCGTCGCAGCCACGACGAGGTTGAGGGCGAGCCCCACGGCGAAGAGCGCGGCATAGACCACAGCCGGCTGAGTCGCCCGTACGCCATCGACCTTGCCAAAGTTGACCGCCTGTGCATTCACGGCGTTTCTCCCGAGCCCCAGCGCAGGATCAGCGTGCGGTCATAGCCGAGGCCTGACGAGACGTCGTGCGGGCTGACGTAGAGGACGGCCTCGGGGTGCTCGGCCACGATCCGCGGCGTGAACCGCTCCATGGTCATCACGTAGCCGACTCCGACCGTGTCCATCCACTGCATCAGCTTGCCTTCGTCCGTGAGCAGCGGGATCACCTCAGGATCGACCAGGCCCGCCAGGTCGCGGATGTGCCGCCCGCTGAGATAACCCAACGCGCCGATGTCGTGCGCGGCCACGATCGCATCCGGCGGCGTGTTGTCTCGGATCCAGAGCGCGCCGGCCACCATCTCGGTTTCGATGAAGGCCACGTCACGCGCGTACGTGCGGGCGCCGAGCAGATTGAAGACTGCAAGACTGGCCAGACCGCCGATGACCCACACGCGGCTCAGCACCCGCGGGATCAGGCTCTGGCTGTCGAGCTTGACCACACCCGCCATGCCGGCCAGCGCCGTGATCAACAGCATTGGGATCGTCGGGATTTGATAGCGGCCATGTTGATAGATGATCGGCAGCCGATACGCGTAGGCGCAAAGCAGGGCCAGCGCCCAGGCCGCCGGGATCAGAGCCGCCCAATCGCGTCGCCGCACACGCTGGACGATGAACGCGAACAGGCCGGGCAACAACAGGGCTTGCCCGCCAACCCAGGGCTGGAGCAGCGGGCCGGGCTCACAGCCCCCGGGCAGATAACTGCAGTGCCAGAACGCGCGCTCGAGCCAGGGCAATTCGAAGAGGAAGGCCTGCTCGATGGCCTTCGCCGCCATCGTATTGGGGAAGATCGAGCCGTTCAGGCTGAGGTTGAGCGCCAGATACGGAACCAGGGTCAGGCCAAGTCCAATCCCGAAACGAGTCAACGGCGGCACGGCGCGCCGCCACACGCTGAAGTTCAGGCTGCCGTCGAGCGTCAGCGCCTCGAGCCCGACGCGTGCTGCGACGAACGGCACAAGCAGCCAACCATCGGGCCGGGTCGCGATCGCAAGCCCGGTCACGGCGCCCAGCCACTCGCCATGGCGCGCCGGGAGCGTCAACGCCGCCAGCGCCAACGCCGCGAACAACAGGGTCTCCATGCCCGAGGCGGCCGCCCAGATGAGGTGCCATTCGAGCGCGACAGCCAGCCCGACGACAAGCGCCCAGCGCGCGCTGCCAATCCAGGCCCGAGCCTGCCGCCAGGCGAGCACGGCCNNGTAGGACCAGAATCGCGGCTCGGCGCTGAACACGTGGCCAAGCGCCAGGGCCAGCGACCAGAGCGGCGCGGTTGAGCCGGCGCTCGGGACACCCGGCACGAACGAGAACTCGCCGCGTTGCGCGATATTGCGCGCATAGGTCTGATGGATCCAGCCATCATCCAGCGGGTAACCCAGAAAACCGGCGGCTGCCGACGTGGCCAGATAGGCGGCGAGGCCCAGGCCGGCGGCCAGGGCCAGGAGCAGCCCGGCCCGCGCCGGGGCGCTGCGCAGGGTCGCGGCGTTCATGGCGTTCCCCCCACGAGCGCCGTGCGTTCGAGATCCGAGAGCGTGGCGGGCGCAAGCTCGGGATCCGTTCGCGCGAGCTCGGTCAGGGCCGCCGCCAGGCCGCGATCGAAGTCGACCTGAGGGACCTGCGGCACAAGCTCGGCCGCCCAGACGTCGCGCTGGAAGATGAAGTGGGCCTGCGGGATGTAGCCCAGATAGCCCCACCCGTACGGGCTGACCTGCGAGGCAGCATCCCAGACCACGTTGTACGTTTCGGCGGCAGCCAGTCGATCACCTCGCAGCGCAAGCTGGTCGGCGCGCGTCAGCAGCGTCTGCACACGATCGCGGATATCGACGGATTGCAGCCAGTCGGCGGCTTCGAGATAGCGCTGCCCAAGGGTCGGGGCGCCCTGCGCCATGGCCAGTGCGCTCCAGGCGCGGTACACCCACGGGCTCGACGGGCTCATCGTCCAGGCCCGCTCGATCAGGCTTTGCGCCTCAGGCAGTTGCCCATTGGCCAGCAAGGCCTGGATCTGCGACTCGAGCGCTTCGGAGGTGGCGGGCGTGTTGGCCGACCACTGCGCCAGGACGCCCCGCCGCAATGCCGTGCCCGACCAGATCGCGGAATCCACAAGAGCCGGTTGACGCGCCAGGGCCTCGGCAAACGCCGATCGCGCCACGACTTCGTCGGTACCCTCTGACCACAGGCCACGCAGCATTGCCGGCAGGCCCCACTTCGGTGCGAGGACCTGCGCGAACTCCAGGTGCTTGAGTGCCGCTGGCAGGTCATCGTCGGCCTGCAGAAGCACAGCCAGGTTGACCTCCCAGACGGGGTTGGCAGGCCCGGCCTCGAGAGCGGCGATGTAGTGCGCGATCGCGGTATCGCGATCGCTGTCTCCGCCAGTTGTGGCGGCGAGCCGCGCGTAGGCGTACCCGGCCTGAGCCGCGTACAGGCTGAACGTGGGATCCGCGGCCAACGCCAGATCGGCGCGATCGGCGGCGCGCGACCAGTCGCCGTCGCGCCCGGCCAACGTCGCCTGTTCGAGACGGAATTGCGCCACAAGCTGATATCCGCTGAAGGCGGCCACGACCAGCGCGACCGGCGTCAGGAGCCAGGCCGGCCACGTGCCGGGTGTGCGGCGTGGCGCCGGGCTGCGCGGTTCGGCATAAACCAGGGCGGCACCGACCAGCAGTGGGACGCTCAGGGCCAGATAGCGCACATGGTAGTCGACCACGCCGTGCGCCAGGAACGCGCACCAGGCCGCGGCAGTCGCTGCCCAGCGAGCGCGTCCGGCGAGCGTATCGGCCTGGCGAGCGCGCCACAGCCCGCGCATGAGCACGACAAGCAATACGAGGCCTGCACCGAGGCCAAGGGCTCCGGTCTCGGCCAGCGTGTTGAACAGCAGGCTGTGCGCGTTCATAAAGANNCCCAGGCCACGGTCCAGAACACGCTGCGTGCCTCGGCAGCAGGCGCCTGGGTGGCGGCGTTACGCGAGACGAGCAGGCGCCAGCCCAATGCGGCGCCCAGCGCGGCCCCGGTCAGCGAGAGCCCGACCAGCCAGATCGGGTTGGCGACCAGCCAGCGCCAGACACGGAGCGCCTGACGCCGCAGGGGCTCGGAGACCCACCCGCCCCAGGCCAGCGTGAAGACGCCGAGACCGGCGGCCAGCGGGAGCGTGGCGCCCCGCGAATATGCGAAGAATTGTATGGTCAGTGCGGCACCGATCAGCAGCGCCAACAGCATGCGGGTGAGCGGGTTTCGCGTCGCAAGCGCCCGAGCCAGGGCGAACGGCCAGAAGACGTTGACAAAGCCCGCCAGGATATTCGCATCCCCAACGACGGCGTACAACCGGTGCTCGAAGGGTGGCGGCGCTGGGAGATCGCGGAGCGCCCACCAGCTTTGGAAAGCCAGCGTCAGGTCGAGCAGCGCGAGGCCGACGACGATGGCTCCGCCGATCAGCAGCGCCTTCTCGATGAGTTCGGCCGGCCAGCCCGACCGGACGAGGTCGAGCACAAGGAACAAAAGCACGGCGTAAGCCAGCGTTTGGGCAATGGCCGGAAGGCTGAGCCTTGGCGCATCTGCGAACGCTGCGGAAGCGAATTGGACGAGGGCGAGCGCGAGGAGCGGAAATTCGAGGCCAGTCGTGAGCAATCGACGGCGGGTCCAGACCCGGTGCGCCAGCCAGGGGCCGGCGACCAGCAGGAAGATCATGGCTGAGCCGGCCTGGCCGCGGAACGAGATCAGGCCGTCCATGCCGCCGGCGATGGGCAGCGCCCAGGCGAAGAGCAGGATGAGGAGCGCCTCGCGCCCGAGATAGCGCCAGTCGATTTGGGTGTGGGCGGCCCGAGTCTGTACGCCGATCATTCGCCTGTGCTCTCCCGGCCTGTCGCGTCGCAGCGCGCAGGGGCCGCTAAGGGTTTTCGGCGCGCCGGCGGCAGACTGTAGAGTCGGCCGGCCTTTGCACGCGATCGTCGCTGGCAGGAGTGCAAGGGCTGTGCCGATGCGGGGGATTCTAACCTTGGACCTGACAGGTCCATCCAAGATTCAGGCAAATCAAAGGCAAATCGAAAATCGCCTTTGACAAATCCGGGCGAAGATTCTAACTTTCGGAGGGCCGCCGCGGGCCGCGCAGGATCTGGCCAGCCAGGGCGGCAACGAACTTCGGGTTGTAGATCACGTACCGGCGCCACAGCCGGCGCGGCTCGGTGGCGAGCCTGAAGGCCCACTCCAGGCCGCTCCGTTGCATCCAGGTCGGCGCCTGTGCCACGCGCCCGGTCAGGAAGTCGAAGGCCGCACCGACGCCGACCAGCAGCGGCGCCTCGAGCCGTGGCCGCATCCGCTCCATCCACAGATCCTGCTTGGGCGAGCCCAGGCCGACCCAGACGATGTCGGCGCGCGAGGCGTTGATCCGCTCGATGAGCGACTCTTCCTCGGCGGCCGTCGGCGCGCGAAACGGCGGACAGACCAGGCCCGCGATCGGTAGGCCCGGATACGTGGTCGTCAGGGTCTCAGCGAGCTGCTCGGCCACGCCCGGCCCGCCGCCCAGAAGGAACTGGCTGAAGCCACGCTCGGCTGAGCGCGCGCACAGCCCGCGCATCAAGTCGGGGCCGTACACGC
>DKKP01000311.1 GCA_002455335.1 Anaerolineales bacterium UBA6663 | reverse complement strand
CGGTCACGCAGCGCCCTGCCACAGCCACGATCACCGCACGCCCGCCGACGGCCACGCCCCGCCCTGGGCCGACGCGTACGCCCCGCCCGCAGGCTACCCCTGCGCCGACCGAGCTCACCGGCGCTGCGAGTCTCGAAGATCTGCTCCTGACCGGCGAGGTCCTTTTCGCGCCGGGGCCTGCCGACCCGCGTGTGCTTTATGCCGTCTCCTACGCGATGTCGAGCAGCCAGGCCGTGATCGCGGCCGTCGACCCGCAAACCGGCGTCGCGAACTGGCTGGTCCCGCTCAGCAAAGCCGACGCCCGCCCCGAACTGGCCTTCGCCGGCGACGCGCTGGCTATTCTCAACGAAGACGTGGTGCAGGTCGTCGACCGCGCCACCGGTCAGGATCGTTGGCGAGCGACGCTCAGCGACGTCGCGCCGTTTTGTCGGCGCTCAGCGTGTCTGGCGATCGTCGACGACGTCGTCGTGGCCGAGACGGCCGACGGGATCGTGCACGGCCTCGACCTGCAGAGCGGCGATTCGCTCTGGCGGCTCGAGCTGAACTCAGACCCGATCGGCTTCGACGTGATCGGCGGGCGGATCGTGCTCATCGATGAAGACGCCGACGGCGATGGCGCTCTGATCATCGTCGACCCGGCCGATGGCTCAGCCGGCAGCGCCGCGCCAAGGTGTCGGGCCGGCGGGCTGCCTGATGCGATGACATCGAATGCGACCTTTGTACCGGCGCCAGCCGAACGGCAGATGCTGGCGGTCTTCGGGTTCTTCGGGACGTGTCTGGCGCAGATCGATCTCGACGACCCGGCGGCCAGCGGAGACGGGATCGCGGTCGCCGGCACGGGCGGGCTCGACGTCCTGCCTGTCGTAGCCAACACAGTTGGCGCCTACATCACGCTCGACGAAGCGATCTACGCCGTTGAGCCCGGGGCCCGCGCGGGCCGGGTGCTGATCGAAAGCGACGACCTGGCTTATCGCACCGTGGCCGCGCTCGAGACGGGCGTGCTTGTGCTTCAGACCGAGAACCGCGGCACGCCTTCGAGCGCGCTCGTCTTGCTCGACCCGGCAACGGGCACGCCGCGCTGGTCGGTCGAGCTAGGCGCCGGACAACCCTACCCGCTCGGCGGCAGCACCATCCTGGACGATGATGCCACCTACCTCTCGGTTGCGATCGGCCCGGGCGAACAGGCTATCGTCGTTCGTCACGGCACGGCACCCGAGATGGGCGGGCCGTTGGAGATCGACGTCCTCGCGGTCGACCTGAGCAGCGGCGAGACGCGGCCGCTGGCGAACTATCGGCTTGTCCAGGAAAGCGCCATCGCCTCACCCCCGGAGCCGCTTGTCTTCTTCCCAGGCGGCGCCTGGGTGGGGATCGATGGCGGGCTTTTCCGGCTCGAGTGGGATGGGAACCGACTGACAACCGTGTTCGAGCCATAGATCGGACACAGCACACAAAAAGAAGGACGGTGGCGATGGCCACCGTCCTTCTTTTTTGTGTCCGTTTCAACGATCCAGATCAGCTTTTCATGAAGTCATCCAGCACCGATTTGGAGATGCGGTACTGGCTGCCGATCTGCTTGGCCTTGATCTGCCCGGCCGTGATCATCTGCATGATGTCGGCCTCGGTCACCTGGAGGTAGCCGGCGGCCTGGGCGGGCGACATCACATCGGGCACGGCGGCGGCCGCACCGGCTGCGGCACCTGTTGCGACCGCGGGGGCGGCCCCGGCTGTGTTCATCATGCCCTGTTGGAGGGCGCCGCCGAGCACNNGCCGATGCCCATGCCCGCGCCGATGCCGGCGGTCAGGCCTGCGCCACCCGACGGGTTCTTGGCTGCCTCGCGCATCGCGTCGGCGGCCTGAAGCTGTGTGTAGGTGGCCATATCGAGCATGCCCATCGCGCGCAGTTGCTCGGCGCCGCGCTCATCGGGCGTGATGCTCTGCGCGTAGACCTGCTTGAGGGTCACGCCAACGGCCTTGAAGTCCTCCTGCGCCTTGGCGAGCAGGCCAGCGCTGATCTCGTCAGTGAGCGCGATCAGCTCGGGAACCGACTTGCCGCCCTTTGTGGCGAGCTCGGCGATCAGGTCTTGCAGCTTCGAAAGCAAGATCGAGCGGAAGCGGGTCTGGATCTGCTCAGTCTTGAACGCGCCGGCCGCGCCGACCACCTGCGACACGAACTGCTGCGGGTTGCTGATCTGGAACGCGTACGTGCCGTGCGCCTTGAGCAGCGCGACGCCCAGCCCCATGCCGGGGTTGCGAACCAGGATCGGCTGGCTTGTGCCCCAGCCCATGTCCGGGAACTCGCGCGTGTTGACGAACACGACGTCGGCCGCGAACGGCGAACGATCGTTGAACAGCTTACCGATCATGTCGATCAAGAACGGCACGTTGGCTGTCGTGATCGTGTGCTGGCCGGGGCCGAAGGTGTCGAGGGCCTTTCCGTCGCGGAAGAACACCGCGGCCTGGCCCTCGTAGACGCGCACCTGCGAGCCGATGCGGAAGTTGCCGTTGCCGCCCTCGGGCAGGCGACGGACGACTTCGTTTTGACCCATGCTTGGGTAATCGATGATGTCGAAGATGCGGCCGGAAGGGTTTTTGAACATGGCGATCGTCCTGTGAACTCGTCGATGTCGATTGAACGCGGGCCGCTTAGCTCAGCAGCACTTCTTTGCGGCGCTCGTAGGTGTCGTTGCACTCGGCCACGATCTTGACCAGGCTGCGGATCGCGGCCGGGAGGCCGGCTGTCTCGCTCAGGCCGGCTTCGATCGTGTCGACGGCAGCCGCGACCCGGCTGACGTTGTCGAGCAGCGTGTAATCGAAGGCGTAAAGTTGCTCGAGCTGCTTCTCGCCAACCTTGACGGCATCGAACAGACCGCCGTAGCCCATGGCCGCTGTCTTGACCATATCAATGAAGCGGGTCAGACGTTGGGCCGCGTCCTGCAGGTCGTCGACGAACTCGATCCCGCCGCCGGTCAACAGCTGGGTTTGTAGATCGCGCACACGGCTCAGCTGTTCGCCGTAGCGGTTGGCGATCGTGTTGCGCAGCAACCGATCGGATTCACGTCGCGCTTCTTTCTCGATGTAACCAGAGAACCCCGGGATCTTGGAGACCAGGTTTTCGAGCAGGCCGCGCGAATCTGTGATCTTTTTGAACAGGTCGGTCATTGCAAGGCTCCTCATGAATGGGCCAGATGTCTGTATTCTACATCCGAGCGCGCAAGTGCGCCCGTGTTTGAGCAAGGCCGCATCACAGGAGTCATACGCAGAACATGTGCGCTGGTTGCAGGTTGGCGCCGGAAGTTGTGCCCGGTACACCCCGGCGCCAATCGAAGGCGAAATCGGGTATAACCGTCGCATGCCGGCTTCCGACCAGGGCGTGANNCCCGGCGAGAGCCCGACCGCGGCCGCCCGCCGCGAGCTGCGCGAGGAGGCGGGCCTCGAGGTCGGCGATCTGCGCCTGCGCGGCGTGGTCGTGATCCAGGCCGACGACCCGGTCGGGATCGGGCTGTACGTCTACACCGCCTGGGCCGCGACGCGCGCCGTGATCGCCTCGATCGAAGGCCAGCTCGAGTGGGTGCCTGTCGACGCGCTGGCGAACCGCGACCTGGTCGAGGACCTAGCAACGCTGATCCCTCCGGTGCTTGGCCTGACCAACGATTCCCCGCCCTTCTCGGCCCTGTATACCTACGACTCCGCCGGAAAGCTGATCATCCGCTTCGATGAATGACCGCCCGCCGTGCCTTGTCACACGAGGGCGCCGGGCGGTGTTATCTTCATAGACGATGGCGATCGACATCGACCAACCCGGCCTGGCCGGCGGCGGCAACTCAGACGACGGCTTCGCCCGCCTGTTCGAGGCGCACTGGCCGCAGATCCACGCGACCCTGACCCGGCTTGTCGGCGACCCCGATGAGGCTGAAGACCTGGCGCTCGAGACGTTCTGGCGGCTGTATCGGCGCGCGCCCCGTGACCGCGGGGCGGGCCCAGGCGGCTGGCTGCATCGCGTGGCCATGAACCTTGGGTTCAACGCCCTGCGTTCCCGGCGCCGGCGTCAGGTGTATGAGCAGACCGGAGGCGCCGCGTGGCTCGAAACGACGGCGGCGCCCGGCCCTGAAGAGGCGGCCGAGCGGCGTGAGACCCAGGCTCGGGTCCGTCTGATCCTGTTGGAATTGCCCGAGCGCGAGGCTCAGCTCTTGATCCTGCGCCATTCGGGGTTTTCGTATCAGGAGATCGCTGGGGCGCTCAAGGTTGCGCCCGGCTCGGTGGGTACGCTGTTGGCGCGCGCCGAAGCGGCCTTTGAGACACGCTGGCGCGCTGTGGGTGAAGATCAGGGGGAGCGACGATGAACCACCTCGACGAGGGCGCGCTGCGCGCCCATATCGACGGGCAGCTCGATGCCGACGGCGCCCGGCACCTCGCGCAGTGCGCGGCCTGTCGGGCCCGGCTGGCCGAGGTCGCGCGATTGAGCACCGTCGTGCACGACAGCCTGGGCGCCCTGTCGGCGCCCGCGACGCCGCGATC